>CAZXCQ010000322.1:0-6527 GCA_964639275.1 uncultured Desulfobacteraceae bacterium | reverse complement strand
TCTTCTTGAAGCATTTATAGCAGAGATGAAATTTAGGCTTTTCCTCTGCTATCCGCTTCTTTAACGCCCTGCCACACTCTGCACAGAATTTCTCGTCAGACAGGACGTTGAAGGCATAGCTTTTCCTCATGTCGCCCCCCTCTAACGCTGGTCTTGAACCCCGGGCCCCAGGATTGGACTTGCATTTTAGGCCCTATCGCCACAGGGGTCAAGGGTTTGAGATTGGACTTCATTAAGGAAACCGGGCCAGAAGGGAAAATTAAGGGGTGGGGTTTACTGTCAAAATCGCCCTGGAGGGATTTGATCTTGTAAACCTTCTGTGGTAGTTTTATACAGAAATGTTGCCCCCGATGCTGCATTGGAATTGACCCGATCCGATGGAATATGCTGTTATGCGAGGACCAAACTGGATAATTGATGCCCTCACAGGACCGCATTCAAAGTGAACCCCGTTGTTGCATAATGGAGGACCGACAAACGTTTTTCTCTGGGACCAGTCGCTTGAGTCAGCAATGCGCTTTGTTTTCTCCCAGATCGCACCCACCATGGTGTCCTCCAGCCATCGCTCGATCAGCCATGATCCATAAGCGATAAAAGGGGTTGCCCATTTAGTAGAAAGGCTTCTTGCAACTACGGGATGAATTCCTCATAGCGCATCGATCTGGCGACTTTGTACTGTAAAGACAGGGTAATTTAATGGAACCAACGGAGGGTTAATCGTGACCGAGCCTACGATTTTTTGGGTACCTCAATTTCTTGCCGGGTTAACATCAATAATCATGGCGTTCAGCCTGTGGCCAAAACGATCTGCTCCGGGCGCCAGGGCCCTGATGGTCTTGATGTTGGCCACGGCAGAATGGGCGCTTCTCAGCGCCCTCCATAAGGTCAGTCCTGACCTGGCAACCAAGGTCTTATTGGCCAAGATTCAATATGTGGGTATCGTAACTGTGCCGCCGGCCTTACTCATTTTTGTTTTGCAATACACTGGCCGGGAAACGTGGCTGACTGTTCGGAATTTTGTCCTGATGCTGATCTTTCCAGTGCTTACCTTGGCCTTGGTCTGGACGAACCAGATCCACGGGCTAGTCTGGAAGAAGATATGGCTCGACACCAGTGGCCTGATTCCAATAGGCGTCTACGATTACGGCCCTTGTTTTTGGGCCTGGATCTCTTTTTGCTACCTTACGGTTCTGCTGAGCGCCGCCTTGCTTATCCAGGCATTGAGTAGCTCCCCGCGCTTCTATCGCACCCAGGTCTTTATTGTGTTGATGGGGATTGCTGCCCCCTGCATCGCCAACGTATTGCACATTATCAATATCAGTCCCTGGCCCCGCATAGATCTGACACCCATTGCCTTCACCGTCACCGGCCTGGTCGTCGGTTGTGCCATATATTTGTTCCGAATCCTTGATATCGTGCCAGTGGCGCACAAAGCGGTGCTCAATAGCATGCCAGATGGCGTTATTGTTCTGGACCATCACGGCCGGATCGTCGACATCAACCCGGCGGCCCAGGAAATCTTTTGCCTTTCCGATCCAGGGATAATTGGACAATCAGCCCTTCAAGTATTTGTCAACCAGTCTATGTTGATCAAACAGGTCAACGAGGTGACAGAGCAGCGTTCAGAAATTACTCTTGGGGAGGGCGATGCCCAGCGCTTCTATGATCTGTATATTTCGCCCCTAAAAGACCGGTACGGCAGCTTCATCGGCCGCTTGATCACCCTTCGTGATTTCACTCAACGCAAGCGAGGAGAAGTGGCGCTTCTGGAGAGTGAAGAACGTCTAAGGATTGCCGGAGAGGTGGCATATGATTTGATTTATGAATGGAGCGTTAAAGATGATAAACTGGAATGGTTTGGTAATATTGATGAGATCCTTGGTTATGAAGTCGATAAGATACCGAGAACCATTGATGGATGGTTGAACCAGATCCACCCGAAAGATGCATCTCGTCTTAAAGACGCCGTGGAACTCCATCGGACATCAAGCGCCCCTATCTCTTACGAGTATAGAATCATGCATAAGGATGGCACATGGAGACACTGGAGCAGCCACGGGATGCCAGTATTAGACGAGGAAGGGCTCCCACATAAATGGATTGGTGTATGTACAGATATCACCGACCGGGTGAGGGCGGAGAAGGCGTTGCGGGAGAGCGAGGAACGTTATCGTGATCTGTTTGACAGTATTGGTGATTTTATATACTCCCACGACCTCGAAGGCAGGCTTCTTGCCGTCAACCGGGCCACGGCCGATGGCCTGGGTTATGCTCGCCAGGAGCTGATCGGGAGATTGGTTAGCGATTTCATTCTTCCGGATTACCGGGCAGCCTTTAAAGAGGTGTATTTGCCCCAGATCAAAGAAAAGGGTTCGTTTGACGGGGTATCCGTATACCTTTCAAGGGACGGGAAAGAACATTACATAGAGCATCGAAATGTACTGGTAAGGCAAGGTGGAGAGGAGCCTTTCGTAAGCGGTGCCGGGCGGGACATAACTGAGCGCGTCTTGGCCCAACAGGAACTCCGCAAGCTGGAGGATCAGCTCCGGCAGGCCGAAAAAATGGAGGCCATAGGCACTCTGGCCGGTGGCATAGCCCATGATTTTAACAATCTGCTTACGGCTATCCAGGGCAATGTCTCCTTGATGCTACTCACGAAAGATTCCAGTGACCCAGATTATGTAAGATTAAAGAACATCGAAGAATACGTTCAAAACGGCGCGGAACTGACCAGAGAACTATTAGATTTTGCCAAGGGCGGGAAATATGAGGTCAGGCCCACTGACCTTAATGAGCTCGTCAGGAAAAATTCTGAGATGTTTGGCCGAACAAGGAAAGAGATTGGCATCCACCCGAAGTACCAAAAGGACATCTGGGCGGTTGAAGTGGACCGGACGCAGATCGGGCAGGTCTTGATGAACCTTTATATTAATGCCTGGCAGGCCATGCCCGGGGGTGGGAAGCTATTTATTGAGACAGAAAACATTGATCTCGGTCCGCACGATGTAAAGCCCTACGGTGTGGTCCCTGGCAAATATGTAAAGATCTCGGTTACCGACACCGGTGTGGGTATGGATGAAAAGACCCAGGAGAGGATATTTGACCCATTTTTTACCACCAAAGAGATGGGGAGGGGGACGGGTCTCGGATTGGCCTCTGCCTATGGGATCATCAAGAACCATGGGGGCATCATCAATGTGCAGAGCACAAAAGGTGAGGGGACCACATTTACGTTATACCTGCCGGCATCTGAAAAGGAGGTGATTCAGGAGAAAAAGCTGTCTGAAGAGGTCTTGGGGGGCAGAGAGACGATTCTCTTTGTGGACGATGAGGAAAAGATCATTGATTCGGGCAAGGAGATGTTACAAGAGATGGGGTACACGGTCGTGACGGCCAAGAGCGGGAGGCAAGCGATAGATATCTACAGAGAAAAGGCCGGCGAAATTGCCCTGGTCATCCTGGATGTGATCATGCCGGAGATGGGTGGTGGAGAGACATACGACAGGCTCAAGAAACTCAACCCGGAGATAAAGGTTCTACTTTCGAGCGGTTACAGCAAAGATGGAGAGGCAACCGAGATGCTCAAGAGAGGCTGTAATGGATATATCCAGAAGCCGTTCAACATAAAGGAGATTTCATACAAGATAAGAGAGATCTTCGACAAGGACCCGGAAGAAAAATAGCCCCCTTTTTAAAAGGCTAAAGGCATAGGGCGGATCTCGTTATGCCTTTAGCTTTTTTTTCGATCCATCCCGTATTCCGGAAAGCAGATTTGTAACATATTGAAATAGCAATATGTTTCCAATCTACTGGAAATTGTAGCCCATAAATATGAGCGAACAGCACACAATGATTCCAGACACTTACAAGGTCAGAAGGCAATTTTGCGGAATACGGGATCCATGCTATATTATAGCTATTGGAACGGCTTTCTGTTCCAAAATGTAAAACCTGAAGCGAAATCCTATACCCCATAGGCAAGACCGGCGAAATCCGATGTTTGAGGGTCTGAAGTCATTCTTTTCAAGAAAGAAAGGGATGGAAGGGGCGAGTGTCGAAGAACTCCGCAATGCCTTTAGGGACCGGTATCACCATTTCAAGCTGCTCCTAAACGCCAACAACAAGGCCCTGGAGATCATGGCCGAAATGGAAGAGGCGCTCAGGGGAACGCAGCCCTTTGGGATGACCTTTGTGACATCGAGGTGTACCAGGGCCTCCACCAATGTCTGGCAGATGGTCAGGCATCTGAGCGAATTGGCACAGGGAAAATATGATGAGCTTTCCGAGAAATTCAACCAGATCCAAACAAAAATAAACCCCTTTCTTTCCTCCAAAAGCGTACCCGCCGAAGGCCCGCTGGCCATCCCCCTGAGTGACGTGGGCAAGGGGCTCATAGACCAGGTGGGGAGCAAGATAGCCAATCTGGGAGAAGTGAGAAACCGGATTCATTTGAAGGTTAGCGACGGCTTTGCCATAACAGCGCGGGCCTACCAGCGCTTTATGGCGCATAATGATCTTCAACTGGAGATTGATCGCAGGATACAGGCCACCAATGTGGATCGCCTCGACCAGCTCCACAGACTGAGTTCAGACCTCCAGCAGTTGATCATCCGGTCGGCGATTCCCCCTGATCTGGATGCCGCCATCCGAGAACAATACAAGCGTCTGGAAAGGGAGGAAGGAAAAAGGGTCACGGTGGCCATGCGGAGCAGTGCCTTGGGAGAGGATCTATCCGAGACCTCCTTTGCCGGTCAGTATCGTTCTGAACTCAACGTGGGTCCGGAACATATAAAAGAGGCCTACAAGGAGATCGTTGCCAGCAAATACGGCCTACCGGCAATGACTTACCGCCTGAATCGCGGCATTCTGGACGAGACCGTGGCCATGTGCGTCGGGTGCATGGTCATGGTGGATGCGGTTTCGGGCGGGGTCATGTACTCGAGAAACCCGATCGATGTCCGGGATGATGCGATTGTTATCAATTCGGCCTGGGGGCTTCCAAAATCGGTTGTGGATGGCAGCACCACTTCAGACCTCACCGTTGTCTCCCGCAGCGATCCCATGGTCATTCAGCAGAGGGAGATTGCGGCGAAGGAGCAGATGTATGTCTGTTATCCTGATGAAGGCGTCAGCAGGACGGAGGTTATCGGCGACAACCGCGGCCGGGCCTCCATAAATGATGAGCAGGCCCTGGACCTGGCTCGGCTGGCACTCCGTCTGGAGACATACTATGGCGTCCCGCAGGATATTGAATGGGTAATAGACAGGGAGGAGCGTATCATCCTCCTTCAGTGCCGGCCCCTCAAACAGGTGAAAGAGCATTTGGTGCCGGCGAAACGTCTGGTTCGGGATCAAGAGAGAGGCCCGGTCATACTCCACGGTGGAATTTCTGCGAGCCCGGGGGCTGCAGCAGGACCGGTGTTCGTGGTTAAGAGAGATATGGATACGCTTCAATTTCCAGAGGGCGGGATCTTGGTGACCGCCCAGTCTCTGCCCCGTTGGGCCACGATCCTGGGCCGGGCAGGTGCCGTGGTTACCGAGCAGGGGAGCATCGCCGGGCATCTGGCCAATGTGGCCAGGGAGTTTGGTGTCCCGGCCCTTTTTGGCCTCAAAGGGGCCGTGGATCGACTTGAGAACGGGCAGGTGGTCACGGTGGATGCCGATGGTCAAACGATTTACAAAGGACGGATCGATTCACTGCTGATAGACCGGGGTGCCCCGAAGAACCTCATGGAAGGGAGCCCTGTCTATGAGGCTCTCAGGGGGGCGGCCGGGTATATCGTCTCACTGAACCTCCTGGATCCAGACTCCCCTGGGTTTAGTCCCAGGAACTGCAAGACCTTTCATGACATTACACGCTTTTGCCATGAGAAGTCGGTGCACGAGATGTTTCAGTTCGGAAAGGAGCATCGTTTCCCCGAACGCTCCAGCAAACAGCTCTTCTGTGAGGTCCCCATGCAGTGGTGGATCCTGAATCTGGATGATGGGTTCAGAGAAGAGGTCGAAGGCAAGTATGTCAGAATTGACAATATCGTTTCCACACCCATGCTTGCGCTGTGGGAGGGGATTACCGCGGTTCCCTGGGAGGGCCCGCCCCCTGTGGACGGGAAGGGGTTTATGTCAGTGATGTTCGAGGCCACCACCAACCCGGCACTGACCACGGGTATACGTTCGAAGTATGCGAACCGGAACTATTTTATGATTTCAAGAGACTATTGCAGCCTCAATTCCAGATTCGGGTTTCATTTTTCCATTGTGGAGGCGCTGGTCAGCGAGAGGTCCGGGGAGAACTATATAAGCTTTCAGTTCAAGGGGGGGGCCGCGGATTTTGACAGGCGTCTCAAGCGGGTGCTGTTTGTGAGGGAGATATTGGAAAAATGCGGCTTCGGCGTGGAGGTAAGGGAAGATAACGTCATCGCCCGCTCGGAGGATCGGGAGATGGATTTTATGCAGCACAGCCTAAAGATTCTCGGCTATCTGATCGTCCATACCCGGCAGCTGGATATGATCATGTCCAATAGTCGATC
>CAZXCQ010000321.1:4520-6548 GCA_964639275.1 uncultured Desulfobacteraceae bacterium | reverse complement strand
AAGCATCCGAAGCAGGTGTCGATTACAGCACGGGAAAAGTAAATAGAATCAGGGGGAAGTTGAAAATTATCATGAAGGTTTTACTCCCAACAGAAACAAAGGTTCTGTCAGGAGTTGGGTAGACACATTTTGAGAGGTTTGTCCATGGGAAAACTCTCATAGAGAGGTTCAGAGGTTCTGGGTTCAAGGGTTCAAGGTTGAGGGTTCAAAGGTACAGAGGTTCAGGGTTATTCCTTTCTAGTTGCACGTTGCTAGTTACTCGTTGCTCGGTGCTGGTCGGAGTGAAACGCAGATCCCGCGGAAGGCGGGATTGTTGGATTAATTATCGGGAATCATATGGAAAATAAAAGAAAAGTCAAGGGGAATTTGTTCCGGGCTTAATAGATGGGCAAATCGTTTTTGAAGCGAGGGTAGGAAAGGAGTGAGAGCACCACGGTGGCCAGACACAGGGTCAATGATATGAGGAGCACATCGTGGTAGGCGGGAGGAATGGAGAGCCTCAGCATGTCGAGGTCTCCCATCCCTTTTGAGCGCAGGGCATCAAGGTACATTGCTCGCCTTGCGGAGAAGACCGTTCCTGCAAGGGCCATCCCCAGGGAGATGCCCACCTGTCTCTCGGTGGCGATGAGGGCAGAGGCCGAGCCGAGGCACTCCTTTTCTGCCGCGCCCATGAGTATGGTGTTGTTGGGAGGCTGAAACGCCCCCACACCAAACCCAAGGAGTATCAGTACCAGAATAATGGTTGGGATCTGGGTCTGGAGATCAAACCGGAGCATAAAAAAGAATGAAGCGGCCGTCGCCACAGCCCCCAGTGTGGAAGGCCATACCGGCCCCAGCCGGTCTGAAACAGACCCGCTGATGGGGCCGATAATGATGGTGGTCATGGAGACCACGGCCAGGAGGAGACCGGTTTCAGCCGGGTTGAGCCTGAGCCCCTCGAGGAGATAGAAGGGCATAATCATGATATAGGGCGGTGCAGCCACAAAAAACAGGAAAAGACCGGCCGTGGCACAGGAAAAGACCCGGTTCTTAAAGAGCGAAAGGTCAACAATGGGGAAAGCCACGTGACGTTCCACCAGGACAAAAAGGATGAGGATAACAAGACCGGCCCCCAGGAACAGAAAAACCGGCGCTGTCGGCCCATGGCCCCTGATCTGACTGAGGCCAAAACACAGGCAGAAAAGACCACCGGATGAAGTCAGGGTGCCAATGAGGTCGAGTTGGATCTTGCCCGAACGCCCCGAGTCCTTTTCAAGCAGAATGATAGCCATCAAGAAGGTGACAACGCCCATTGGTATCCGCATGTAAAAAAGCGAGCGCCAATCCAGCAGATCCAGGAGAAATCCCCCGACCACAGGCCCCAGAATAAAACCTGCGGACACGGATATCCCGAGATAACCCAGGCCTTTGCCCAGTTCGGCGGCGCGAAAGGCCGCCGTAACAATGGCCGCGCCGCACGAGATGGACATGGCCGCTCCAATGGCCTGGATGACCCTGAAGAGGATGATTTGCTCAATGCTTTGGGCGAGCGAGCAGGCCCCCATGCCCAGGGTAAAGATCGCCATGCCCGCGGCATAGATCCTTTTTCTGCCCACGAGATCGCTGATCCTGCCCGAGATGAGCATCAGGCTGCTGCTTGCCAGCAGGAAGGCCACGGTCACCCACATGACCGCATCCAGATCTTTATGAAATACGTGAGTTAGCTCGGGAAGCGCGATGTTGGTGATGCTGGCATCCATGGTGGCCATCATGGTCCCCATGGCCACTGTGACGAGTGCCTTCCATTTGTACGCTATTCTTTGCATTGGTGTAACATTTTATCCTTTTGAAAACCGGGGAATGGGGATTCAGAAGCCCCATTCCCCTGTCTCAGTTCCAATTTTGATGGTGACCCAAAAGGGTTTTCTACAAAGGATTTTTCACCGCCGAGGCGCCGAGTCCGCAGAGTTCGATCTATTTTTTGCTTTGCGCTGAGACGCCGCAAAGCAAAAATCATTCCTCTTTGCGCTCTCGGAGTCTCTAGCGAAG
>CAZXCQ010000321.1:0-4420 GCA_964639275.1 uncultured Desulfobacteraceae bacterium | reverse complement strand
GGCCGTCCCGTCCTGCGGGAAGATTTAAGGGGTTAATTATTTTTGATGAAAGCTGAATTGATACGATCCCGGAACTTATAGCAAACCACGACGGGGTGTCAACGGAAGGGAGAAAATTTGATTAGGCGGAGGGGTAGAAAAGGACTGGATTCCTGCTGGAGTTTATCCCGTATTTGATACGGGGCAGGAATGACAAAAAAGAGGCATTGGTGGGCTTTTGCGGAAGCACCAAATTTCACTTTTTTTTCGCCGTGGACTGTGTAATAGAGGGGGCATTCATGGAAGGACTGATTCTCCGCCGGGGCATATGTCCCTGTGTCTGACGATTTCAGGAGGGCGCTATGGAAAGGACATCCAGGAGATGGGACAAGGTCTGGCCGCCCGCTATTCCAAAGAGCTTTGAATTGGAAAAACCCATATCAGAGTATCTGAGAGACTGGGCAACCATCAGACCAGAAGGAATTGCATTGAGCTTTTATGGACGAGACATCACCTATGGGGAATTGGACGGTGCGATCGATCGGTTTGCACACGGCCTGAAGGGCCTGGGTGTCAAAAGGGGTGATCGAGTCGCCCTATTCATGCAAAACTGCCCCCAGTTTGTCATCGCCTTTTTTGGTATCCTCAGGGCCGGTGGGGTGATCGTCACCCTAAACCCCATGTTCAAACAGGCAGAACTGAAATACCAGATCAATGATGCGGAGGCAGAAACCCTGGTGACCCTGGATTACCTCTATCCTGAAGCGGAAAAGATCAGGGGACAGACATCGATAAAGGGCATGATCGTGACCTCTCTGAGAGACTACCTGCCGTCGGAACCCGTGCTTCCAATCTCAGATGAGTTTAAAGGTCCTGCCCGGGAATTTCCCGGAACCATTGATTTTTTGGCGTTTCTCGAAAAATCCTCAAAAGGGCCCTTGTGCCATGTGGAGGACCTGCATGAGGACCTGGCGATTATCCAGTATACCGGTGGAACCACGGGGATGCCCAAGGGTGCCGTGCTGAGCCACTATAGTCTGGGCTTTGCAGGCCTTTCCGATGCCATCTGGCAGCGATTGCGATATGACGATGTCACGCTGGGGGTTACGCCGTTCTTTCACGCCATGGGGTCGTCGGCGGTCATGATTGCGACACTGGGTGTAGGGGGGCGCCTGGTTATCCTTCCGCGTTTTGTGCCAGAGATATCGGCGCAGGCCATCTCACACTATAAATGCACCTATTGGTGCGCGGCCTCGACCATGCTGATCGGCCTGCTCGGGTTGCCAGGGGTCACACCTTCGGATTTGAGTTCCCTCAGGCTCTTGGTAACCGGGGGGGCCCCGATCTCCCTTGAAATCCAGGAGAAGGTCAGGGAATTGGCACCAAAGGCCTTTATCGGAGAAGGGTACGGGCTGACTGAGACCTGCGCATCAGGGGGCCTTCTGACGCCCCTATTTGCCCACAAACCGGGTTTTATCGGCATTCCCCATTTTGTGGACATAAAGATCATGGATGTTGAGACAGGCACCAGAGAACTCCCCCTCCACACCGAAGGTGAAATCGTCATCAAGGGCCCCACGCTGATGAAGGGGTACTGGAAGAAACCTGAGGAAACAGCGCACATCTTGAGGGATGGGTGGCTGTATACGGGAGATCTCGGCCTGATGGATGAAGAGGGGTATGTCAAGATACTGGGTCGCAAAAAGGAGCTTATTATCTGCTCGGGTTACAATGTCTATCCCTCGGATGTGGAGAACCTCCTTTACAGACATCCCGCCATCGCCGAGACCGCCGTGGTCGGCATCGCGGACCCCTATCGGGGGGAAAGCCCCAAGGCCTTTGTTGTTCTGAAAGCGGACTTCAAGGGGAAGACCACCGGAGATGAGATACTCGATTGGTGCAAGAAAAACATGGCTGCCTACAAGCGTCCGCGGGTCATAGAATTCGTTGATGACCTCCCCAAGAGTGGTGCCGGCAAGGTATTGAGGCGGCTACTAAAAGAAAAGGAGGGCGCTGAACCCATGAACCCGTGAACGGTTAGGGCATTTATTTTTGTCTATCCAGAAACCCGATCCAGTTCACCGTGAGGGTTATGGCCCCGAAGTGCCCCGCCACCCTCCCTTTCAGGATATAGGGGCGTGCCCCATTTAGCATGTGGCAGAACCTGTGATAGGCCTTTGGGAAGAACACGGTTTCATAGATGCCGGTGGTATCCTCAAAGGTGATGAATTTCATGGGTTCTCCCTCCCGGGTGTGGACTGTCTTTCCGGTGACCAGCCACCCGATGGCGGTGACCTCTTTTCCCACCCAATCACAGAGATCTTTGGCAGAGACATGGCCCCATCCCTGGAGGTGATGCCGGTAAAGATCAAGGGGATGGACGGAGAGGAAAAGGCCGAGGGTCTCGGATTCATGCCTCAGCATAAGACGCCTTGAGTATTGCCCCTGGCTGGATCGAGGAGGGCGTAACCGGGCACAATCAAAGAGGCCGGGGGTCTTATTCTCCTCTTTTTGGCCAAAAAACCGAAGGGCCTCCCACATCAGCCCGGCCCGGGAAGTCCTTCCACCGATGCCGTCAAAACAGCCCGCCTTGATCAAGACCCTCACGTCCTGGGGGTGGATATGGCCCCCTGCCCGGCGCAGGAAGTCTCCAAGGGATGTGAAATGACCGTTTTTGGTCCGCTCGTGAACAATGGATTCCCTGGCCTCCCGGGAGAGGTCCTTTAACTGCATGAGCCCGACCCGGATGGCCCTGTCTTTTCCAATATACTTGATCTCGCTCTGGTTGATATGGGGAGGCAGGACCTTGAGGCCCATCCGTCTGGCCTCGGACAGGTACCCAAAGGCCGAGTAATAGCCCCCGCCGTTTGAGATCACAGATGCCATAAACTCGGCCGGGTAATGGGCCCTCAGATAGGCAGATTTATAGGCCACCAGGGTATAGCTTGCCGAGTGGGGCTTGCAAAAGCTGTAGCCGTCAAACCCCATCATCATCTCCCAGACCTCCTGGATGATCTTTTGGTTTACCCCCCTGCCCCGTGCCCCTTTTACAAAGCGGGCGTAAAAGTCCCCCAGCCTCCTTTCCCTGTCCTTTTTGCTCACCACCTTCCTGAGGGTATCGGCCCCGGCAGGGTCAAATCCGGCCAGATAAATGGCGGCCTGGCTCAGCTGCTCCTGAAATACCATCACCCCCAGGGTCTCTTGAAGCACCGGCGCCAAAAGGGGGTGGGGCGGTTCCCAGGCCTCACCATGGAGCCTGGATATCCAGGTGTGGATGCTCTGGTTGGAGGCGGGCCGGATGATGGAGGTGACCACCACATTGAGATGAAAGTGGTCCATCCGGAGATACTCTTCAAAGGTAAAACCCGACCGCACCTTGGTCAGGACCTGTCGGGTGGCAGGGCTTTCAAAATAAAAGACCCCGAATGTGTCCCCCTGATAGAAGACCCTTATGGTCCTGCGGTCATCGATGGGATTGAGGCAGGCATAGTCGATCCGCCGGCCATAATTCTTCCTGACCAGGTCCAGGGTATCCCGGATGACGGCCAGGCTTCGATTTCCCAGGATGTCTATCTTTACAAGGCCCGCGTCCTCCACCGAGTCCTTTTCCCACTGCAGGACCTGGAGCCCCCGGGGGGAGATCTCCACCGGGCAGTATCTGCGGATCTCGTCGGGCACCACCACCAGGCCGCCACAGTGGGTGGAGAGGTGGTTGAAATGCCCTTCGAGCTGGACGGCCGCCCGTAATATCTCATCCCAGGGTTCGGGAAAATCGACCCCCCGCATCCTGGGATGACAGGACAATTCCTGCCAGATCCCCTTGAGACGCCACCCAAAGCCTATCTTGCCGGTGACCCGCCCGATCTCGCTGTCTGTCAGGCCAAAGACCTTTGCCACCTCCCTGATGGCCGATCTGGCGGCAAAGGTGTTGTGGTTGGCCACCATGGCCGTCCGGCGGTTTCCATATCTGGCAAAGGCATAGTCGATGACCCCTTCCCGCTCATCCCATGCAAAGTCCACATCGATGTCCGGGGGGTCCATCCGGCCGGGATTTAAAAAACGTTCAAAAAAGAGGTTATGTCTTATGGGATCCACATGGGTGATTCCGAGGGCATAGGAGACGATGGAGGCGGCCGCGCTCCCCCGGCCGCATGAGCGCCGGGCCTTTTTTGTGATATCGGCAACCGTAAGGAAATAGTGGGCAAAATTCTTTTCTCGGATGATTCGCATCTCATGTTCCACCCGATCCCTGACGGCCCCTGTGATCTCCCCGTATCTGCGTCTGCATCCCTCCAGGGTCTGGCGATAGAGCAGGTCAAAGGACTCCTCGTCGCCCATCTCTTTAAACCGGGGGAATATGACCCGGTCAAAGTCCCAATCCAGACGGCAGGAATCGGCGATCCTGAGGGTATTTGAAATGGCTGCGGGGGCGTGGGGGTAC
>CAZXCQ010000320.1:0-6623 GCA_964639275.1 uncultured Desulfobacteraceae bacterium | reverse complement strand
TTCGTAACATCTTGACATCACACATTAATTCAATTTTTTTCCGGAATATGGGATAAAAGGGATTCCTTTGAACTGTATATTTCAGAATTGGTTCTGGTCGAATTGGAGAGAGACCATAAATCGTAAATTAAGGCTCTTTGTTCTGAAATCATAACACCTATACAGCTTTTAAAGAAACAGGTGATGAAAATGAAAGATGACCAGGTTATCAAAGAAATACGCAAAACTAGAGAGGCATTCTGCCAGGGATTCAAGTTTGGATTGATGTGCCATATCCATGAAAAAATGAGGCTAAAAGAAAGCAAACAGTTAATCTCCACCACGACCTGATATTGCCTCTTGCTGGAAATAAAACCCCTCACGGTGTGGATGAAGCGGCAGCCTCAACGGCTTGAATGATCTTGGCGTATCCTGTGCATCGGCAGTAGTGACCTGCGAGCGCTTTCTTTATTTCGAGCGTGTCAGGATGAGGGTTCTCATCGAGTAATGCCTTGCTTGCCAAAATCATACCCGGGGTGCAGAATCCGCATTGAACCGCACCCTGGTTTTGAAACGCCTCTTGGAGCGGATGCAGCTCTCCCTTTTTCCCCTTTAATCCCTCTATGGTAAGGATCTCTTTTCCCCGGGCTTCCACAGCCAGAATCAGGCAGGATAGAACCGGCACATTATTCATCAAAACCGTACAAGAGCCGCACTCTCCCATGTTGCAGGCTTCCTTGGTGCCGGTAAGCCCTAGTTCTTCCCTGAGCAGCTCCAGCAGGGTCCAGTGGGATGGAACGGCCACCTCGTATTCGTCTCCGTTCACCACTAGATCGATAACCCTCTTTGTCACAACAAATCTCCCTTCAGATAAATTCGCAGAATCTAATCCATGATCTCTTTCACGGCCCTGATCAAAAGCTGTTTCACTAGGGTTTTTCTATAATGAATGGAGCAGCCGCTGAAAGAAACAAGGCCGACTTCCTCCACGGCGGTCTCAGCAGCTTCTTCCAGAACCTGACCTTCAACCCCGACCTTTTCTAATAGTTCCTCCACCTTGACGCAGCGGACCGGTTTTGAACTGGCTCCGCCTACCACGACCCGCACCTTTCCCAGAGATTCCCCTTGTCTTTCATTCATATGCAAGACCGCTATGCCCACAAGGGGAAAATCAATGGCCTCCCGAAACCGAGATTTCAAGTAAACCGCCCGGGCATTGGTCACGGATTCGGGGATATGGACTTCCGCAACCAATTCTTCTTGCCCGATAAAAAACGGATCTTTTCCGTCTCCAGAGTAGAAGTCCTGCAGCGGGACAAGTCTCTCGCCCCCGGATGAGACAATTCTCAATTTAGCATCGGCGGCTATGAGCAGGGGGACAGTGTCAGCGCAGAAAAGGCCATGGCATTGGCTTCCCTTTCTAAAGATATAGCATTCCGATCCTCCGGCCTTCAAACAGGGATCGGCTCCTTGTCTGAAAAGGGGAGACTGGTTATAGAACTGGCATCTTGTATCCAGACAGATGTTGCCTCCCAAGGTGGCAACATTTCGAATTTCAGCCGTAGCGATTCGGGCCACCGCATCAGATAAGGCACCAAAGCGCTCTATAAGCAAAGGAGAAGATTCGATCACCCGGAGTGTCGTTAACGCGCCGATTTGAAGGGTGCCCCGGCCATCTTGGCGGATAAAATCGAGTTCCGACAGGCCCTTCAAATTGATAAGGAATTTGGGTTGGGCGAGCCTCCGTTTCAGTCTCGGGATTAGATCAGTCCCACCGGCCTTGATGACATGCGACTGATGGTCTGAAAGGATTTCCATGGCTTCTTTCAGAGTGGAAGGTTCAAGGTAGACGAATCTTGGTAATCGCATGATCAAACACTCTCCCTTTGGGTGATTAATGAGGGCTTGACAAAACCGGCCTTATTGTTTTCCGCCTTTACCCATGGCTGATTTTTCCCGAATCGCCTTCAGTATCTTCTCAGGTGTAATGGGGAGGCTGCTGATTCTCACCCCGATAGCATCATAAATGGCATTCGCCATTGCTCCCCCAGAGCAATTTTGGGAGGCTTCACCAACCCCTTTCGCACCGAATGGACCCAGGGGTTCATTAGACTCAACAAATATGACTTTGAGCTCAGGGATATCCATGGTAGTGGGAACCTGATAATCCAGCAGATTCCCATTTAGCACCCTACCGTAAGCGTCCCGTTTCAGTTCCTCGGTCAGGGAAAACCCCAATCCCTGGACCGTCCCGCCCTCTGTCTGCCCCTGGGCCATCATGGGGTTGATGGCTTTCCCAAGGTCATCGGCCTGAACAAGTCGGATCACCTTGACCTTTCCTGTCTCCGTATCCACCTCGACTTCAACCACCTGGGCTGAGAAAAAGTAAGCGCTGCTCGGACTTCCATAGTTAACGTGGCATTCCACAGGCATCTTCAGATCCGCGGCCGGCGGTGGTGTGATGTAGACATGGTCGGTATAACGCTCATCCACCCCTTTCCCAATAATCTCCGAGCCCCCCAACCTGTATTGGCTGAATCGGGCGACGTCAGCCAGGGTAACAAATCGATCCGTGCTCCCTTCAACAAAGATCCTTCCTTCGCGGATTTTCAAATCCTTTGGATTTGCTTCCATCATTTCAGATGCCAGATTGAACACCTGGTCTCTTGCGTCTTCTGCGGCCAGCTTGGCAGCCGTTCCTCCACTGATCGTCAAGCGAGAAGCATAGGGTCCTATGGCGTAAGGCGCAGTATCCGTACTTGCCTCCATTATGTGGATATCCCCTACCGGAATCCCGAGAACTTCGGCGACAATCTGCGTCTGAACGGTCTCTATTCCCTGCCCGAAATCATGTTCTCCCGTGTTGATTAACACCCTCCCGTCTTCCAGAATCTTCACGAACATGACGGAGCCGAGGAATCCCTCCCAGTATCTCATATCACAGGCATGGACCTGACAGGCAAGTCCCATTCCGCGTTTGAATCTCTTTTTGGATCGTCGCTCCCTCCAATCTGTCTCTTCCGCAACCTTCTCGATACACTCGGTCAGACCGCAGCTCTTGATTTTATAGCCGTGAGCCGTGACCGTGTTCGCGTGCACCGCATTTTTCAGTTGCACGTCTAATGGGTCCATTCCAATGGCTTCGGCAAGCATATCAACCATTGAATTGAGGGCGAAAAGCATTTCAGGTCCACCGAATCCCCGATAAGCCCCTCCAGGGGTCTTGTTGGTATAGACAGTCCTGGAATCGGTTTTGATATTCTTAATGTGATAGGCATTATCCGGCCTTGTACTCAGGGCCATCATCAAGTACGGCATGTTGTTGGCATAGGCACCTGCATCCACCACCACATTCGCCTGACGGGCTGTGATGATGCCGTCTTGCTTGATCCCTGCCTTGAGATCAATTATCGATGGCGGTCTGGGTCGTCCTACGACTAAATCCTCTTCTCGATCATAAAATATCCGTACCGGTTTCCCTGTCTTTCCTGAGAGTAACGCGCAGATCGGATAGACTGGTTTCATGGTACATTTAGATCCAAAAGCCCCCCCACAGGTCATCCGAATCAGGTTAATCTTTCCTTCCGACATCCCCAGAACATATGCCAGTTGCTTGCGTTGGGAAAATATATCCATGGATGACAACCATATGTTGAGCCTTCCACTGGAATCAAAGTTGGCCACACAACCTGTGGTTTCCATTACGGCTTGACTGACGTTTGGATAGACAAACCTCTGTTCCAGAACCACCTCGGCCTCCTCAAAGCCCGACGCCACATTACCGCGCTCGAGGTGAAGCTCAGCGATAATATTTGTGGGGCTCATCATATGTATTTGCGGCGCACCAGGCTCGATGGCCTTTTCCGGATCAAAGACCGCCGGCAAGACTTCATAGTCGACCTGAATCAACTCAATGGCCTCTTCCGCGGCATCCTGGTCCACGGCAGCCACCGCTGCCACTTCGTCGCCCACATATCTCACCTTCTCGGTGGCCAACACTTGTTCGTCATAAATCAAGAGTCCATATGGAATCTTTGGGGTATGATCAGCCGTGATTACCGCCTTTACTCCGGGTAGCCTTTCGGCTTTGCTGGTATCAATATTAAGAATTCGGGCATGGGCGTAAGGGCTTCTAAGGATTTTTCCATGAAGCATGCCTTGAATCCGAAAGTCACAGTCGTATTTTGCCTCCCCTGTTACTTTGGAAAGACTATCGACCCTTGGCAGACTCTTCCCTACAACCGACAAATCGTTCTCATCCACTTCCGTTCTCCTTTAATGGGTCGGTAAGTTCTATGATCGGCCCTCACAGTGTTCTTGCAGCATGTTGTCATGATCCGAATCCTTTTTGCCCCATAGCCGAAAACAATGGAACTGTAGATATCAGACCAACGACTCTTTGAAAAGGGCAAAAATCCCTTTCCCTGCAGACCGCTTTCGAGCCTCCTTTTGATTCAATCCTGGAACAGACTTATTGTTTCATTGATTAAGTCAGGTCCTGTGGGCGTTTCGAAAACCCTAGCGGTGGAAACTGAGATCGTGATGCTGCAAGACATATTTCATGCTGGTCAAATTGGGATAATGTCCCCATCTACGTATCGGCGTCTAGGTCCTTTGTCCCACCGGTCATCAATTTTGCTCCAAAGGCCCCCCCAACAACACCCTGCAGCCGGATTTAGCTTGACACAAGAGCCTGGATTTCCATATACTTTTTGTTAAAAGTCCACCTCTTATCCAATAGTTAAGAAATACAGGCTTTATTCTATTGTCTGTTTCGAAAGATGGAAACATTGTTATGGACGAATAGCTTAATCAGTTGAATGCCAGAGGAGGTATTGAAGGGATGATCAAAAAGATACTTGTACCCGTCGATGGGTCAGAGCATGCCCGAAAGGCGGTGGAATTTGCTTCAGACCTGGGAGTCCAGAATGGGGCCTCGGTCCATATCTTGCACATCGTCTCCGAACACAAAATCCCTGATGAGCTGACCGAATTCACCAGATCAGAGCATATCGAAGAACCGCCGACTACGGCCTATTTAAAGCTGGTCGGGAACCGGATCCTTGAAGCCGCCAAGGCTCAGGCACAGAAAAAGGGTGTCAAAGAGATCGAAACGGCCGTCTTGGAAGGAGATCCATCGGAAGCCATCATCGAATTTGCGAAAAGTGGGGATTTCGATATGATTGTCTTAGGCAGCCGTGGGTTGGGAAGCATGAAGGGGATGTTCCTGGGGAGTGTATCCAGCAAGGTGTGCCACGCCGCTGATCGAACATGCGTGACGGTCAAGTGAACTCAATGTTCACAAGAAAAACATGCGCCCTTTGCCCTCATTTCTTCTCCCCTTTTCTGGTCGAAATGGATGATCTATCCGATTTACTACTTCTCCAATCACGCGGGTAAACAGATATCCTAAATTGGGTTGGCAGACCTTAATTTCCTTATGCCAGATGAAGGGGTAAGGGGCTCCATACACCCCAAAAAGCCACTCGGGACAAGAAAGGGAGGCCGAACATGAAAGTGGAAGTGGACCAGTTGAAATGCGGAACCATTGGAATCTGTGTAAAGATATGTCCGCAGGTTTTCAGGTTCCAGGAGGGGAGCAAAAAGGCAACCGTAATTCTCGATCCTATCCCTGAGATTTACTGGGACAAGTGCCTGAAGGCGGCACGCGAATGCCCCAACAAGGCTGTTATGATTGAGGAGCAGCCCGGCCTCGAATACAAAGTATGAAACCCCCCTTCGATAGCTGGAATAGGTGCCATATTGTGGATAACTCGTTCAGACCGAGGCGCCCTTTCCCCTACTCATCTCATATTTGACTCTAACAAAGATGCTGCTAACTCTGCTGTTTTTGCTTATTCCAAAAACTTCACCTACCGCCTTTAATGTCTCACCCCACAGATGCCTCGTAAGATAGATAGCAATATCTCTTGGCTCATTGAAATATCTTCTTCCGGACCTATAGAGATCATCAATGGCTATCGCATAAAGGTCGTCAGCAACAGTCAATCGTAAATTTGACCCTATTTCTTGTAAGCGGTCTGGCGCCGGGTCGTAACCGCATAGATAATGAAGAGGCCAAAAATCGCTGCAAGAACCGCCCAGCATCTCATGAATGCTGTGCCTTGGGCAGACCACCAATTGATAATTGCCCGAGTACGCTCGACGCCAAAGAATGGCGTAATGATACCGGCGATGATGATGAGGGCACCGAGCACACGTAGGGTCTTTGGCAGACGCGAAGCGGCTGCCGCTCCTATCAGGACTAGTCCGAAAACAACCCGTAAGGCTGAGACAACATAGAGCCCAATCTGGGTTTGCGCGAGCCGCATGGCTTCCAAGAGGACAGCCGGGGCCGCTATACCCAGGATACCGATGGCGGTGATGATCACTCCAACTAGGAAAGATAGCCGTTTCATAATGCCTCCTTTGGACGTCTGGGGGAAGCTGATGAACCGGGCCGATTTAAGCGCCCGATTCCATTCAATCATACGGCCGTGGATCTATAAAAGCATATCGAAAATACCGCTACTGATACTACGGCCTATCTCAAGCGTGCTGGTCGGCTTTTAGATTGCTTGGTTGAAAGTATTTATGGTGCTATTAGTTTTACAGTTGGAAAGTATGATTGATATCTTGAAATA
>CAZXCQ010000319.1:0-6757 GCA_964639275.1 uncultured Desulfobacteraceae bacterium | reverse complement strand
GGGAAATGACAAATCAAGAGGTATTGGTGAGGAGCATCCAAGAGATCCAGGCAACGCTCAAGGAGCACGATTGTATTATTAGGTGTTTGAAACGGGGTGCTAAACCGATTGGAGACTGCCTTGTCACTGGTTGCCCCCATAAGCGCTTATTGAAGAAGACACTCATGGAGACTATTGAGGTGCTGGAGGATTCAAGAAAGGCCTTTAAATCAAAACAATTGGAAAATCTAAGAAAGAAATTGATCAAGGTGCTGGGAGAGAACGCATAGAGTACTGGAGATGAAAAAATAGGTCCTACGTCCCGGCGCCAGGAGCCGGGAAGTGAGGGCGTGATGGGAATCGGCGGAAAACACCGAACTTGTCACGCCCTTTTTCGTCGACAAAGTTAGAAAAGGAAAATGGCCGACCGAATCATGGCTAACTGAAAGGCCCCATCGGAAGGCCATGGTTTGAGCACTGTTTACGACAGGTAAGGTGTGTCTTACGGCCTTCGCCTGTACCGCGATGCGAAGGAAGTGAAGGCGCAACTGAGCCGAAAAGGCCCGGTTGCGCCTTTTTGTTTGGGCCCGGAAAAGGGCTGTGAAGCGATAGGAGAAAAGAGAGGATGAAGGAGCGGGTAAAATTGCCGTTGCGATGCCTGGCTATGATAATTGGGCTATTGGGATCAATGGATCATAGCTACGGATATGAGATCAATGATACAATCTACGTCAATGGGCTTTTAGCAGCCGCATACCAGTATCAGGATGTGAATGGCGTCCCTTCCTCAGAGGACCTGGGAGGCGGGGCCCTGGTCCTTCAGCCGGAGATCGGGTTTACCCCTACGAGACAAGATGAGTTCTTCCTCAAGTTTGGCTTTGCCGCAGGCAATGGTCTAAATGACAAGTCAGCCTTTGCCTTGGCCCCTTGGGCAGCAGACCTTGCGCATAACGTCCGGGACATCAACGGTCGAAACCGGGACTATCTTCTCACCGCATGGTACAAACATACCTTCGGCCTTGGCCAAGGACATACCCTGGGTCTCACCGGAGGAGTGATTGACGCAACAGACTATCTTGACGAAAGCGCCTTCTCTAATGATGTATACACCCAGTTTATGAACGAGGCCTTGGTCAACGCCCCGAATGCCTTTCTCCCTTCATACGACCTCGGTGCTGGTGTGGAGTGGAAAATCGGCGATTTTGCACTTAAAGGAGCTGTCATGCGTGTCGGCAGTAATGAGGACGGGAATCCTTACGACTTCTATGGCCTCCAGTTTGGCTATACCCTGAATACCCGATTGGGAGAGGGCAACTATCGGGTGCTTTTGGATTGGACCAGCCCTGACTTCGTTGATCCAAGAGTCACAAGGAAAGGATCCCATGGTTGTATCCTCCTTTCGTTTGACCAGGAGTTGGGCGAGGTATTCGGGGCCTGGTTGCGGTTCGGATGGGGCAAGAAAGAGGTTGCAGTCCCCTGCTCGAGGATTTATTCGGGAGGGCTCAATGTTGGAGGGAGACTATGGGGACGGCCCCAGGACAACCTAGGCATTGGGTATGCCCACTTAAGTGACGGCAACCTGGATATCCAAGACATACAGGTGGCAGAAGTCTATGCCCGTTTCGTCCTAAATGACCACTTGGCATTCACATTAGATCTTCAATGGATGAAGGAAAACCGAATCGAGGGTGAAGACATCAATGGCCTCATCTATGGTCTTCGGCTTGTGGCGGGGTTCTGACGGATTCTGCCCTGAAGTATCAACGCGGCCTTTGGTGAGTTCGTTGCCCTTCAGGCCCCTAAGCCGGGGGGACGTGGTACGCCTTCGCGTCGTTGGTGATCGTGTATCCCTTGGAAGACGGGCGGTCATGATCCTATGGGGTGAGCTTGTCGATTTGATACCATATTTGAAATTCGGTCGGTGCCACCCTTTGAGGTTTCGGGTTTCAGTGAAAACGATACGGATGGATTACATTTGGAACCTTTGTCTTTGGCATTCGTTCACACATTTCAGGTTCGACCTAGTTGTCAGCTTCGGCGAGCAGAGATGCTCCGACACCTAACACCTGAAACCCGAAAGCTAGCCGCACAAGTTAGAAACAATGACCTTTTGAATCGTTTTTGGTATTATGGTAGTTTCAGGCCTTTTTTTAAAGACCCGGTTCCAACACGAAGACCAATCAGGAGGTGAAAATGGGAACAAGCATCTTTCAGGTAGACGCCTTTACGGAAAGGCCCTTCACCGGCAACCCGGCTGCTGTCTGTATCCTTTCTCAGCCGCGCGATGCGGACTGGATGAAAAAGGTGGCACAAGAAATGAACCTTTCTGAGACGGCCTTTGTGTACCGGCAGGATAAGGGCTTTGATCTGCGGTGGTTTACACCCGCGGTCGAAGTGGAACTGTGTGGTCACGCCACCCTTGCGAGCGCCCACATCCTGTGGGAAGTGGGCGAACTGGCCCCCGACCAGGAGGCCAGGTTTCATACCCTGAGTGGATTACTGACGGCACAACTCAAAGGGAATGAAGTGGAGCTCAACTTCCCTGCAACTCCTGCTGTGGCAGCAACTGAACCCCCCGGCTTGAGCCAGGCCCTGGACGCAGTGCCCAGGGCTATTGCCAAAAGCAAATTTGACTATCTGGTAGAGGTGGACTCAGAGGAGACCGTAAGAGGGCTAAACCCCGATTTTGCAATGCTCAAGACCTTGCCGATCCGTGGGATCATGGTAACCAGTTCTTCAACTTCATCCGGGTTTGACTTTGTTTCCAGGTTCTTTGCACCCGCGGTCGGGGTAGACGAAGACCCCGTCACCGGGTCTGCCCATTGCTGTCTTGGGCCTTTCTGGCAGCAGCGGCTTGGGAAAGATACCTTTGTTGCCTATCAGGCCTCCAAACGCGGTGGGGTGGTACATGTCCGGGTCGCTGGTGATCGCGTATATCTGGGAGGACGGGCGGTCACGGTCCTGCGGGGTGAGCTTGTTGATCCATAGGATGAGCGAAACAGATCCGGTTTGCATGCCTGGGGGACTTTTTTGGCCAACGCCCTTGATATCTTCCGGTTTTTCTGTCATTGTCAAAATCATCGGCCGGACAGTATCGACGGCTTCGCAAAAGTCCTCCACGACCGTCACCTCCGCGAAGAACCTGCCCCCGGCTTGAACCAGCGCGGGAATTCCGTATCCGTTACGCGGACTTATTGAGAATTTGTGTAACATCTCAATATTTAGGGGGAGGACACCTGGATTCCGGCTTTCGCCGGAATGACAAGAGAGGCTAAGTTCACGTCATTCCGGCGAAAGCCATTCGGCTCTGAGCTCATGGCCGAAGGGCCGGAATCCAGACCTTCTGACAATATACCTGTTTACCGCTAATTATTGAGAAGATACGAATTTGTGAGTCTATTGATATCTGACTTTCTTGACTTTATATGACATATATTGGAATGAATGCTGAATGATGGATCAAAAGGACTACTACTCAAAGATCTTTGATGCGGTGCGTCAACCCATTCTGGTAATCGACCGGAACTATACTATCGTTGACGTTAACAACGCCGCATGTATTTTGATGAATATGGGTCGGGATAGAATTGTTGGCCAGGCGTGTTTCAAAATAACTCATGGGATTCATAGACCGTGCTGGCAGGAAGAAACCTCTTGTCCGGTGCAACTGGCTTTTGAACTTCAAAAGCAGGCCAGTGTGATCCATAAACACAAACCCGCCGGCAAGATCGTTTTTGAAGAAGTCGTGGCTTCACCGATTTTCAATGACAAAGGTGAAATCAGCTTTGTCGTCGAGGAATTGCGGGATGTAACAGAGTTGGTTGACTTAAAAGAGATAAGAGAGCATCTCATGAGTGAGATAGAGACCCTTCGCGGTATTCTTCCAATCTGTGCCTTCTGCAAAAAAGTGCGTGATGAAAATGGATACTGGCAACAGGTTGAGGTCTATATCCGTAGCCATTCACAGGCTGACTTCACACATACCTATTGCCCCGAATGTGCCGAAAAGGAAATCCAGAGAATGCGTGCCCGCAGGGATCAAAAGGGTATTTCCGCGTAAAGTGGAACAAGCTGGCAAACATCAGAGAATGGGAGAAGGGACAGGCAAATCCACCCGTGAGGGCATTGTGGCCTGAAAAGAGAAAAAGGGAGTATCATCACAGTGCGTCCATTTATCACCCTTGATGACATCACGGTCCGCCTGCGCGACCAATGGTATCTTCAAGGAACATCGTGGCAAATCAACCGAGAGGAGCAATGGGCGATAGTGGGGCCCAATGGCTCCGGAAAATCGACCAT
Source organism: uncultured Desulfobacteraceae bacterium (assembly GCA_964639275.1). Classification (GTDB taxonomy): domain Bacteria; phylum Desulfobacterota; class DSM-4660; order Desulfatiglandales; family Desulfatiglandaceae; genus CAZXCQ01. The sequence continues at coordinate 2,479 of CAZXCQ010000319.1, read as the reverse complement.
TGTAAAGGCCATTATGGGGATGGTTCCGATCGTTAAAGGACGGATTACCTATAATGGCAACGGCCTGTCAGCCCCTCACATCGCCGAAAGGATCAGCTATGTGTCCCCTGAGCAGCACCGGGAGGTCATCGCACGGGAGAACCTGAAGGATACCTCTCGCGATTTCAGCGGAACCTTTGGCTTTACCTCGGCACAGGAACTCTTGGCTGGATCAACAACAGAAGAAGATCCACTGCTTTTGCTGCGCCGATCCACACGCCATCGTGACCTCCTCACTCGGCTGGGCATCGAACATCTCCTGGATAGACCTGTCCGGTCGTTATCCGCAGGTGAGTTGCGAAAGATCCTGATCGCCCGGTCCCTCTTAAGAGACCCCGAACTGCTGATACTTGACGAACCTTTTGAAGGTCTGGACTCTGTCTCACGCAGGAGTCTGGCAGAAATGATCGACACCCTGATGTCGCAAGGCGTGCAGATCATTCTGATCACCCACCGGTTTGAAGAAATCACGAATTTTATTACCCATGTGCTCTACATCATTGACGGCCAGGTGTCGATGCAGGGACCCAAAGAGGACATCCTCGGAAAAATTGCCCCGGGACGCACAATCGCACGGAACAACGCGATCACTCAGGATGCCGCTTTCGGACAGACAGAGGCGACCGGGACCGGCGGCAGCCTGCTCTCCGGATTTCACAAGGAAACGTCGGCACAGCTCCCCCCAGTCCTTATCGAAATGAAAGCGGTGACCGTCCGGTACGGCGAGGTCGTGGCACTCGAGCATTTTAACTGGACGGTGAGACAGGGAGAGAATTGGGCGCTGCTGGGCCCAAACGGGGCGGGCAAGACAACCGTTCTAAACCTGATTATGGGCGACAATTTGCAGTCCTATGCCAACGAGATCTATCTGTTCGGGAAAAGGAAGGGGTCTGGTGAAAGCATCTGGGAGATCAAACGGTATATCGGTTTTATCTCTCCTGATTTCAATGCCACCTACCAGCAGGGGACCGGGTCCTTTGACGTGATCTGCTCGGGGTTTTTTGATTCGATAGGACTTTACCGGCGGTGCAGCGACCAACAGATCCGGACGGCAAAAAAGTGGAGCGAGGAACTTGGGATTATGGATCTCGCCAAAAAGCCGTTTGACCGGCTCTCTTACGGACACAGACAGCTGGTGCTGCTCGCGAGGGCACTGGTAAAGTCCCCCCTCCTCCTGATGCTGGATGAACCCTGTAGCGGGCTTGACCCTGCAAATCGCAAAAGGCTCCTGGGTATCCTCGATTACGTTGGCAGCCAGACCTCGACAAATCTTATTTACGTTACCCACCACACTCGGGAAATCCTCCCCTGTATGACCCACATGGTGAGGCTCGAAGGGGGTAGAATCGCTGAGCGCCGTCGGTTGACGTCCCCGCGCTAACAGGGGGTGCCCCTTCCCGGTCGCTTGATCGGCGGTGTACTGTGTGGTCTGTAGACCATCCAGAAAGGGTAACGAAAATGTTGAGGCCTTCTTTATAACAACAGATCAAAGGTAGGTTTACCATATGAGATTTGATGAACTTGTCGGAATTTCGTTGGGCGGCGACATCGCTTCCCGAGAACAATGCAGGGCGGTGTTGGCGTGTTCAGACGACGAAGTGCTGGCCCTTCTTGACGCAGCCTACAGGGTGCGACAGCACTATTTCGGGAAAGCGGTGCATATTCAAGTCCTTACCAATGCCAAGAGCGGTCTTTGTCCGGAGGACTGCCACTACTGTTCCCAGTCAAGGGTTTCAACAGCCGAAATCCAGCGGTATCCCTTGCTATCAAAGGATAAGCTACTCAACGAAGCCATGAGGGCAAGGCAATTAAAGGCGAAACGATACTGTATGGCCTTGAGTGGTCGAGGACCATCCGACTCCGAGATTGAAAGGCTTTGCGAGGTTATTTGCGCCATCAAGGAGCAGACACAACTCTTGGTCTGCTGTTCACTGGGAGTCCTTAAGGAGGGACAGGCCGAACGTCTGAAGGCGGCGGGGCTCGACCGTGTGAATCACAACCTCAATACCAGCGAGCGTTTTCATCCACAGATTTGCACAACTCATACCTACCAGGATAGACTGCAAACATTAACGAGATGCCGTGCCGCAGGACTGGAGGTCTGCTCGGGTGGGATTGTGGGGCAGGGTGAAACAGATGAGGATATTATCGACCTTCTCATGGCCGTACGAGAGATTGGGGCTGAATCCATTCCTCTAAATTTTCTGGTCCCCATCAAGGGGACACCGTTTGAAGATCGTTCCCAAGGCCTAAGTCCCCGTCGCTGCCTAAAGATACTCTGTCTGGCCCGGTTTCTCAACCCTGACCGTGAGATACGGGTCGCAGGGGGAAGGGAATACCACCTTCGCAGCCTTCAGCCGCTATCGCTCTATGCGGCCAATTCAATTTTTGTCACGGGTTATCTCACCACAGGGGGCCAGGCTGCCGACGAGGCCTGGCA
>CAZXCQ010000318.1:0-6811 GCA_964639275.1 uncultured Desulfobacteraceae bacterium | reverse complement strand
CACCTTTCCCCCTGTTCTTTGAGATGTTACGATACAATTAATTCTTGATGATTTTTTGGGAGATCGTTAATTCTTGGTAACGATGGGAAACGGGTTGGGCCGAATATCCGGGGGCCGCAGGTAAATGGGGCTGAGGCCCTGTGGGTCATCAAAGGCCCTTAACCTAAACCGCTTGAGACCCACGAATCCAACCGCAGATGCCCTCAGGCTCCAACAAGGGGCAGGTGCCAATAGCGCCCGGGGCCCAAGCATTTTTCTTATCAGTGGTGCTTGACTGGAAAAACTGTTTCCTACAAAGAGGGCGGGGACCTCAAAAAGGGAGGGGAGTTCGTTCGGTCTAAAGGCAAGATCCTCATGGGTCCTTTGGAGTCCTTGCCCTTTGTCCCAGGTAAACTGGGCAGCAAAAAATTCCCCTTTTCTGGAGTCGAGAATTGGGGTTATGGGTAAATGCGAATATGGGAGCTGGCTGGCCAGGGCCTCCAGGCTCGATACGCCCACAACAGGGATCTGAAGGGCATGACACACCCCTTTGGTAACGGAGAGCCCTACCCTCAGGCCGGTAAAACTGCCCGGGCCTATGGCGACTGTAAGACACCTTAGACTGTGAATATCGGATTTAGATGCGCTGAGGAGGAAATCGAGTGCCGGCATAAGGGTGCCAAAATGGGCCTCACCCTTGGACATAAAGTATTCGGCCGAGACAGTACCCTCCTCATCCAACAGGGCCAGGCCGAACTCGAGCGTGGATGTGTTGATGGCCAAAATCACGGTCAGGACCTATTTTAGGACTCTTGCCAGGTCATTGTAGATTACAACGGCCATCAGAACAACAAGGAGAAAGATCCCTACTTTTTGGGCCCATTCCCGCTTCTTGGTATTGAGCGGTTTGCGCACCACAAGTTCAATGAGGAGCAATACGATAAAGCCCCCGTCCAGAATGGGAATGGGAAGGAGGTTTAAGATGCCCAAATTGATACTTATCACAGCCATAAACGGAAACAGGTAGACCCAGTTCTCCTGGGCCAGCTGGCCCGTCATCTGGCCGATCAAGATCGGACCGCCAAGGGTCTTTATTGAGACGACCCTCTGAACGAGCTTTTGGATGGTCAGACAGGTCAGCTCGATGATCTCCCAGGTCTTCCTAAAACCCTCCTGGATCGACCCCCAGGGCCCCAGGATCACCTGTTTGAATTTGCCCGCGGCGACTATCCCAATAAGGGCCGATTTGACCTCTTCGCCAAAGATATTCTTGACCACGGATATCTCCGGGACCACCGTAAGGTTCAGGGGCTTGCCATCCCTTTTCACGGTGAACCCAAGAGGCTTTCCCTCACTATCCTGAACGACCGCCTTTATCGCGGGCCAGGTTTCCAGCGGTTTCCCGTCGATGGCAACAATCACATCCCCTTTTAATAGCCCTGCCTTGTCTGCGGGGGAGCCCTCTCTGACCTGACCGATCTCAGAGGTCATGACCTGGGTGCCCGCAATGAGATAAAAACCGCAAAAGATCAACAGGGCAAGAAAGAGGTTAAAAAGGGGGCCTGCCGCAATAATGACCATACGTTTGAGCGCATGCTTGTTGCTAAAGGACTTTTTCTCTTCTTCCGGGCTAAGGGGTTCGTCAGGTTCATCGCCGTCTTCGCCAAGCATCTTGACATACCCCCCGAGTGGAAAAAGGGAAATAAGGTATTCGGTTTCCCCGATCTTTTTTCCAACCAGCCTGGGACCAAAGCCCAGTGAGAATTTGAGGACCTTTACACCAAAGTATTTGGCAACCAAAAAGTGCCCCAATTCATGAAAAAAGATCAAGATACCCAGCACGATAACAAAGGGTATTATGTAGTAGAGAAAAAAGTGCATTGGCTGTTCAAGACCCCTTTCACACTTATTGTATGTCAACTATAATGCCAAATTCATTTCTTTCAACAGATTTCGGGCCGTCTCCCGGGCCCAGCGGTCCGCCTCCATAATCATTCCGACACTCTCAACGGGGTGGGGTTGGTGGGCCTCCATGGTCTTTTCAATCAGTTTAGGGATATCCAGAAATCCAATTCTCCCCATCAGAAATGACTCAACCGCAATCTCGTTGGCCGCATTTAGGACCGCTGGCATACTCCCCCCCTTTTGCGCCGCCCCAAGGGCCAGCTTGAGGCATCGAAACCTCTCCATATCGGGTTTCTCAAAGCTTAGCCCCCCGATATCCTCAAGCCTGAGGGTCGAAAGCCTGTTCTCCAGGTGTCGGGGGAAGGAGAGGGCATAGGATATGGGGATCATCATGTCAGGGATCCCCAGCTGGGCGATAATGGAGCCGTCAATATATTCAACCATAGAATGCACGATACTCTGGGGGTGGATGAGGATGCCTATCTGGGCCATCTCCAGATCAAAGAGCCATTTGGCTTCGATGGCTTCTAGGCCCTTGTTCATCAGGGTCGCTGAATCGACGCTGATCTTGGACCCCATATTCCAGTTGGGATGGTTGAGGGCCTGGGCAGGAGTTATTTCCTTCATTTCCTCGGTAGACAGGTCCCTGAACGGACCCCCGGATGCAGTCAGTATCACACGTCTCAGATCCTTTCTGGCGTGACCCTGTAACGATTGGAGTATGGCACTGTGTTCGCTGTCAATGGGGATAAGCGACACACCATTTCTTGCCACCTCCGCCATAACCAGATGACCGGCCATCACCATGGTCTCTTTGTTGGCCAACGCGATATTCTTACCCGCCCTGATCGCCTCATAGGTGGGTAACAGGCCGGCTGCGCCCGTCATGGCTGAGATAATGGTGTCTACCTCATCCAGGGTGGCAAGGTGAATATACCCTTCGGCCCCGTAAAAGATCGCCGGTGTTAGAGTGCTGCCGATACGATCCTTTAGTAATGAAGCCAGTCTCTCTTCCAGGACTGAGACGGCAACAGGTCGGAACTCCTCTATCTGCTGCAAAAGGAGGTCGATGTTCCTACCTGCCCCCAGGGCCACGACCTTATACTTCTCAGGGTTGGCACGAATTACTTCCAGGCCATTAACTCCGATGGAGCCGGTAGAGCCCAATAAGGCTATCTTTTTCATTTCCCGCCCACTCCTATCATATTACCCAAAGAAGGACATAAAGGTAAAGCACAGGGATGGCAAAGATAAGCCCGTCGATCCTATCCAATATTCCGCCATGTCCGGGAAGAATACGGCCCGAGTTTTTGAATCCGTGGCCTCTCTTTAGCATGGATTCTCCCAGATCTCCTGCCTGCCCGGAGACAGAGAGAACAAAGGCTAGGACCAATATCTGCACATTCAATGGGTGGATCGGGATGATCCTCAAAAAAAGGATTGCCGCAAACAGGCTGCCAATGATACCGCCTATGGCACCCTCCCATGTCTTTCCAGGGCTAATCGCCTCATGGAGTTTATGCCTTCCAAAGAGCCTTCCGACGTAAAAGGCAAAGGTATCGTTTGCAACAATGACAGAGAGGAGGAAAAAAATCCATAGGTTGCCTTTGGGTAGCATGTCTATCAGTTCAAGCGCGGCAAGCGGGAGCGCCACATAAATGGGTCCCAGGACTGCCTTGCCTATATCCTCTGTCGATCTCTGATCGGGCAACGGCAGAGCGAGCATGAAGTACGTCATGGGGACCAGGGCCCAAAGCGAAATAATGATCGGTGCAACCAGGATCTGCCGCACATGGATGGCAAAGAACAACAGCAGCGTAAGAAGATAGCAGGACCACCGGACAAATTTTGGGAGATGAGCGTTGCCTATTTTATAGAATTCTACCAGACCGGCTACGGATACAACGTAGAGAAAGAAATGAAATATCCACCTCGGCGCTGGGCCGATGAGAAAGATCAGGATCGGCAATAGGACTATGGCCGTAAGCCATCTTTTCAAATGCATATAGCTTCGTCTTCCCCGGAAAGGAATCCTTCTATTCCTCCTTTGTGCCCCCGAATCTCCTTTCCCTCTTCTGGAAGTCCCTTATGGCCTCAAGATATTCGTCTTTGCTGAAGTCAGGCCATAGGGTCCGGGTAATATAGATCTCAGTATAGGCGATCTGCCACAGGAGAAAATTGCTGACCCGGTATTCACCACTGGTCCGGATGAGTAACTCGGGATCGGGCATCTCTGCCAAATAAAGCGAATCTGAAATCAACTGTTCAGAGATCTCATCAGCACTGATTTTGCCCCTTTCTATCTGGGTGGCCATCTTTCGAAAGGCATCCAGAATTTCCTGTCTGCCCCCGTAGCTGAGGGCCAGTGTCAGGACCATGTCTTTGTTGGAAGCGGTCTGATCCATGACATCGAGGAGAACCCTCCGTGTATCTTCGGGGAGCTTCTCTATTCTGCCAATACTTCGGAGCCGTATCCCGTTCTCTTGCATCTCCTCGAGCTCACTCTTGAGAAAGCGTTTAAGGAGTTGCATAAGGGACTCGATTTCCCTTCTGGGTCTCTTCCAGTTTTCCTCTGAAAAGGAGTACAAGGTGAGCCACTGAATGCCGATTTCGCGGCTGGTCCTCACAATCTGCCTGACCGTTTCGGCCCCCTGCCGGTGACCGCGGACGCGGCTTATGGATCTCTTCTTGGCCCACCTCCCGTTGCCGTCCATGATAATGGCCACATGTTGGGGTAGACGATTGGGGTCTATGGATATCATGATGGATATGCTAGGGGCCTGTTTAGGGGTTTAGAGGGGGCAAAAGGATCGAGGGGATGAGATGTTGGGGATCAGAATTCCAAGATCTCTTTTTCCTTTTCAGCTGTGATCTTATCTGTTTTCTTGATAAATTCATCTGTTACTTCTTGCACCTCGTCCTGGGACCGATGGAACTCATCCTCTGATATCTCCTTTTCATTTTTTAGTTCCTTGAACATCTCATTGGCTTCTCGCCTGTGGTTGCGAATCGAAATCTTGCATTCCTCGGCCATTTTTTTTGCCAGTTTTGCCAACTCCTTGCGTCTCTCTTCGGTCAAAGGGGGAATGGGTACCCTGATGATCTTGCCGTCATTTATTGGGGTGAGGCCCAGTTCTGATTTCAGGATACTCTTCTCTATCTCCTTGATGATCGATTGGTCCCAGGGTTGGATGGTGATGAGACGGCTTTCGGGAACAGAAATCGATGCAACCTGTTCAAGCGGCATTTGCGTCTCGTAGCAATCTACCCTTATGTCCTCCACCAATGCCGTAGAGGCCCGACCCGTCCTAATCCTTTTTAGATCCCTCCTTAAGGCCTTCTCCGTACCTGTCATCTTCTCTCGAAGTTCGGCAATTATTTCTTCTTTCATGACTCACCCCTGATACTGGGTGCCACTGACCACTATTGGGCCGGTAGAGATTGTGTCGTGGCACATCTCAGTTGTCTGCCTCACCCAGCAAAAACCTCGCAAATCGCCTGATCACGATATTTTCCCCGGTCTTGGCCATCATATCGTTTAATAGATCCTGGACCGTTATGTCAGGGTTCTTGACAAATGGTTGTTCCAGGAGACAGGCCTCAGAGAAAAACTTCTTGAGCTTTCCTTCTACGATTTTTTCAATCACTTTCTCTGGCTTACCCGATTCCCTCGCCTGGGTGGTATAGATCGCCTTTTCTCTTTCAAGGATATCGCGGGGTACCCTTTCGCGGTCAATGGCAACGGGATTGGTGGCTGCAATTTGAATGGCTATATCCTTGACAAAGGCCGTAAAGTCTTCGGTCTTCCCTGTAAAATCGGTTTCGCAGTTGGCTTCAACCAGGACCCCTATCTTGCCCCCCGCATGGATGTAGGATTGGACCTGCCCCTGGGAGGTCGCGCGTCCCCCTCGTTTTTTGGCAGTGGCAATCCCCTTTTTTCTCAAATAATCGACTGCCTCTTCGATGTCTCCGTTGGATTCCCTAAGGGCTGCCTTGCAGTCCATTATGCCGACACCCGTCTTTTCTCTCAGTTCCTTTATCAGCTCAGTTGAAACCGTCAATTTCCGTTTCCCTCCATAAATCGTCCGGTGATAAGTCGCTTCCCAATTGGAATCATGATATCAATTTACTAGTCTTTTTCAGAACTGGCACTTGGACAGGGGAATGGGGGTTCCATTTTGAAGGGCGTATCCCTGTCTGAGACCGTTAGAGAGCGTTAAGAAATCACCGATATCGACCTCACCAAAAACCGTAAGACTTTCTAACAAATGTGGCCCCCTGTTTTTACCTGTGGCACGTGATTTCTTTAGGCTCTCTTACGGGCGAGTTATACGCCCGAAAAATGGAACCCATATTCCCCTGTTTTCAAAGGGCTAAAGTGTTACGAATCATGAGCAGAACGATCACGGCTATTTCCTTTTACGATCTGCCCTGCTGGCATTGACTCCTTGGATCGCAAATTGGGTTTATCCGGGTCAGGCAGTATCAATTTGTGACTCTTTAGCCCCTGCTTCCTCGTCCATTATTTCCGAGCCTTCCCTCCTTGGAAGGATGATGACCTCGGGGCCTTCCCTCTCTTCTCCCTCCTCGGGTATAGCCATCTCCGGAGATTCAACCTCCTCGGCTGGCTCTTGGTCCTTGAGTAATTCCGCCTCTGCCGTCAGTCGCTCTTCTGCAACGTTATGACCTTCAACACATGCATCGGCAATCTTTGAGCAGATCAGCCTTATGGCCCGTATGGCATCATCGTTGGCGGGAATGACAAAGTCTATTTCGTCCGGATCACAGTTGGAATCAGCTATGGCTACCACCGGTATTGCCAGCTTTCTGGCCTCTCTGACCGCGATCTTTTCCCGCTTCGGGTCAACCACAAAGATGGCCCCGGGCAATTCGTCCATATCCTTGATGCCACCGAGGTTTCTGTTTA
>CAZXCQ010000317.1:0-6827 GCA_964639275.1 uncultured Desulfobacteraceae bacterium | reverse complement strand
GCTCTGGCGGCCACGATATTCCCCAAGAGCCCTCACTGTCATAAGAAGATTATGGCTAATCGGTTGTTCTAACAAATAATCATACTCAAACGATCTCATGTCTTATCCTCGTAGATTGCAGATTCCTCTTTTACTTGCATTGGTCGAGTCATAGCGTTTACCTCCAGCCAGTAGTGGCCAACCCTTTTCACCTCGTGCCATTCGAGATGTGCCGGGTCCTTAATCGGGTTCTGGAATACAGGATCCGTATTGGAATCGGTGACAATATAGAGCCGGTGAAGTCACTCCGGGGGAGGGCACAGACCACCCGACTGAAGGCATTGCCAAAGACCCCGCCCTTGTATGGCGGGAGGACCGTGAGGCTTTGCACCTTCAGGGTAAAGCAGAACCATTCATAGGGGATGAGATGCTGGAGCGTCGGGTAGGGCCGGGCGGACTCACCCTGGTGCTTTATGGTCTTCTTTGCCGGTTCTCTTTTCATGGCAGACCGTCCCAGGACGGGCAGAAATCCTCTTAAGTAGTGTTCAGAAGACTCTTATTACGGTTACCTTTTGAAAAAACTGGCTAGTAGTTACAAATTTAGTTCATTAGAAATGCATATTCTTAAAGGAATGTCAAGCCCGATGTTGCATTGGAATTCACGCGATCCAATGAAATATGCAGGGCTTCGGTCTCGTAAAACCGCCGGGCATGCTTGTTCTTCACTGACAGGAGGCGGACATAAGCAGACCATGGCAACGGGAAACACCCCGCGGCCGAGCGCAGGACGAACTCGCCAGAAGGCGTCTGGCCATTTTGCGTTACTTCTTCTCTTTGATAAAACCCGAAAGCACCCAGCGGGCGCCCCATATCACGGCCAGCGGACCGAGGGCCACATAGAGAAAGGGAGGCCAGTTGTTATTCCAGGGTTTCAGGAACAATGCAATGAGGGCCGGCCACAGGATGGAGGCCAAAATGGCGAATCGCATCCACCCGGTGAACTTGAGGCTGTAATTGAGGAGTTGAAGATCCCGCTCCGGTTTTTGGGGCCTCAGCCTCGGGAGCAGAAAAACGCCCAGGACAATCGCAGCGATCAAGAGGATTTCCATCATACCAGACATCTTTGCTCCCCTTGGCCATTTGGGAAAAAGAAGGGTAACATCTCTGCCCTGCTATTTGAGACTTTACGGTTAAATAGATATGTCTTTCCCTTTTGTGTCGATAACCGGCAGATCCTCAACCCCGCCTTTGTCTATTTTTAGATAGACCCGTCCGTCTTCATAGCGGTCAATCTGATTGATGGGGACAGAGATATCCCTTTTTCCCCACAAATGGCCTTCCCGCAGGATCAGATGGGTGATCCGTCCGGTCTTTTTCTCCACGAGGAACTCATCAACCCTTCCCACATGTCCGTCCGTGGCGAAAACGCCGGTCCCCTTATGAACGACAAGCCCTCCGGCCGGAACGGTCTCATGCTCAACAAACACAGCGGCCGGCGTTCCCATATCCCAGCCGGCCTTTTCGGCCATATACAGCATTATATTGGATGGGATGTAGTCCTCCTGTATAAAATTCTTCATCCTTTCAAATTTCTCTTTGCTGATGGAGAGAAAGACCGTGTCATGTGAGGCCTCTTTGACCAGTCTTTCCGGGACAAGTCTCTGGGTGTTGGCAGTATCGTTTCCCCTGACCACCAGATACGTCACCCGTTTGGTGTCGGGGTTGAGTATGATGTTTTCCACCCGCCCGACCCTGCCCTCCAAACACTCAACATGCGCATTGAGCCTTATGTCCATATCTTCACCTCCATAAATCAATTTGACCGTCTCGCAACAGTCCAAAATGTTCTCTTTCCGTCATTCCGGCGAAAGCCATTCGGCTCCGAGACATGTCGACGAGCTCATGTCGAGTCGCTCATGGCCGAGGGGCCGGAATCCAGTTCTTTTAGGCGCTTACAAAACCCCTGGACCCCGTTTGCCGGATCGAGTCCAGCACAAGCTTCAACGGGGTGACGACTTTTTACGAAACCATCATTATTGAGAAGATACATTTTGACTTTTCATAACTCCATCAATTTCCAGACCAGATAGAAAAGTATTGCCGACCCGGGGGTGTGTGTCAAGAGAGTAATGTGGAGGCGTGAAAGTCAAGAGTGATGTCAAGATTTCTGTTGATGATCCCCTGTAGATTGGTTATAAGGGACAATAAAATCTATCCGAATCCTTCTCAGTGTTCCCATTGCGGAATCAAACGCCGGCAAGGATTTGTATGAAACCCTGCACAAGTGGCTCTACAAGATTCCCGGAGGACTGGGCATTGCCGACATGATCGATTGCGGGATCTTTGCTGCCCTGTGCGGCTCGAGTCCTGCTACAACAGCGGCTATTGGTGGCATCGGTATCCCCGAGTATCACCCCGAGTATCACTGTGACCCTGATGATTATGGCGGCCGCGCGCTTGTTTGCCTATGTCTCTTCTGATCTTTATGCCACACAGGCACCCGGCGAGCTGATTTTGGAACGGCCCCTTGGCAAGTGGGGCATTATCGTGTTGATCAACATCCTCCTCCTGATACTGGGATGCTTTATTCCACCGGCCGCCGTGATCATGACGGTAAACCTTGAATAATCCGGGGCAATGACCTATGCACGACGATTCACTAAGGGATTGCTTTCTCAAAAGCTTCTCTTTCCACGGAAACAAGAAGGCCATAAGTTTTTTTCGGGAAGGGACCCTGGAGACAGAGATTTCCTATATGGTGTTGGACCGGGATTCCAATCGCATGGCCAACACCTTTCTGGATCTGGGGATCCATCAAGGGGACAGGGTTATCCTCTACCTTGAGAAGTCCCTGATATTTGTTATTGTCCATGTGGCCCTCCAAAAGATAGGGGCCACTGCGGTTCCCTTGAATCCGGGGTTTAAGCGGCCCGAGATGTCCTATCTCCTCGGGGATTCCCGGGCAAAACTGGTGGTATCCGCCCCGGAACAGGAGACAGGCATAAGAGAAATAGCCCCCGGGATCGCTACCCTTTGCATTGACACAAAAATCCCCTACCCATCGCTGGATCTTTTTCTCTCTGCCCCCGATGTATTACCCCATGCGGTGATAGAGCCGGAGGATCCGGGGTTGATTATCTACACATCAGGGACGACCGGAAGGCCCAAGGGGGCCATACTCACCCAGCGGAATCTGGTCCATGATGCAAGGAATGTGATCAAGATCTGGGAGATTGCAGAGACCGATGTCCTCTGCCACGCCCTCCCCCTGTTTCATGTACACGGCCTCTGTTTTGCGCTTCAGACGGCCCTGATGGCCGGCGCCCACGTGGTAATGCTCGACCGGTTTTCCGCCGAAGGGGTTATTGAGACCCTTTCCAATAAGGAAGGGGAATACGTTTGCACCCTGTTTATGGCCGTGCCCTCCATGTATGGCAAGATGCTCGAATATATGGGAGACAGGCGGCTGGACTTTGGTCATGTTCGCCTGTGGACCTCGGGCTCGGCGCCGCTCCTTGTCAGAGACTTTGAGAGAATCAAAGCGGTTTTTGGGAAAGAACCTGTGGAACGTGAGGGGATGTCGGAGACCGGGATGAATTTTTCCAATCCGCTCAGGGGGGTGAGAAGGCCGGGGTCGATTGGGCTGCCCCTGCCGGGTCTCGAGGTGAGGGTCGTTAACCCGGAGACCTTGTCGGATGTAAGACCCGGCGAAACCGGGGAGATCTGGCTAAAGGGTCCAGCCATAACCCCTGGCTACTGGCAAAAACCCGAGGAAACGACCAGGGCCTTTGAAAAGGGATGGTTTAGGACGGGCGACCTGGGAAGGGTCGATAAACAAGGTTACCACTACCTGACGGATCGCATCAAGCACATCATCATCTCGGGGGGTGAAAATGTCTCACCAAAGGAGGTGGAGATGGTCATTAATCAGCTTGATGGGGTGGTTGAGTCATCGGTGGTGGGTATCCCTGACGAAAAATGGGGGGAAAGGGTCGTTGCCGCTGTTGTTGCAAGGCCTGCATTAAGGATGAGTTCCCAGGAAATCCTGGCCCACTGCAAAAAGAACCTCCATGACTGGAAATGCCCCAAAGAGGTCTCTTTTGTGAAGGACTTACCCAAGAATACAATGGGCAAGGTGTTAAAGGACGAAGTCCAGAGGCTCTTTGCCGATGGTAAGGGATGAAAACGGGGTGGGCCAGACAACCGCAACCCATTTTGGTTTCAACTCAAAGGAGGACCAATCATGGAAAAGAAAGAAGCCTTAGTTCTCTGGTTTGACGAGTTAGGCATAGAAGACGTCCCCCTGGTTGGCGGAAAAAACGCCTCACTCGGGGAGATGTATGCAAACCTCACCCAAAAAGGAGTAAGGGTCCCTAACGGCTTTGCGGTCACAGCCCACGCCTATCGTGTACTCCTCAAAGAGGCGAAGGTCGAAGCGCAGATCAAAGAAATAATGGCAGGGCTGGACATCTCAAAGATAACCGAACTCCAGATAAAGGGACACAAGGTCAGGGAGATCATCCGGAGTGCGGAGTTTCCCCCCGAGTTAAGATCCGGCATCGAAGAGGCCTACGACAGGCTCTGTTCGGAGTATGGGGATAACACGGATGTCGCCGTCAGAAGCAGTGCGACCGCCGAAGACCTCCCGGATGCCTCCTTTGCAGGACAGCAGGAGACATACCTAAACATCAGGGGAAAAGAGATGCTCATCGATGCATGCAGAAAGTGTTTTGCATCGCTTTTTACCAACCGGGCGATCTCATACAGGGAACACAAAGGTTTTGATCACTTCTCGATTGCCTTGTCTATCGGTGTCCAGAAAATGGTCAGGTCCGACCTGGCCTGTTCGGGCGTCATGTTCTCTATAGACACCGAAACCGGATTTAAGGATGTGGCCTTTATCACCGGTGCCTATGGCCTTGGGGAAAATGTTGTACAGGGAGCCGTGAATCCCGACGAATACTATGTATTCAAACCGACACTCAAGGCGGGGTACAAACCGATCATATCAAAGACGGTGGGTGCCAAGAAGATAAAGATGATTTACGATATGCAGGGCAGCAAGGCGACAACAAAGAATGTGCCTGTCCCGGACGAAGACAGGAGAGAATTCGTACTGAGTGATGATGAGATCCTTACCCTTGCAAAGTGGGCCTGTGTGATCGAAGACCATTACAGCCAAAAGGAGGAACGGTTTAAGCCCATGGACATGGAATGGGCAAAGGACGGTGAAACAGGAGATCTGTTTATCGTCCAGGCACGGCCCGAGACCGTGATGAGCCAAAAGGACTTTACCGTGCTTGAAGAGTATGTTCTCAAGGACAAGGGCAGATTACTGGTGACCGGCCATTCGGTAGGTCAAAAGATAGGTGCGGGTAAGGCCAGCATAATAAAAGATGCCAGGGACATGGCAAGATTTAAGGCCGGCGAGGTCCTGGTAACGGACATGACCGACCCTGATTGGGAACCCATCATGAAGGTTGCCGCTGCCATTGTCACAAACAGGGGGGGCCGGACATGTCATGCAGCCATCATATCAAGAGAACTGGGTATCCCCTGCGTCGTGGGGACGATCAGGGGTACCGATGTTATCGGGCCGGACCAGGACATAACGGTCTCCTGTGCCGAAGGGGATATCGGCTGCGTGTACGAAGGGAGACTCAGATTTGAGATAGAGAAAAACGACCTCAGAGAGCTTCCAAGGCTGAAGACGAAAATAATGATGAATGTGGGAAATCCGGAACAGGCATTTGAACTCAGTTTTATCCCCAATGATGGTGTAGGGCTTGCCAGAGAAGAGTTTATCATCAACTCCTACATACAGATCCACCCCAGGGCCCTGATCGACTATGAGAGGCTTGAAGATCAGGAAATAAAGAGAAGGATCACCGAGCTTACCTATGGCTATGACGATAAGACCCAGTTCTTTGTGGAAAAACTGAGCCATGGCGTCGCAAGAATAGCCGCCGCATTTTACCCAAAAAAGGTCATCCTGAGGTTCTCAGACTTTAAATCCAACGAGTATGCCAATCTTATCGGTGGCCCCCTTTATGAACCCATAGAGGATAACCCGATGATCGGATGGCGTGGCGCCTCCAGATACTACAAAGCGGGCTACAAAGATGCCTTTGCCCTCGAATGCCGGGCAGCAAAAAGGGTGAGGGATGAGATGGGTCTTACAAACCTCGCGATCATGATACCCATATGCCGGACAGTGGGTGAGGCCCACAAGGTCATAGACGAGATGAAAAAACATGGCCTTTCACAGGGGGATAACGGACTGGCGGTTTACGCAATGTGCGAGGTGCCGTCAAATGTGCTCCTGGCACGCGAGTTTCTCTCTGTCTTTGATGGGTTCTCAATCGGAAGCAATGATCTTACCCAATTTGCTCTGGCCGTAGACAGGGACTCGGAACTGGTGGCTGACATATACGACGAGAGAGACGAGGCCGTAAAGAGGCTCTTGAGGATGGTCATAGAGGTGGCCAACGAGATGGGCAAGTATATTGGGATCTGCGGTCAGGGGCCATCGGACTATCCGGAGTTTGCACAGTTTCTTGTGGAGTGTGGCATACAGTCTATGTCACTCAACCCCGACAGTGTGTTGCGGACCATCTTTAAGATTGCGGAGACAGAAAAGCGGCTCGGTGTGAGCCCGGGATGATAGTTACTGCCTGAACGAAAACCCTGTTCAGGCACGATTGTTGATTGCTGATTGTTGATTTACAAAAGTTGAGAGTCCAAAGTTCTCTCGTCATGCCGGACTTGATCCGGCATCCAGAAGTCATATACCTAGAAGAACTTTGGACTGTGTAGTTATAAAAGAACATGAATACATATACTTTATC
>CAZXCQ010000316.1:0-6893 GCA_964639275.1 uncultured Desulfobacteraceae bacterium | reverse complement strand
GTACTCT
The DNA here is from genome assembly GCA_964639275.1 of uncultured Desulfobacteraceae bacterium. Classification (GTDB taxonomy): domain Bacteria; phylum Desulfobacterota; class DSM-4660; order Desulfatiglandales; family Desulfatiglandaceae; genus CAZXCQ01. Next base: position 6,886 of record CAZXCQ010000316.1, on the reverse strand, counting down.
TCTTTCCTCATTCATGGTTTACCCTCCTATCATGGTTCTTACCGCCATACGGGCCAGTCTAAGAAAGGGCTCAGGGAAAAAAAACAGGGCAATAGAGCATAATGCCGCAAACACAAGGGGAGCCACAACCAAAAATGGGGCCTTCTCTATTCTCCCCCCCTCAGAAGAACTCTCATCGGGATTGGCCTCTCCGAAAAAACCTTGATACACAATGGGTAAGAAATATGCAGCGTTTAGCAGCGAACTGGTCAAGATCACCACCAAAATGGGTAGTTGCCCGGCTTGAAGAGACCCCAAAACGAGATTCCACTTGCTAATGAATCCGCCCAAAGGCGGAAGACCGATGATGCTCAAAGACCCGATAAAAAAGGCCATCATGGTCACGGGCATCTTTTTCCCCAGCCCCTTCATCTCGCTGACATTTTTCTTTCCCGTGGCCACAAGGATCGCGCCTGCACAAAAAAAGAGGGTGATCTTTCCGAAGCCGTGCATAGCGATATGAATGATACCCCCAATCATCCCATCAGGGGAAAGCAATGCTGCCCCCAATACGATATAGGAAAGTTGAGCAACAGTGGAATAGGCAAGCCTCGCCTTTAGATTGTCCTGAGCCAGCGCAAATAGCGACCCCACAATAATGGTAAAAGAGACAAAATAGGCGACCATAATCCCCAGGTGGAGATCATGCATTAGCGCGACACCATAAACGTCAAATATGATCCGCAACACGCAAAAGACCCCGGCCTTTACCACCGCCACCGCATGGAGCAGGGCACTCACCGGGGTGGGTGCCACCATGGCCGAGGGCAACCACGAATGAACGGGCATGACAGCGGCCTTGCCAATGCCCAACAGAAACAGCCAGAACATGACTGTGAGCAATGCGCGCGAACCCGTTCCGGTCAGAATACCGCGGCTCGAGAAGTCTAAAGTGCCCGTAAGGGTGTAGGTCAGTATGATGGCCGGGAGGAGCAGTCCTATTGAGGTGCCCATTAGATAGGTGAGATATTTTCTCCCGCCAAAGCGGGCCTCTCCATCCTGATGATGAGTCACAAGGGAGTAAGTGGACAGGGACAGCATTTCGTAGAAGAGGTACATGGTGAGAAGATTTGCTGCAAAGGCCACCCCCATGGCAGAAGAAAGCGAAAGGGCAAAGAAAGAAAAATAGCGGGTTTGGGAATGCTCCTTCAACGAACGCATATATCCGATAGAATATATGGATGTGACGATCCACAGAGAGGATGCAACAATAGCAAAAAGTATTCCCAGGGCATCCACCCTGAAGGCAATACCCACGCCCGGAAGAACCTCCATAAGGGTGTAGACAATCTGGTGTCCACTCAAGACAAGGGGCACCATGGAACAGACGATACCAAACTTGACAAGGGAAATCAGAAATGTCCAGAACTCGCGGAGGTTTGGCCTATTGTGCGAGGCGATAATGAGAAGGGTCCCGAAAAAGGAGACAAGTATTGCCAGGAGCGGTCGAATCGATACGGTGGCTTCCATGACCTACCAGCCTTCTGTTATGGGCGAGGGCCTCAAAAAGGGTTAGGTGGAAGACTTCCGCCCCAATCAATAGGGGGCAAATAGCGGGTCGCGTTTTAGGCAGACGACAAATCTCGTAGATATTGATAGAATTTAGCATCTCAAAAAGCAGGGGAAAAGCCGTGGCATGGGAAAAATAGATCGCTGGCTACATCGGAATCCATTACCCCCCTCGGGTTTTTGAGAAGTTACAACAGAACTTGAGAGTCCAAAGTTCTCTCGTCATGCCGGACTTGATAAGCCTGCCCCGTACCCGATACGGGGGCATCCAGAAGTCATATGATATTGATAATGTTCTGGATTCCGGCTTTCGCCGGAATGACAGCACATAATTCTTGATCCTAATAATATCAATTACTTAGAAGAACTTTGGACTGTGTAAAATAGAAGTCCTAACCAGATATCAAGCCTATTTCGTTTAGCAAATAGGTCTTTGAATAGTCAAGGGGTTTTGTTGAGACCGAGGCTCACCGGCTTCGAGACAATAAGATATAGTGGGGTCTATGACAGCCCTGAGACTCTCGCAGCCATCACCCCTTCATTTCTGCCAGTTTCTTGCTGAGAAAGTCGACCTCATGTCTTACGCTGCTGTCAGTCTCCATTTTGCGGGCTATCACCTCAGAGGCGTAAAGGACAGAGGAATGGCTGCGACCGATGGTTTTACCAATGTTCTCAAGGGTCTCGTTGGTATGGCGGCGGCACAAATAGACATGGATGCTCCGTGGATGGGCAAAAATCTTTTTTCTGGATCTGGAGCGCAACATATTTGGGTCAATCTTGTAATACTTGCACACAAGCGTTTCAATCTGCTTGGGTGTTATGGACCATTCAGTTGAAACCAGACAGTTTACAACCTCCTTGGCCATGGAAAGATGGATCTTGGCATTAAGGAGTTCGGACTTTGCCTTGAGACATTTGACCACACTTTCCAGTTGACGGATATCCCGTTTAAGATGACTGGCAAGGAGATGGGTGATCTCATCTGAGAGGGAGATATTTTGGTCAGAGGCCTTTCTTGCCAGGATCTTGACCCGGGTCTCGTAATCAGGGTCGCTGATGGTGGTCACCAGCCCCGAGGTAAACCGCGATGAGAGCCCCTGCGAGATACGCGGGATGTCTTTTGGGGGGAGCGAACTGGTAAACACGATATACTTGTTGCTATTGGCCAGGGCGTCCAGGGTATACCCCAACTCGGTCTGCGTCTTTTCTTTGCCGCTCAAAAAGTGGACCTCCTCAAGGAGAAGTACGTCGCACATCTTTCGATACTTGTTCTTAAACTCCTCTATCCGGTTATTCCTCAAAAAAAAGACCATCTCATTGGTGAAATCCTCGGCAGTCACGTAATAGACCCGTCTATCGGGGTTTTGCTCCAGGATGGCATGGCCCACCGCATGGGAGAGATGGCTCTTGCCCAAACCGGTGTTGGAGAGTATCAGCAGCGATTGATAGTTCCAGGCAGCGCCGTGGGCCAGGGCCTTTGAGGCTGAATAGGCAAATTCATTACACGGCCCGACAACAAACCGGTCAAAGGTAAAACTTGAGTTTAGCCGGATCCTTCTGTTTCCTCCATTTCGGGTGATATTGGGGAGCGTGAGCTGTTTGGAATCACAGATAAAACGGGGGGGAGGGACATCTCTTGGCACCGCCCTTACCTTCAAAACCACCTCGCAATCCTCAGAAAGCACATTGGCGAGCCTTTTCTGGATGAGCCCCAGATAGTTTTCAGCCACCCAATTTCGTGAAAATTTGTTGGGGCATCCAAGAAATATCGACTTATCCTTCCTCTCGATAAATATGATGGGGCGTATCCAGAGGGAGAATGTATTGTTTGGCAATTCAGAACTGATCTGGTTCTTGATCTCCTCCCAAATGGCCTTCATCGGGGACTCCCTGTGGGTTAGAAAAGAAAGGTGAGTTGTGATCCGTTAAGGTTCCTACAAGATGGCTTTAAAATTGTGTAGACTTTACTACGGGAATTGACCATGATCTGTCAAAGCGAATGGCCTGAAGCCAACACTTAGCCTGAGGCCTTTTCTTAACACATGTTAACCCCCCTTCTCCACGAAAAAAATTTTTCATGGGTTTATAACCCACCGAGAAAAGAGGTGAATTCCGGATAAAGATTTCGGTCGCAATTTCAAAAGGTTAGTAGCAAACAGTTTTTTGTGAATAAATTTGTTCACAACGGATATCTCCTGATTTCTTTGTTTTTTGTCCATTTTTAAAGATTTTCATTTTTTTCGCTCTATTTTTCCGCTTTTTCATCAGAGTCCCTCTTAAAGCGAATATGGGCTAAGGTTCTTGCATAGCCAGTAACCTCCTGTTATTTATATAAAATACTGCCAAATATTCTGTTTGGAATTCCTCCGAAAATGCGTTGGAGGGAATCGGAGAAAAATTTTTTTTTGATTTTTTGGGAAATAGGCCAAAATCGCCTGCCAGACCGGCCAAACCCCAGGGCGGGGCCTATTTGACTTTCCACCCGGACAATTGTAAGGTGACTCTAGGAAGGAGGATCTCATACCATGAAGATCAAAAACGGCGCAGAATATCTGGAGAGTTTGAGAAAGTTAAAACCCGTTATTTATTATAAGGGGAAAAGGATAGAGGATGTTACCCGAAACCCTGCCACGGCCCCCCATGTGCGGGCCGCTGCCATGACCTATGCACTGGCCAGCGACGACCAGTACCGGGATCTGGCCACTGCCACTTCCCACTTGACCGGCAGGACAATCAGCCGGTTTACCCATGTCCATCAAGACATCGAAGACCTGATCAAGAAGGTCAAGCTGTTGCGAATCCTGGGGCAGAAGACAGGGACCTGTTTTCAACGCTGCGTTGGTTTCGACGGCATCAATGCCACCTACTCTGTGGTCTATGAGATGGACCAGAAAAACGGAACCGATTATTTTGAGCGTTTTAAGGCGTGGCTCATGCACATCCAGGATGAGAACTTTATGGTCGTTGGCGCCATGACCGATCCAAAGGGAGACCGGTCAAGAGGTCCGGCAGACCAGCCCGACCCGGACCAATATGTCCACGTGGTTGAACGAAGACCCGACGGGGTTGTTATCCGTGGGGCCAAGCTACACATGACCGGCGCGGTCAACTCCCACGAGATCCTTGTGATGCCCACGACTGCCATGGACGAGCGTTCAAAAGACTATGCCATTGTCTGCGCAGTCCCCGTGGATGCCCCGGGTATCACGATGATCTTCGGTCGGCAGGCCAGCGATGACAGACGTGACAAAATGGAGCGGATCGACGTAGGCAAGCCTTCATTCGGCGCAGTGGGTGGCGAGGCGGTTATTGCCTTTGAGGATGTATTTGTGCCCACCGAACGGATCTTTATGGACGGAGAAACCGAATTTACCAGTCCCATCGTATATCGGTTTGCTGCCCATCACCGCGCCAACTACGGGGCCTGTAAAACCGGTCTCATGGATGTGCTTACCGGCGCCGTGAGCTACCTTGCCCAGGTACAAGGGACAGCCAAGGCCTCGCATGTCAGGGACAAGGTCACCGAAATGATCCACCTCTGTGAGACCCTCTACAGTTCTTCCATCGCCTGCTCTGCTGAAGGGTGGCCCACTGCCTCGGGCGCTTTTATGGTGAACACGATGCTGGCCAATGTCTGCAAACAAAATGTAACGCGATTTCACTTCGAGGTGGCGCGTCTGGCATTGGATCTCGCCGGGGGGTTCATTGCGACGCTCCCAAGTCAGTATGACCTGGAGAGCGAAGATGTGGGACACCTGGTAAAAAAATATTTTTCCGGTGTAAAAGAGATCCCCACCGAAGAGCGCATAAAGCTGGCCCGGATGATAGAGGCCATGACCGGGGGCACCGCCCTGATAGAGTCCATGCACGGGGCAGGATCACCCCAGGCCCAGAGGATCATGATCTTCAGGGAGGGGGAACTGGACAAAAAGATCAAATTGGCCAAGGCCTTGTTGGGGATACCGCAGAAAGAAAAGACCTAGATTTACTCATGGTCTTTATTTCTTGCCGATCTGACCATTGATGACTATGACCAGATCGGGTTTCTTTGGATTATCGGTTCGGACAAAGAGGTGGCCTGTATAATCCCCTGCTTTTTTGGATATATCCTCAACCTCCAGGCTGTAATTTTGGCCCGGCGCTGTCTCCCTTAGACGCCATTTGACGTTATCAGGCAAATCAGTCTCTATACCCGTTATCTTCAAGGGCCGAGGGTGGTTGTTGACTATCTTGATATGCCCGGAAGGCACCTGGCCCCTCAGACCTTGCAGAGAAAGATAATTACCGGGCTCAAGGATGATATGGGGTTTGACTGCTCCCATGAGATAGAGGGCGATGCTCCGCCTCTCCAGGTCGTTGGACCAGACAATGGCCCTCTTTTGGAAATCGCCCCTGACGCGACTTGAGTCTATGGCCAGTACGATCTTTCCCTTCCCCCCGGGAGGGATGACCCTGTCGTAGCGGGTCACCAGACAGCCTCACGAATGGGTCACCTTCTTGATATTGAGCGCTGCCGTGCCCCTGTTAAACAGTGTGAAGGTATGCGACAGCTCCTCCCCCTCATAGACCGTGGGGAAGGTGTAGGAGGTTTTCTCTATCTGTATAACCGGTGCTTTCCCGCGCTTTGCGGATGGGGGTTGGCCCCAGCCGGGAAGGCCCGATCCCAAAAAAGAGACCATGACAGCGATGATCAGGGAGATCTTGACCATGTTTCCTCCATCGAAAATAGACCCGACTTTCAGATTTCTCTTGACAACATAAACACACTTCATTATGAAACCTGACCTTATAGCTACAAACAGAAAGATGCAAACGAACTTGCATACATTATCTTTTACAAATATCTATTTCAAGCAAATGTTCATGATTTACTCGATGTTCGTACTCTCCTTTGTTTGACCTTTGGCAGAACGCTTTTTCTTCACCCGAGAGTGGGGAAGACTCATATATTGGTTTTTTTGATAGTGAGACAAGAAGTGTTTTATGGGGTCTGTTTTCCCCTTCGATCACAATCTCTATCTGTCTGATACGGAATGAGATCCCGCTCTCCATATTCCCCAAGACAGCAAAGATAGAACCCCAAAGATCGATTGGTCCTCTGACCAACCAAGACTACTATCCGTGGACGAGGTTTGAATCATGATGCAAACCAGCAAAACCTTTCCGCACATCCTTCTTCATAACGCGCAGAAATATGGTCAGAAAAAGATAGCCATCCGAGAGAAGGACTATGGCATATGGCAGTCCTACTCATGGCAGGACTATCTTGACGAGGTAAAGGACTTCGCCCTTGGCCTGGCCTCGCTCGGTTTCAAGAGGGGAGACAAAATGGCCATTA
>CAZXCQ010000315.1:0-6917 GCA_964639275.1 uncultured Desulfobacteraceae bacterium | reverse complement strand
GGGGAAAAGAATGCAACCTTGAACCCCTGAACCTTTGAACCCGTGAACGGTTACCCTTTGAAAAAGGGAATGTCAGTGGTTCTCCAGAAGTCCCTTATCTACGGTGATCATACCCCTGAATCCCAGTAACAGCAGGATTTTTTTGATACAGACTCCGGCCTAGCCTTTTCCCTCAAGCAGATGACCGATAAACTGGGGGGTTGTAAAAATCTTCATTTTCTGGCGTCTTAGCTTTGCGTTTGAAAGGTTATGCACACAGGAATTACATTCGGTCAGGACTACGTCCGCACCAATGGCCTCGGCCTCTGCCAGGCGGCGGCGTGCCATGGCAATGGAATTGGCTGGATAGCTACCCCGGACACCACCCCCGGCGCCACAGCAAAGGGATTGGGCATGATGGTGTTCCATTTCTTTAAAATTCGAGGCAATCTTCCGGATGGTCTCCCGGGGTTCTTCATAAAGACCGGCATGCCGGCCCAGGTCGCAGGGGTCATGGTAAGTGACCACCAGATCCGTCGTAATGCCAAAGTCACGGGCTGTGAGAAACTGGGAGATGTGCACGATGTCAACACCTGATTGGGCCAGACCGGCATATTGGGGCTTATTCTTAAAGGTCCGGTAGCAATACGGGCAGCCGGTGATCAGGGTCTTGGCCCCGATAGAATTGACCCGGTCCACAATCGTATCTGCCTTGGATGGAGAAAGGGTGTAGCCGACCTCCTCCAGGATGCCTGAACAGCAGACCTCGTCCATAAGCGTATAGTCGATTCCCAGGCGGTCCAGCAGATCGAGGGTCGTTTCGGTCGCCTCTGGCTCCCGGTATGCCCCGACGCACCCGGCAAAGTAGACATGCTCGGCCGCTGCATTGACCTTCCGCCCCTCTACATAATCAGGAGGCTCTTTTTCTGCGTAGATATTGTTTTCGCCCTGCAACACCTCGTTCATGCCGGTGAAGGCCGGATGGCAGGTGCCGATGTCCACCATATCCTGTCTCACCTGGTGGAGGATTTCGAGAACCTTGACCCCGGATGGGCAGTTGACCTCGCAGGAGGCGCACCCCGTGCACTGAAATAGTGTCTCGACAAGATCCTCCTCCAGCCCCATCTCTCCCTTCATAACCTCCTGCAGAAGCAGCATCTTCCCCCGGGCGTTCAGGGCGGGTCGCCGCGTCAGGCCGTAGATCGGGCAGACGGCCTGGCAAAACCCGCAGACCGAGCAGCGCAGGACCTGCTCACCAAAATCGACCTCAAATCGATATCTTTTTTGCATCTCTTTTCTCCGTCAACCGTCCAGCGCCATCTTACCGGGGTTCAGGATGTTGTGCGGGTCGAAGGCGCGCTTGATCGTTCTCATCATCTCCATGGAGGTCTCATCATGTTCCAGGGTCATGTATTTGGCCTTGGCCGTGCCAATGCCGTGCTCACCGCTTAGCGTGCCGCCCATGGCGATGGCCATCTTGAAGAGCTCGTCATTGGCCTTTTCGACTTTCTCCACCATGTCCCGGTCCCGTCTGTCAAAGGCAATCAAAGGATGGAAATTCCCGTCTCCGGCGTGGGCGCACATGGCAACCTTGAGGTCATACTTCTTGATCACCTTTTCAAATTCGCGAAAAAGATCGGCCAGCCTGCTCATGGGCACGGTGACGTCCTCCACCACGAGCGAATTATTGAGCCTGGCAGCGACCGGGTGGGTCGACTTCCGGGCCGTCCACAGATCGGCCCGTTCTTCTGCGGTCTTGGCCAGTTGGACCTCCAAGGCCTTGTTCTGCTTAAAGATCTCGATGATCCTGTCCATCTGCGCATCGGCCTCGGTCTGGGTGTATCCATCCGTTTCCACCAGAAGCATGGTATCCACGTCTGGCAGGTTGAGGTCGGTGTTTTCGTTGATCGCCTGGATCAGGTAACGGCCCATGACTTCCATGACGCTGGGGATGACCCCCGAGGACATGGTCTGTGTGACGGCCCTTCCGGCATCTTCCAGGGAGTCAAAGAGCCCGAGCCCCGTGGCGGTTGCCCTGGCCAGGGGGGCGATTTTCAGGATGATCTCGGTCATGATGCCCAGGGTGCCCTCTGATCCCACAAAAAGCTGGGTCAGGTTATACCCCGAGGAGGTCTTCATGGTCCGGGTACCGGTCTTCATGATCCGGCCGTCAGGCAGGACGACCTTGAGGCCAAGGACATAGTCCTTTGTTGTGCCGTATTTTGCCCCTTTCAAACCGCCGGCATTGGTGGCCACATTGCCGGCAATGGCACTGACCATCGAACTACCCGGCTCGGTCGGCAAGGTAAAACCGACCGGGGCCAACGCCTTCTGGAGATCGGCGTAAACCACGCCCGGTTCCACGACACATACACGGTCTTCAATATTGATTTCGAGGATTCTGTCCATCCGCATGACATCAAGGACAATCCCCCCCTGGTTGGGTGCGACCATACCAACAATGCTGGTCCCGGCAGCCCTTGGGGTGACCGGGATCTTCTCCCGGGTGGCCAGTTTCATGATTCGGACAATCTGTTCGGTATCCGAAACCCAGACCGCGCAATCGGGTCTACCCTTGGCCCCCATGGCATCATAGGCATAGGATACCATGTCAATCCTGGCTTCGGTGAAATTCTCGAGTCCGACGATGTCGATCAGTTCCCTTTTTATTCTTTCATCCAGCATGGCATCAATCCTCAAGAAGGTAATTTTATCACTGCCCTTCTTGTCCGCGTTGGGCACGCGGGAAAGCAGTCGGCCTAAGAAATATTCTAGAACGGGGCGGGTGTCAAGGGGCCGGGTCATCTATTTTTTTTGTTTGGCGCCAACCCGGGCATCAGTACGCCCTTGTTTCGTTTTCTGGTTCACGCCCATTACTTCTTTTTACTCGGTTCTCGGTCAACTTGACTATGAAATATAGACGAATCTGCCCTTGACTCACAGAGAAAAACACAGTAAAGAGGCTCCATGTCTTGACCACTAACCATACAATATCCGGGCGATCTGGTCACTAACACTAAAGAGGGATAATTGGCATGAAAGCATTGGTTTACAAAGGACCGGGCATCATTGAGCTTGAGGAGATCCCGGATCCGGAATCGATCGATAATGAATCGGTCATCAGGATTAATGCGGTTGGGGTCTGCGGGTCCGATATCGAAGGATTTCTCGGCAAGACCGGCAGACGCACGCCTCCCATGGTGATGGGTCATGAACTGGCGGGGACCGTTGAAGTGGCCGCAGAAAAGAGTCAATTCAAGATGGGAGATAGGGTCGTTGTCCAACCCAAACTCTATTGCGGTGTATGCTCCTTCTGCCAACAAGGACTGACCAACCTTTGCCCTGAGGCCGAATTTTTTGGCGTCATGTCCAAAAACGGCGGTATGGCCGAATGGCTGTCCGTGCCGGAACGCTGTCTTTTTCGTGTGGGAGAGAATGTGGATTTCCAAAAGGCGAGCATGGTTGAACCCCTCGCCGTGGCCTACCGAGGCGTCCAACAACTTGATGGAGATATACTCCGAAAGGCCACGTATACCTTTCTGGTGGGTGCAGGTCCTATCGGTCTTTTGATCCTGCAGATCCTCAAACTCAGAGGGGCACAAAATGTTATCGTCAGCGATAAATCTGATTATCGTTTGGACATCGCTCAAAAACTGGGGGCCGATTTTACCCTCAATCCGCAGAGAGAGGATGTCCTCTCCAGGATAAGGGATATTACCACAGACGCGATGGCCGACATCGCCATCGAGGCCGTGGGGACCCAGCCTGCGGTCTCCGATGCACTCAACGCCTTAAAAAGCCATGGCACAATCAGTTGGGTCGGCCTGGCCCAACCCGTGATTGAGATAAACATGCACAAGATCGTAACCGCCGAGTTAAACATCCGCGGCTCTTTTCTTTACACGGAAAACGACTTTATCAATAGTCTGAGATTGATAGAGTCCCACCAGGTGGAGACAGACCCGATTATCAGTATGTCAGTCAAGATGGAAGAGGGCGTTGAGGTTTTTGAGCGCCTCAAAAAAAACAAAGAGGGCCGAATTGTCAAGGCGATTCTTCAAAACGACTGAATACTCCCCTGACACAGTCCGGACACAAGGCCACCAAACCCAAAATCAAAGCTTGCAACACCATTTTCCCTTCATTCTCATTTCTCCGTCATTTCCCATACCGCCTTATTGGGCTCTGTACCCCTTGCCCCCTGATCCGACCATATCCTGCCTGAAAGCTGTAATTCTATGGACCCCCCTGCCGATTTGGAAGACTTGACATATTGGTCATAATGGTCATAATGGTCATAATAGTCAAATATGGAGGTCAAATATGGACAAAAGCGTATCAGTGGCTGAGGCAAAGGCCACATTTTCAGAATGCATCCGGCAGGTAGAGGCGGGTTCGTCGGTGCTTATTACCAGGCATGGCAAACCTGTCGCCGCACTTGTCCGCCCCAGTGATCTCGAACACCTTGAGCGTCTGAGAAAGGCGGGGCCAGAAGGTGGGCTTGCCAGCATAGCGGGCGGCTGGCAAGACTCAGAAGAGCTGGTCAAGATATTGGACAAATCTCCTCGTATCGGGCAACGGGATGTGCCAGATCTGGGTCTCTGACAATGGCCTTTCTCTTTGATACGGACGCAATTTCAGAGCTCCTGCGACCTCGGCCCGCAATAGCATACACCACCTGGCTTATAAATATCCCCCGTGAAGAGCAGTTCACCACTGCTGTTGTAATCGGAGAATTATACAAGGGCGCATACCGTTCCCGGGCCTGTAAACAACACCTATCCAACATAGAACAACGTATTCTCCCTGCTGTCACGGTTCTGCCTTATGATACTGGCATCGCAAAAGTCTTTGGCAGACTCCGTGTTCACCTCGAAGAAGCTGGAGAAATCCTTCCCGATGCTGACCTTCAAATCGCTGCGACAGCCATTGGTCACGGCTTGGAGCTCATAACCGGAAACATCAATCATTTTAGGAGGATTGAGGCACTAAAGCTTAATACCATTCTCGCAGATTCACGTAAAATTGTGGGAAATGGGACGTCAAAAGAATAATAGGATCTCAATGACGAAAAAGTGACAGATTTCCTGAAAAGCCAAAATGGTAAATGGTCTGACTGGAACGTTCCTTATCCTGACGGCCAGCTTCTCCATGACCTCATCATAAAGAACAGGTACCAGAGGGCCTTGGAAATCGGAACTTCGACCGGGCATTCGGCGATCTGGATTGCCTGGGCCCTCAGCAAGACAGGCGGCAGGCTTATAACAATAGAAATCAATGAGGATCGTTACAGGGAAGGACTTGAAAATTTCGGGAAGGCCGGGCTCTCCCATTATATAGACGCACGCCTGGCTGATGCCCATGAACTGGTGAGAGAATTGAAGGGACCTTTCGATTTTGTCTTTTCAGACGCTGACAAAGATGGGTACAAGAGCTATTTCGTAGCCCTGGCCCCTATGATTCGAGTTGGTGGCTGTTTCGCAGCCCACAACGTATCGTGGCGCTTTGATAGCGGAATCAGTGAATTCATCGATTATGTATACAGCCTGCCCAATTTTGAAACCACAATAAATCGGGCCAGCAGTGAGGGCATTTCCATTAGCTACAAAATAGCCGAGAACTGAGCCTCAAATGATCCCCAACAGGTTGCAAGGGTTCACGCAAGACATAACATGGATTTCTTTTTGACTTATGCCACTTGCCAGAAGTCCCCTCACGAACCTTTTTAGGCCATCAGTGGGGATTTCATGGTGGGCCTGTCCAAAATCAGTTACCAGTATGCAGTTCTCGGCGCCGAAAGAATGGATACGGGCGGCAATATCTCTTATGGTCATTTCCCCCCATCCGGGCATGGTGGTTATGAGGGCCTGCTCAAGGATTGCGCCATGTCTTATCATTTCCAATTGAGCATCTCTTGGGAATTTACAGACCCTGTCATCGGGATGATTAATCAGTATCTTTTTCACACCCATGGCAGAGGCCTCCCTTACCAACAAAAGGGCTTCCTCACTTGAAACATGGCCGGTTGCCAAAAGGACCTCGCTCGAAGCTATAACCTCCAAGATTTCATAGACCTCTCGGTTGAGAATCCCATTTTCACAAATAGTCAGGCCTGGGCCTTGGGATCGAAGAGGTATCCTATGGCTCTGCATGGTAAAATCGCTGGCCCCGTAATAAGCCAGATGATTTGCCTCTGAAAGAGTCGGCATCCAGATGATCTTTGCTCCAGCCTTCACAGCAAGATCGACCGTATAAACATTCAGGCCGCCCACATAATTATTCAACACCAACCCGCCAAAGACCTTAATGTCTGGAATCCTTCGCGCCACTTCCTCCGCAGCGAAATAGGTGGGACAGAAATGATTCTTGAACACAACAGCCGCCATTTTCTCGCTTTTGGCGTTCTGCGCCAGTTCAAATTGATCCACAGAGCGTGGATAGAAGTCAGGGCCAGCATGGGTGTGAAGATCCACCCCACCGTCAAGGATATATTCTGTCTCTTCCATATGTTCATCGTCTCCAATAGCTTATCCAGGCTATTTCTGCTGTTCCTGCCGTCGATGTCAAGAGGAATTTTATGTTCAACCTTAAAACCTAACAGCGTCCCTTATGTTGCGAGCCCACCTAACCCATTGAAAAGGAAGGGTTTTTCAGTTAATATTTTCAGGTCTAAATCCGTATTCATATCAAGCGGTTACGTCACAATCTACAGAATTTTAGGAAATTCTCGCAACATAATAATGACCCCTGCAAACACTTGTTTCTTGCGGAGTCACAAGGGATGTATCACCGTCAATCCGTATATGCAAGCTATATATGCACCATTCCACTGGCATCTTGGTGCCATGAGGGAGCTGGCCGGTGGGCGGGGGTAGGCGGGGTATTGTTTACTCCTGCCTTATCCTGACTGTCGCACCGGCTTCTACATGAAAGCCGGC
>CAZXCQ010000314.1:0-6947 GCA_964639275.1 uncultured Desulfobacteraceae bacterium | reverse complement strand
GGGCCCCCTATTAGAGGCATGTGGAAGAAAAAAAAGACCCCCATGCCACACCTTTGCCCCTGTTTTTTGAGATGTTATAATGTATCTTCAGATCTCCTGACATAGGCGGCGAGAAGCCCGTCGTTCCTGATTGCGTGATTCGTTTGAGCGGAAAAATTGATGATACGTCACTCCAGAAAATTCAAATTGCGATGTCCGATTTTTGCGGCTTTCCGGGTCAGCCACCCGTCAGGATGTAACATTGCGTCAAGATCTGTGTCAGGAGGTCTGATCTTAATAATGATGAACGCGTAAGAACCCACAAATCATTCCTTTTCGTCATTCCGGCCCCGTATCAGCTACGGGATAAACTCCGGCGGGAACCAGTGGAATTAATCGTTTCTGGACTCCCGCCCCTGCCTCGGATCCCGGATCCGGTCCGGGACAGGCTCTGATCCGGGGTTCGCTGGAGTGACGGACGTGGAGGCAGGAAATGGAAATAGGACCAAAAGACAGGCCGATTGCCAATCCGTCGATCGTACTTCGGGAGGAGTTTGATGACTGGGCCATCCTGTTCGATCCTGATTCAGGGGATACCCTGGGACTCAATCCGATTGGCGTATTTGTTTGGAATCACCTTGATGGCTCCCATAAGTTAGAAGACATCTTAAGAGAATTGCAGACCAACTTTGAGGCAGTCCCGGATGAGGCCAAAGATCATGTGAGGGATTTTATCCAGGGTCTGGCCGAACGGGGACTGGTTGGAACATGACCGGAGAGCAAGAAGATAGGCGATATCCCCTGCGCCAGATCTACTTTTACCTGACCGAGGGGTGTAACCTCCGGTGTCGTCACTGCTGGATTGCCCCGAAATACCAAGGCGGAGGCGACACCTATCCCTATCTGTCTCTCAAGCTTTTCAGATCCATAATCCAACAGGCCAGACCCCTGGGGCTTTCCACCGTCAAGTTGACCGGGGGAGAACCGTTGGTTCATCCCCGGATCCACGGAATCCTTAGGGAGGTCAGGGCAAACGACCTCAAACTGTCGATGGAGACCAATGGCCTCCTCTGCTCAAAGGACCTTGCCCGGGAGATGGCAGCCTGCAAGAACCCATTTGTGGCGGTGAGTCTCGACGCATCAGACGCGGAAACACACGAGTGGCTCCGGGGTGTCCCGGGTTGTTTTGAGGAGGCCAAGGCGGGTATCCGAAACCTGGCAAACGCAGGCCTAAACCCCCAGATAATCATGACCATGACGCGACGCAACAAAGACCAGCTCGAGGAACTGGTTCGACTGGCCGAATCTCTGGGGGCAGGTTCTGTCAAGTTTAATGTCTTGCAGCCCACCTCCAGGGGCAAGCAGATGCACCAGTCGGGCGAGGCCCTCGGTGTAGCGGAGATTGTGGAGCTGGGTCAGTGGGTTGAAAACACCCTTTCCGCTTCAACCCATCTGACCCTCCACTTTGATCATGCGCTGGCCTTTCGGGCCCTGGGAAGGATTTTCTCCGGCAACGGGAGTGGATGCGGGGTCTGCGGGATTCTCGGCATCCTTGGTGTCCTGGCGGATGGGTCCTATGCACTGTGTGGGATTGGCGAGACAGTACCCGAGCTTGTCTTTGGACATGCAGCCCATAATAGTTTGGCGGATGTATGGAATAATGATCGGGTACTTCGTGAGCTCCGTGAGGGCCTCCCCGCTCGCCTGGAGGGGGTCTGTAGTGAATGTGTCATAAAGGGCCTTTGCCTGGGAGGCTGTATCGCCCAGAACTACTACGGCGGCAGAGACCTCTGGGCGCCCTTCTGGTTTTGCCAGGAGGCAAGGCATTTGGGAATCTTTCCAAAGACCCGTTTGCGGCCGGAGACTTGAGACGGGTTGAAGGGGCTCTCGCAGGTTTACACTATTTGACAAAGCCCCTTTTTGGGGATAAAATATTGTAAAGATAAGGGTCATCACCGGAGGAGGATGACATGGATGCAAAAGAAAACGCTACGATTGGAAGACGGGGGTTTATCGCTACCCTCGCCGGTCTATCTCTTGGCATCTTAACCGGGGGACCGGAGCCGGCACAGGCAACAAAGACAAGGCTCAAGGACCTCTTGCAGCTTGATGTCAATAAGGACATCCTATATCGGGATCAAGGGGACGGCGCATTGCTGTTCAGGGCTGAAACCGGAGACCTGAGATACATAAACCCGCCTGGCAAGGAGGTGTTCCTGGCACTAAAGCGTGAAGAGGATCTCAATCAGGTGATCGACCGACTTCACCGGCTTTATCCTGAAGTGGATCGGCACCGGCTCCTGGATGATATAAAAGGTTTTTTGAGGGAACTCGAAGCAAATGGCTTTATCTCCCCCCTTGATGTCAGACAGATCATCCGTCATGGGTAATTTGGTCCCTTGAACCCCTTTCACGGTCTCACCTTGCTATTTCGTACAAATCCGTGGAAAAGAAGGAGAAACTGTGGAGCTCTCACTGAGCCTGTCCGGTACACACATCACGATAACCCTTCTGGGCCAGGCCAAAGAGGGGGGGCGGTTCTGTGACCTCTATTTCCGGGATTTTTTTTGCCCAGACCCTTCAGAGGCCGCCAGGGTGGAGGTGAGCGTCTCAGGAAAGGGCAATAACGGTCTCCCTCTCAATGACAGAGACCAAAAACGGGTCTTTGAACAACTACTCCCTACAAAAAAGGTGGTCGCATGGTTGCGGGATACCATCAGCCACCCAGGAGATTTTCCCCTCCACGAAAAAACCATCTGCTCATTCTGCCTGGGCGGCCTGCTCCTCTTTGACCCGGAAACCGCGAGGGGACACATCTTTCTCTTGAGACAGGGCCCCAGGCGCTTCCAGCCCCTCCACCGGATATTCTGGATCTATTTCGCCCAGGTCCTGGGAGAACGACAGCGCTGTTTTGTCCATTGCGCGGCACTGGTAAGAGACCAAAAGGGGGCACTCTTTTTTGGAGACTCCGGGGCAGGGAAAAGCACCCTGGCCACCAATTCTGCGGGATGTCTGGTCTTTTCAGACGACAGCCCCATTTTTGGCAGGCACAATGGTGAGTACCATGTATTCCCATCCCCTTTTCACCAACTGGATATGTCAGGCGGTCTCAAAAAAGAGGCGATTGGACAGAGCGCCAGGGTGACGGGGCTTTATTTCCTCACCAGGGACGACCGGATTCACCTCGAGAGGATCTCAAAAACAATGGCCATTTCAATGATAATAAAAAGGTATATCCATTTTTTTCCTTATCTGTCTCGCGAGGCCAGGACCACCCTGTTTGACCTTTTTTTTGAGGCGTGCCATAGCCTGCCTGCCTACCACTTTCATATTGGACGGGGCCATGATGTGCCGGGAGTTATTACCCACAGATAAGGTTGGAGGCAAAGATGGCTGAATTCAACGAGGGAAAACAAAAGACCCCCTACGAACCCCCCATGCTTTTTGATCTCGGGGGAGGGATTGCCTACGCCAAGAGATACCGATGCAAGAATGGTGGCACCCCGGCCGGTCTTGTCTGCAAGGTCGGCGGAAGCCCTGCTGCCGCTGACTGTAAACCGGGGTCCGTGGCCAGTGGGGGTGAATGCAAACCCGGAAGTTATGCCGGAACCTCATGTAAGGCCGGGTCTGGGGCATCAGGGGGGGAATGCAAGGCAGGAAGTGCGGCAACGGCGGAATGTAAGACAGGAAGTTCGGCCACAGGTGGGGAATGCAAGACTGGCGGCACGGCCGGTGGTGAATGTAAGGCCGGTAGCAGACCGGCGGGATAATATCCCGTTACCCCCCATCTCCCCTCCACCTGAGAGAAAAACCATAGGCCCGATAGAGATCCTTCCCCACTCGAATAGCGGCATCCACAAGTCGTTGTGCATATCCCGGGCCTCTGGCGCCCCAGGCACCGTCATGGCGGATCTGGTCCATAACCTCACCCCTCGGGAGGAGTGTTTCCTTAATAAATCTGAGTTTTTTCCCTATCCCTTTGATGTTTTCAAGCCAGAGCACGTTACAGAGCAGGGGTGAAGAAAACCCCCTGAGCCTCAGCCTGATCAGATGCCTTTCAAGGATGCCCAGGTTATGGATACTCAAATCTTCCTTGACCCGGAAAGGTACCCTCATTTCAAAGATCCTTTCTACCAGAATCAGGGCATACAGGACAATCCTCTCCTGATGCCAGAACCGCGTGCGTTCTGTCAATTGCTCCCATCCATCGGGTTTGACAGCCCATTCCAGCAGGGATTCATGGAGATCCACCAGCCAGTTGAGCCGCGAATATCCATGCTTGAGGGCGTGGGCCGCCAGGGCAACAAGATTGTCAAACGGTCCAAGGGTCAGTAGCCCACCCGGTTCATCAAAGAGGGGCACAGCCCTTTGCCACATGGCGGTGAGGTCCTTGGGAAACAGATATTCCCGGCTCTGAATGCGCTCAAGGTTGAGGATGTGGGTGTGGATATCCACCCAGATACGGCCATTTGAGAGGCGATCCGGATAGGCGCTGATCGGGACCCGGTATCCGGCCTCCAACAACACCTTCTTGAGCCCCTCCTTATGACAGTCCCGGACCATCAGGTCAAGATCCCAGAGGGGTCTCAACCGGGGGTCTTTGTAAAGCCTGATCAGGGAGAGGCCCTGGAGGGCCACCACCGGTATCCCCACCCGATCCAGCCGGGCCGAGAGGGTCTTTGCCTCCGCAATAATGGAGAGGGCGTGTCTGGTGTTCTCCAGGGTGATGTCTTCAAGTTGTTTGAGGGTGGATTTCGGTGGTAAGGTGGGGAAAGAGTGTCTCAGATGATGGCAGATCAATCCGGCAACGCCCTCCCATTCCGCCAGTATTACAACATGCTCCCATGGGGACTCGCTTTTCAAAAAGGTTGTGATAAAGCCCTTATCAGCCTCCCTCAGGTGTATCCTCGATAAGCACCTGATAAACCTGACCATCTCATTTGGGCCTTCCGTCATGTTTCTCTAAATTAACCCCTCATCCGGGAGCCTCCCCCCCTCCTCGAGGAATCGTCTGAGGCATGCATCCGGGCTTGGGCGGGCCTCATTGCCCAGGATCATATATGCCAGGGCGGGACAGTTTCCGGTGCAATAGGCCATGTAGTCACACCCCCGGCAATATTCAAAATCGCTCAACGGGATATCGTGCCGGTCTCTGAGCCTTCTTAGTTCGGGGTGACCCTGCCAGACCGCCTTGAGATCATCCCTGTTGATTCGACCCAGGTGGATATGACTCATCTGGATACAGGGGACCATGACCCCGTCTGCCCTCACCGCAATGGTCTGCATGGGTCCGCTGCAGGCCGAAAGATATCCTCCGCCCGGGATCTCCTTTCTGCCTTCCCGACGGTTTTGTTCCATTTCAAGCCAGCCTCTTCCCTCGGCCAGAGGGCCGGCAGCCGCGCCGATGCGGTTGCCGTATTTTTTATTGAGTCTCAGGAGACCCTCCATGGCCAGGGTGCGCTCTTCAGTGGTCAGCTGCACCATCTCGGCATTCTGGCGGCAGAGCCCCATATAGGAGGCGGAGTTGGTCGAAAACCCGCCCAACCCCATATCCTCAAGCAGCAGCCGGGCGATTCCATCAAGGTCCCTGACATTCTTTCTGTGAATCGTGACCCTCACCGAAACAGAAACGTCATATTTCCTGAGATGCTCTATCCCCCGGATCGCCTTCAAAAAATTCCCCTCCCCCCTGAAGGCATCGTGTGTCATCGGTATGGAGCCATCAATAGAGACCTGCACCCCGTCACAGCGGCCGGTAGAGCGCAAAAAGCCTGCCAGCTCATCTGTGATCAACGTCCCGTTACTCAGTATATTAAACCGCATCCGGTTCCGGACAATCCCTTCAATGAGTTCCTTCAAATCTTCCCGGCAAAAGGGCTCGCCCCCCTGGAGCGTCACATAGAGGACCGCGCAGCGCATCAATTCCTCAAAGAACCTGTTCCACTCTTGGGTGGAGAGATCTTTGCCAACATCACCGGGGCCGGTAAAATAGCTGCAATACTTGCACCGCAGATTGCACCTGCTCGTAATCGCCAGATCAGCAGTCTTTGGCGTTTTCATAACTCCAGGACTCATACCAAGACCTCATGCTCTACAGGATCATCCATTTTTCACTGGTTATAATGACATGGCCGGGACAACCGGCCCTTTTTATGGGGAAAAAATACAGGGGAAGACTGATCTGTGTCTATCTAAAAGATCCTGCTTTAGACTGGGGTGTTGCTGCTATAAAGACCTGCCATTATTTAGCACCGGCAAGCGCCTTTTTAGCCTTCTCGATGAGTGCGGGGTCTAGCTCGCCTCTGCGCATGGCCCTCTTGGCCTTCTCAATCAGAGACGGGTCTATCTTGCCTTTGCTGTAAGCCTCTCTGGCCCTCTCAACAGTCGCCTGGTTGATCTTTCCGCTACTGTAAGCCTTCCTGAACTTATCAATGGTTGCAAGGTCTATTCCGCCTTGTTTGCCGGGCTCTTCCCTTTTTCTCTCAGCAGGCCTTTTGAGTCTCCCCATGATACGAGGATCTATCCTTCTCTCGCCATAGGTCCTGTTCAGCCTTTCAACCATGCCCGAGCCTCCCTCTCCTCCTTCGTACACCTTCTTGATCTTGGCGATTGTGGCAGGACTCAGCCTCCCGGCAAGTTCTCCCAGACCCTCATCCTCGACGGAGTCCGAACCCTGGCTCAGGACCTCTTGGGCATGCTTGGCAATTGCCTTTTGAACCTGCTGGTTTAGAAAATCGGGCACGGTCTCGGTGGCGAAGTAGATCCCGGCTGTGGCAAAAAGACACACCACCACGATAAACAGATAAAGCTTCGCCTGCCTCCCGATGACCTTTTTTCGCCTTTTTTTGTAATAATGGGGCATGGGCTGGCCCTCCACATCTGTTTCAATTTTGTAGCCGTTCACGGGTTCAAAGGTTCAGAGGTTCAGGGTTGCATTCGTGTCCCAAGATTCGATTTTGGGCCCGTAT
>CAZXCQ010000313.1:0-7072 GCA_964639275.1 uncultured Desulfobacteraceae bacterium | reverse complement strand
CCCTATCATATCAAATCCCCAAAGTGAAGCATAAAAGCATAGGCGTCCCCATCTACATGTCCATCTACATCTACACCATAAATGTTAGTTTCTCAGGAAGATTGGGATAGCGTTCTGACTTTAGCAGCGGGAAGAGCTGCTGAAGGTGGGTTTCGGCACCCTTGATCACCTTCCGGAGCTTTTCAACTACCCCTGTCAGGTGGTCCAGGTTGCGTTGTTTTTGGCTTATGGACAGCTCCCAGTCCCGTTGGTCCACCTCTCCTGAGAAAAAAAGCATCTCCTTTTTCCGATCTACCTGCCGACGAGCTTTGCCAGCCACATGGTAAGGGGTGGCCAGAAGGTGATCAGCATCAGGTCCAGGAGAAGTACCGCCAGAAAGGGCAGAATCCTTCGGGCCACGGCCCCCAGGGTGTCTCCGGATATGGAGCCAGAGACGATCAGGCATATCCCCATGGGCGGGGTCAGCATGCCGATGGCCAGGTTGGCCACGACGATCGCCCCCAGATGAACCATGTCGATACCCAGGTGGGGGAGCAGGCCAGCGATCATGGGTACGAGGAGGATGAGGGCGGCCGTGGTCTCCACAAATGTACCGGCCACAAGCAGGACCAGATTGATCAGGAGCAGAAGAACGATTGGATTGCGGGTAAGGCTCAGTATCCCTCCTGCCAGGCGTCCCGGGATGTCATCCATTGCCGCAATCCAGGAAAAGACCGAGGCCGCCGCAATGATAAACATGACAATCGAAGCGGTCACCGCCCCATCGGTGAATAGCCTCGGGAGGTCCTTTATCCGGATGCGGCGATAGACAAACATACCGACCAGGAGCGCGTAGACATCTGCCACAGCCGCTGACTCGGTGGCCGTAAAGATGCCAAAGAGGATTCCGCCCAGGATGATAATGGGCGCCCCCAGGGCCAGGATGGCCCGTTTGAAGGTATGCCACACCTGGGCACCGGAAAAAGGGGTCGTGCCTGCGTAGCCTTTGCGCCTGGAGATGATGCTGGAGACGACAATGAGGCTCAGCCCCACCAGTATTCCGGGGAGGATACCGGCGGCAAAGAGCTGACCAATGGACGCCCCTGTCAGAAAACCAAAGATGATCATGGGGATGGAGGGAGGGATGATGACGCCCACGGAGCCACCGGAGGCCTGGATAGCGGCGGCAAAGTCAGAATCATACCCCGATCGCTTCATGGCAGGGATGAGGATGGAGCCCACGGCGGCGGCATCGGCTGCGGCAGAGCCTGAGATCCCTGCAAAGAACATGGCAGAGACCACCGTTACCGCGGCCAGACCACCGGGAAGCCACCCCACCAGGGCATTGGCAAAATCGACGATTCTCTGGCTGATGCCGCCCGCCTCCATGAGCACCCCGGCAAACATAAAGAGGGGCACAGCCAGGAGGTGGAATGAATCACACCCGGCGTACATGCGCTGGACGACCATCATAAGGGGGAATTCCCCCTGGATGATCAGGGCCACCAAAGAGGACAGGCCGATTGCCAGGGCGATGGGTGCATTCAGGGCGAAAAGCACCAGGAGGGCCAGCAGCATGATCTCACCGGTCATGGCGGAATCCCTCCAGGTCCTTTTTCAAGAATGCCAGGGCGTGGATAAAGAGGATCAATCCGCTCAGGGGAAGAACGGCATGGGGGATCCATTTGGGGAGATAAAGGGCCGGGGATATCTGAAGCCTGACAAAGTGGGCGAACTGCCACCCGTAGATGATCATGACGCCAAAAAAAGAAAGGGAGCAGAGGTGGACCAGGATGGCCGAGGCGAGCCTTCCCTGATGGGGCAAACGCCTGTAGATCACGTCCACGGTGGCATGGACGCGGCGGCGATAGGCAACAGTGGCCCCGAGAAAGGTCAGCCAGACAAGGAGATAGCGTGCCAGCTCCTCGGACCAGAAAATGGAATGGTTGAGTACATAACGGCAGAAGACCTGTACCGCCACAATGGCGGCCATGGAAAAGCCCAGGACAAAAAGGGATCTTTCCACCAGACGGTTGAGCCTCAGGCTCAGCTTTTCCAGGGCGACCATCAACTGCGCACCATCTAAGAGATGAAGGTCTCAGACAGGATATGAGCCCCTTTTTGAGCAAGGACTCCCACGGCATCAACCAGGCGGCGGATGCCTCACTTGACCGCCTCCATGAATTTCTTGAGGAGGGATTGGACCTTGGGGTCTTTGAAGAGGGCCATGTCCTTGAGATCGGCCACCTTGGCCCTAAAAGAGGCGATCTCAGGGGTCCCGTCTATCTGCATCCCTTTTTGTTTGAGAAAGACAAGCCGCTGGGCATTGTTCTCCCTGTTGACCTGACGCTGATATATGGCTGCCTCGACCATGGCCTTTTGGATCATGTTTTGGGTCTCCGGGTCCAGGGTCTTCCACCATTTGAGTGATGCCACGTCGATGTGGCCCGAGTAGACATGCCGGGTCAGGGTCATATACTTTTGTATCTCATAGAGTCTATAGACCTCAATGACCCACAGGGGATTCTCCTGCCCGTCGATGACCCCCTGTTCCAACTCGGTGTAGATGGGCCACGGCATGGGAGTGGGGTTGGCGCCCAGGGCGCGCCATATGGCCTTGTGGAGAGCAGACTGCATCACACGAATCTTGAGTCCCTTCACATCCGAGGCCCTGTGGACAGGACGTCTGTTGTTTGTGAGGTTGCGAAACCCGTTTTCAGAGAAGGCAAGCCCCTTAAAGCCGACCCTCTCCAGATCAACGAGGATCTCTTTTCCAAGTGGGCCGTCCATTATCCTGTCAACCTGCTCGTAGCTGGAAAACATAAAGGGATAACCGATCACCCGGACGATGGGGTCAAAGGTATCAAAGGGGCCCACGGTGATGATTCCCATCTGGATCGAATTCATCTGGATCTGCTGGAGTATCTCGGTCTCGTTTCCCAGGCTGCCAGAGTGGTGGATCTTGACCTCTATCCTGTCTCCGGAGCGCCTTTCAATGATCTCCTTGAACTTCTCCGCGGCAATATTCTGGGCAGAACCCGGCTTGGTGACGACACCCAGGTTGACCTTGAGCGCCCGCGAGGTGGCCGGGGCGAGGGCCAAAGTAAGAAAAAGGGCCAGTACAAAGGGTAGGTGTTTCATATTTCTGTCTCCCTTGAGCATCATATCCCTGTAATGGGTAGGATTTTTCTCGTTGGAAAAAGGATATTAGAGAAGACCGTGAGGTGTGTCAAGATACACTCGTTACGACCCATCATTTATGAGGGGAGACCTCAGCCGGCCGAATGCGCGGTGTAGTATGCCTGACCACTGCAGGCCGGACACGCAGGACCGAGACGCACCGGGTAGGATTCACCGCACCGGGGGCAGGGTTGTGTGGGGACCCGATCCGGGTCCTTGAGCGCCCGTTGCACCCGCACCGGGCTGTGGCCGAGGAGAGCCTGGCCTGCGGCCAGGATCTCCGGGGCCAACTCATCAAAGGAGGGCTTCGGGGTGGTTCGGGATTTCCTTTCAAACCATTGGTGGATTAATGGATAGCCGGCCAGTGCCCTGGGGTCTATCCATGCCCTGACACCTGACAGGGTGATGCGGTCATAACCGGTCAGGGCAAATTTCCCCCAGTCAAGGACCTGGAGAAAACCGTTCCCGACGGTGCACGGGGTGAGAAGCTGTACTGCGTCGGGGAGGCAGACTACCGTTTCGGTCACAAAGTTGAGGTAGGGAGTGGGGGCCAAATGGCGGAGGACGAGATCGACCATCATCCCGCCAACCAGGATGCCGGGAGAGCGGTCTCCATGAAACTCCTCCATACGGATGAGAAATTCCGAGAGACTGAGGTCGCATATGGTGGGTTCGGGCATATTGGGTCTTCCCATAGAACCGCTCTGGTCTTGCATTATTGACTCATCCCCTGAATCTTGCGGCTCAGTATGCGCGCGAGATTTTTCATGACGGCGAGACCCATCTGGGGCCTGGACCGCAGGAGCCTGTCAAGGGGTTTGTATTCGATCTCCACCAGTCTGCACTCTGATACCAGAAATACATCGGCCACCGCAGGGACGGGGTCTACAAACTCCATCTCACCCAGGAGAAAGTTCCTGCCAAAGGGTATGGTCCGATCCTTCAGACGCACCGCCCCCCTGCCTGTCAAGATGAGGTACAATCGATCCAGCCTCTCTCCTTTTCCGATGAGTTTCGTACCAGCCGGATATTCCTTTAGCGTGGACACCTTTTCTATCTCCTCGATTTCGTGATCTGATAGTCCTTCAAAGAGGGGCATGGAGCGGAGTGCTCCTGTCATGACCTCTGTCACTAACTGCTGGCCCTGCAAGCCCCCGGGGACTGCGAGAAAAATTCCAAAAAAACAGAGACACATCAATACCAAAAAACCGCGCGCCATTTTGTGTCCTCCTCCAAATCCTCGATATTGTCGTTTCTTGTTAACCCCGTATTAATTTAGCCTTTTTCAAAATTGGCACCTGGACAGGGGAATGGAAGTTGGGAATCCCCATCCCCCGGGTTTCAAAAGGCCAAAGTGTTACATCGTTTCTTGTTAACCCCCGAAGTATTGTCTAGCGAAGACGCCCTTTCTCCACTATTTTGATCAGCTTTCCGGCCTGGACCGGTTGCTCCAGGGTCATCCCATTCATGATTGCCCATTGGGCGAGTTTGGTCCCCGGGGTGCCAAGTTCTTCAAGGATCTGCCTCATGAACCCGTCATGGGGTGCCGGGACGACCCGGATACGGTCAGGTTTGACATTGAGTCTCCTGGGGTCTGTAAGTCTCCCAAACCCCCTCATGGTGCTCTCAAAGGTGGGGACATACCCTTTGAATTGGCTCACCCCGCAAAGGCCGTAAAAGACGCAGACCTCGCCGTCTTTTTGGATAAAATATGTCATCATCCCCAGGACCCCCTGCCGCGTCCTGAGCCTCCCTGTTGTCCAGATGGCGGGAAGGCCGTTTACCTGGATTCTGCCGGACTCAAAAACCTCGGCCCCGCTCTGCTGCAAAAATGCCCTTGCCGCCTTCTCATAAGACCCATGCGATGAAAGGGCAAAAATGATGACCGCCTTTTCACCCGGGCTCGTCATCCTGACCACGGAACGGGTGTTGAGCAGCTTCCAGCCTGAAGGGACAGGGAACTCGAAACGAAGGATGGGGTGGTAAAAGATATTGTGCTCAACAAAGCCCTCAAGCGGGTTTTCTCCAAAGACCAGACCGTTGATATGCCTCAGATACGGATCGCGGTTTTCTTTAAGATGCTTGAGACCGAGGTCGTGCTGCCATTGCCTGGCCTTTCGCTGGATGGCCCCTATCCGATCCACCGGGTTTGGGTGGGTGGAAAACCATTCGGGCAAACCGGTTCGATCCGTTGTGGGATGCATCCGTTCGAGTGTTTGAAAGAAATTGGCCATATGAGTGGCGTCATATCCGGCCCTGGTAGAGTACTCCACGGCCAGATCATCTGCCTGTCGCTCATTGTCCCGGCTAAAGCTGAGAAACAGCATCCCCACACCAAATTGGATAAGGTCCGAAAGGCTTCGGAATGTCTCGGATAGGATCATCCCCGCCCCCAGCCCGATCTGGGCAAGTTGGGCCTTGCTATACTGCTGGGCAGAATGACGAGCCGTGATGTGGCCGATCTCGTGCCCCATGACACCCGCCAGTTCGGCCTCGGTGTTCAGATAGCCCAGGATACCCCGTGTAAAGTAGACATATCCGCCGGGCACAGCAAAGGCATTTACCACAGAGGAGTCCAGGATCTTGAAGTGATAAGCCAGACCGGGCCGATGGGATAGCCTGGCCAATCGCCGGCCAATATCACTCATGTAGGCCGTAAGTTTGGGGTCCTTATAAATCCCATAGTCCTTGACTATTTGGGAATCTGTTTGGCGGCCCAGTTCAATTTCCTGGGGTTCGCTAAGGAGCATCAGCTCGGTTGTGCCGGTTACAGGGTTGGTGGCACATGAAACCAGTGACAAGAAAAGACCCAGGAGCAAAAAGCAGGTGGCGATTTTAAACAGTCTTTTTTTTGACATAGGGCATCTCTCACAGACCGGGCCTGCGGCCGGAGTCCTTTGCGGGTAACCAAAATGAATCTATAGAAAAGACACTAAGAAGAATTCGTTTCCATGTCAAGCCTAAGGGTGAAAGACTATTTCCCACCCTTTCCTCTGTCAATTGGCCCAAGAAACTGGGGAGCCAGTCCTGACGTAGAGGACATCTTTAAGGACATCGCCCCCTTTTTGCTTATGGACACCCTAATCCTGGCCTTGCTTTTTGTGTTCCCTGTGCTTAGTATGTGGCTCCCGAGCACCATGAGATAAAAGGCCAAAGATCATTTTGAGGAGGAAAAGGACCCCATGCAAATAGAACCTGACATGCTGAGTGAAACAGAATCCTATAAACTATTATCAGGAATCGTTGTCCCCAGGCCGATTGCCTGGGTCTCTACCATGGGTAAGGATGGTGTTGCAAACGCCGCGCCGTTCAGTTTTTTTACGGGTATTTCAACCAACCCGCCTATAATTGGTTTCTCTATTGGATTAAGGAAGGGGAGAAAGAAAGATACGCTAAAAAACATCGAGTATTCACGGGATTTTGTAGTCAATATCGTCGATGAAGCTCTGGCTCAAAAAATGAATATTACGGCCATCGATTTTCCCGGTGGGGTTGATGAGATAGGGGAAGCCGGCCTAACCGCGTTGAAGAGTGATAAAGTCAAGTCGCCGAGAATTGCCGAGTCCCCCATTAACCTGGAGTGTAGTCTCCTGAGGATACTGATCGTAGGGGCCTCAAGACACAGATTTATAATCGGCGAAATTGTCAAATATCACATCAGAGATGATCTCGTTTCTGAATATCGGATCGATTTTTCAAGAATGAATGTCCTGGGAAGGTTGGCCGGCTCCATGTATTGCAGGGTAAAGGATCTTATTGAAATGCCAAGGCTCAACCATAAGTCGCGCAAGGCTCGCCGGTAAAATAAGGGTTGGCGTATTGCACGTGCTTCCCCTGCTCGCCTTATCCATCCCGCCATTCTAGTGCCGCGTCTCAAAAGTTTTGATCCAGAAAATGGCAATGTGTTATTCGA
>CAZXCQ010000312.1:0-7157 GCA_964639275.1 uncultured Desulfobacteraceae bacterium | reverse complement strand
CGCTCACATAGCCATTTTACGCCGCAAGCGGCGGGGAATACAACCCCAAAGGATTCAATTTCAGGACCCTGAAGGACTGGAATCGTAAGCTAATCAAGAAAGCCATAAAAAGTCAGGAGGTGATAAGATGGACACCCCCAGGAAGCTAGCAACCAAAAGACCTGTGAAATTGATCTTCGCAGGTGGGTTTCTGGGTGCCGGAAAGACGACGGCGCTGGCAGCGATTGCCCGGCGTCTGATCAATCGCGGCCTGCGAGTGGGGATAATCACCAACGATCAGAGTGAGAACCTTGTGGATACGGTGATCGTCAGGCAGATGCTCAGCGAACTTGGAGTGCCAGTGGAAGAGGTGGTGGAAGGGTGCTTTTGCTGTAAGTTCGACGACCTGATCAAGCAGGTGGAAAAGATCCTGGTGCATAAACCCGATATCCTTATGGGCGAACCGGTCGGCAGCTGCACCGATTTCGTGGCTGCGGTCGCCAACCCCATAAAGATCCACTATAAGGACATGTTCCGGTTTGCCCCCTTCTCCATCATGGTCGACCCCGAGCGAGCCCGCGAACTCCTGTTCCAGGAAATCCCCACGGCCTTTCCAGAGGAGGTCTCTTACCTCTTCCAGAAGCAATTGGAAGAGGCAGACGTCATCGTCCTAAACAAGATCGATCTCCTTTCATCCGACGAAACCGAAAGTATCCTGTCACGCCTGAAAGAGACATTTCCGGAAAAGACCGTAACAGCTGTCTCAGCCACGCAGGGCCATGGAATGGATGCATGGCTGGAGGACCTTCTATCAGGCAGGCCCGGGGCAGGCACCGTATTGAGACAGATCGATTATGACCGGTATGCAACGGCGGAGGCGGTTTTGGGCTGGCTCAATGCTGCATTTTCATTCAAGGCCGGTTCGCCCTTCGATGCCGCTCAATTCGCCAATGCCCTGGCCGTGGAGCTCAGGGACGCCTTCAGGAAACGAGACAGTGAAATCGGGCACTTAAAGTTTGTGATAACCAGTGCCGGTAAAACCCAGTGGACAAACATCACGCACCTCTCTGCAGGACCTGTCGTTGGTGGCGACCAATTGGGCGAGGTCTCGAAGGGTTCACTCATTCTCAATGCAAGGGTAAGGCTTGATCCGGAGGAGCTGGAAGGGATTGTGCGAGAATCGGTTGCCGGGCTATTCAAAGACCAGGGGACCGAGTTCGAGACTGTTGATCTGCAATGCTTCAGCCCGGCCTACCCGGAACCCCCGTATCTCGTTCGAGAGGAACATAGATCGTAGGTCTTGTTAAGAAATAGACTTCTTGATTTCTACAAGAAAGAAAGGGAGATCGTTGATGCGTATAGAGGTCATCGGCCTGGAGCCGCCGTGTAAAAAGTGCTCAGAACTCCTGGAAAACGCAAAGAAGGCAGCGGTAGAGGCCGGAGTGGAGGCTGAGGTCATAAAGCTGTGGGTCCTTTCAGAAGAAGTACGAAAAAAGTATGGTCTGCCGCTCAGCCCTGCCCTCGCTATAGAGGGTGTGCTGGTAGCCCAAGGAAAGGTGTTCAGCGCGGAAAGGATTGCTGGCCTCCTTAAGGGGTGATCGCAACCTGGAGAGATATGAAAGAGCATGTAGCCGCCTATTTTGGTGAGTTTTTGGGCACCTTCCTGCTGGTGTTATTCGGAACATCTGCGGTGGCAGTTGCCGTTCTTTTCGGTGCCCTGGTGGGCAACTTCCAGGTAGCGGCTGTCTGGGGACTTGGCGTAACCCTTGCCATCTATGCAACCCGGCACATGTCCTGCGCCCACCTGAACCCGGCCGTTTCCCTGGGTATGGTTCTTGCGGGCAGAATGCGTCCTCAACTGCTCATGGCCTACTGGGCCTGTCAACTGCTCGGGGCTATGGCTGCCGGAGCTACCGTCCTAGTCCTCTTTCATTCCCAGATCACCGGATACGAGGCGGTCAACGGAATCGTTCGGGGAAGCCCTGAATCCGTGAAGACCGCTATGCTTTTTGGGGAGTATTTCCCCAACCCTGCGGTGCCAGCGCCATGGTTCGAAGTATCGCTTGGGGTGGCCATGCTTGTGGAAGGGATCGGCGCCTTTATCCTGGTCGTCATGATCTTCCTGCTCACCGAAGGATGTAATGTGGGACGACCAAGTGACGGATCATCTCCCATTTTTATCGGGGGAACCGTCTCAGCCCTCATTGCGATTTTTGCCCCTTTGACACAGATGGGGATAAATCCAGCCCGTGACTTTGGACCCCGGATTATCGCCTATTTTGCCGGCTGGGGCCCAGTGGCCATCCCCGGGCCAAAAGGCGGGTATCTTTTTGCTTACATCGTCGCGCCTTTGCTGGGAGGCGCGGCTGCTGCCGCATGCTTCCGGTTCGTTATCGCACCACTAATGTCAGCCAGAACAGGGGTTGTGATCTGTAATTGCGCACCTGGAAGAAACGATCCGGAATCGGCTTTGGATCTATAATCAACCTCTCCGTAAGAAACGTCATTAACATCTTGCCACCATCCTCCCTTATATTATAATGGGAACGGTTTAGAATCGGGGCAATACTCGCTGGGGCACCTAAGACTATGGGTATGAATTTTGCCCTTTTCAAAATTGACACTTCCCTGACTTTCAAAAGGCTAAAGTGTTACGACTATGGCAAGTGATACGGATAAGGGACTGATACTTGTCTTTACGGGAAACGGCAAGGGAAAGACCACGGCTGCCCTTGGAGTTGCCCTGCGGGCGGCAGGACACGGGCTTCGTGTGCTTATCTTGCAGTTCATGAAAATGAGGGTAAACACCGGTGAAATAAGGGCACTGGAGAGAACCAATCTTCCGATCACCATCAAGCAGTTTGGCAGGCGGGTGTTTTTCAGGACAAGGACTTGTGAACCGATGGACATCCATAAGGCCTACCTGGGTCTCAAGGCCTTTCAGCGGGCCATGGACAGCCGGACATATGACATGATTATCCTGGATGAAATTAATCTGGCCGTCTATTTTGGATTGCTTGATGTTGAAGAGGTGATGGAGGTCATCCGGAACAGGCCCTCTAATCTCCATCTGGTCCTGACCGGACGAAAGGCGAGGAAGGAGATCATTGACATTGCAGACCTTGTCACCGAAATGATGGAAACAAGACATCCCTACAATCAGGGGGTCAAAGCACAAAAAGGGATCGAGTTTTGACTGACAAGATTACTGCCAGAAGTATCATACGGATCAGGCCCTCAACCTATCCCTTCTTTGACAAGCTCCCTCAGGCAGTATGGAAACCGTTTTATAAACTGGGCTTCCAGTCGATCCTTATGGGCCGTGATACATTGACAGCAAAGGCCATGTCTTTCACAATCAACCTTGGGGCAAGGGCAGTAGGTGTTGATGTACTCCCTCGCCGAGCATTCAGCACTTTTTTCATCCATCAACAAGACACCTTCCCAAAAAGATCTATCAATCCCAATTCGTATGACAGAAACAGGAATCCACGCCCCGGTGCTGGAGGGCTACATGTCCATCATCCAGGAGCAATATCTCAAAAAACAGGGGGAAAGATGTGCCTGAATCCATTCACCCCCCCCGGGTCTTTGAGAAGTTGATCCCAGGGGCTATTGAGTAGCATCGTTTCAGATACTTATCACGAATCACAGGAATTTCAAGTGAGAAAAACAAAAGGCTGAAGAGATACCGCCTCCACGGGGTTTCACCAGGGCGAGTCATGAAAGAGATATGGATCATAGGAGTGGGTCAGTTCGGTTTTCTCGCCTTTAAGAGACTATCCGAGAGCCTGAAGAACAGACACTTTGTCTTGATAGATCCCGTGGAAGAGAATCTCTTGAGGTGCAAAGGCTCAAATTCTACGGTTGAACAGGCTGATGGGGTAAGCTTTCTCAAAGAAAACCTTATTGACCAAGATACACCGGACTGGATCATTCCGGCGTTGCCCATACACCTGGCTGCTGAGTGGATTCTGGCCCGCCTGGGCCCTGAACGGCTCCGGCGCCTCCCCCTGTCTTATGAAATTGAGCCGTTCGTCCCAAACCCTATCCGCGGACCTGACGCGAATATCTATGTGAGCCACGCCGATTTCAGATGCCCCGATGATTGCGCAGAACCGCGTGATATTTGTACGGCTACAGGAAAAAAGAGAAAACAGAACATGTTTGAGATCCTTGGAGATATACGGGTTTCTTCCTACCGGCCACTGGTGATTCGGAGCCACCAGCTGGGACCCGGCATCGGCGGATATCGCCCCCACCAGCTTTTCTCATTGATGGATCAAGTGGAAAAGGCCACAGGCCATCTCCTGGTGAGCACGGCCTGCCGCTGCCACGGGGTGATCACCGGTCTGGAACGGGTCTAGGGGTATAGAGGCGACCGTTTTTTCGAGTGAAGTCATGAATTCAACAATTACACTTCTGGATGACAAGGTCACGATCGACGTGGATCAAAAGAATTTTTATGTAATCATGTTGAATGCCATCGTAGAGAGGATCTTTCACCTGTTGGGTCCACACTTTGATAAGCGGGCATATCTTCAAGAGGTTGAACAGGGCCGTTTTGCTGTGGAGATCGGACAGGAACTGGCGATACCGGTCAGCATCATGCTCTCCCTCGAATTGGGTTATTGTCTGGGCCAATTGAAGTGTGTGGGCAGGCATGTGGATTGTGATAAGGCCCTTGAAGACCTCTATGGGGTGTGGAAAAGACGCCTCAAGAAGATGTTGCAGGAGGAAATGATCACCTCGGGTTTAGTGCATTGAGTTGGGGGACTCAGGCTCTCCTCAACAAAAACGGTCCTTTGGTATTTATTTGAACCGCCGAAAGTCAAATGATCACCCTAAAGGATTTAAGATCGGCGATGCCTACTGCGAAACGGCTGTTCGGCCGTTTGCAAGATCACTATGCCCAGTTGCCTGAAACGCGATGCGCATGTGAGCAACCGGGAATCTGCTGTATGTTCTTGCCTGAAATAACCGCGCTTGAGGGCCTTCAATGGATCTACAGGGTGAATACAATGCCCGATCCCGAGTTGACCCGCCTGGTTCGGAGATTCGTGGAATTCTTCCTCACCAATCCGGCTCGACTCGCGGGATGCCCATTTATAAATGATGGTCTCTGCACGATTTACCGATACCGAGCATTCGGATGCCGCGCCTATGGCCTGTGGAGCCAGAAAATGGGCAGAAGCCGGACCGCAGAGAACCGTCACAGGAAAAAGGCCCTGAGGCAGATGTGGAGGCGTTTCGGTGTTGAGCTTCCAGCCCGTGTGGTTGAATTTGAGATAGACTATTGCCGTGAGGTTGAGATCGAGCCGAGCAAACACGTTGCAGACAAGAAAATCATGGACCTGTTGAGACAGGTGTATGCCCTCGGAGAACCCCTGGGCGATTTGCAGGCCCGATTTGAGAAGGAATATCACTCTGACTTCAGCCTTCTCGTGACCTCACTGGCGGTGGGCATGAAAAAGGCATTCCTTCTGAAATTTGCAGTTATCAAAGAGATTGTAGAGACCGGTGCGGGGACGCACCTTCAAGGGGCCCTCTCTGAGATATCCCCTTTTGCACTGCGCTGTTAAGGGCTTTCGCGGAAATGACTTCATATTTTCACGTCTCGTCTTCGGGTCATCTTCGGTTGCACCTCCCGCCATAATATTATCGTCTGTTTTGTTTGAAAAAATCGTCTTTTGGACGATTTTCAACCACCGAGAAATCCCCTAAGAATCCAGTAATTGAGCAAAAAATCATGACATTTCACCTTTCTGAGGGAGACAAAAAATGAGACCGATTCATTTAATCCTCCTCCATGAAGGAGAACACTGAATTCCCTGCGTATATATGGCCCGGGTGGTCGATTCGGTGGCACCTGACTTTGGTGACGCCCTCCATGTAGAAAAGGTCATCACCAAACAGCTCGAAGGGGCAACGCGATATAACGAGATATCCAGGTCGCTTGGACGGCCAGCGCCTGTTCCGTCCATCTTTATCGAAGGGGAGCTGGTATTTGAAAAGACCCCCGCTCAAGAGGAACTCAGGGCCTGTCTCCAAGGTCTCATCACAGAAACCGGTTGAAGACTCTTCCGGGGAATCAGAAGTGAAATCCAGCAATAAAACCCTGCGCTTCATTTATCATACAAAAGGGGTGTGTCCCCCGGAAATCCACTTCCAGATTCAGGAGGATGTCCTCAGAGAAGTCCGTTTTGTGGGCGGAGGCTGCCCTGGAAATGCTGAAGCTGTAAGTCGCCTTCTGAAAGAAAGACCGATCAAAGAGGTGTTGGCGCTAATCCAGGGGATTCCGTGCCGGAATGACACGTCATGTCCTGATCAGTTGACCCAGGCCTTGCTGTCCGTCCAGGAGGGTGCCCTGAATCCAGCACGGTCATTCCGTATCCACACGGACCCGGAGCCAAGGAAGCGCATGGCCCTGATCGGTGACCTGCAGGGCCGTGGCCATATCTTAAGACGCCTTTTGGACGCGATCCAAGAGGAGCGAGTGGAGATCGTCTACTGTCTGGGAAACCTGACAGGAAACTCATCGCGCAACAAGGAACTCATCGGACTGATAAGAAAAAAGGGGGTCCTGGCCATTCAGGGCGAACTGGACTGGCAATATGCGCAAGGACGCGAGTCAGACGACCTTCCCCATCTCGAAGAAGAAGAGAGGGACCACCTTGCGCTTCTGCCCCAGGTCCTATCCTTCCAGATCGGTCCAAAAAAGGGGATGGCCTTTTTTGGAGGATACATTCAGGATCTGCCCGGGTTTTCCGACTTTGAGCCCTTTGCCCTGGAAATAAACATAGTATGTGGCCTGACGCGGTTTTTGCAGGATGAGACGGTATTCCCTGCCCTCAAAGCGATGGTGCCCCAGTTTAGCGCACAAATTGTCCTTTTCAGCCAGTCCAGAAACTGGGGTCACTGGCAAATAGGAGGGGTCGATTTTATCAGCCTGGGGCCTGCGTTGGATGCAACCGGGCCGGCTTGGGGGCTCTTGGAGGCAAACGGTGACGGAATCTCCTTTAAGATTATGAAAGTGATGTAACTTCTCAAAAACCTGGGGATAAATCGATTGTGGTGTGGCATGGGGGTCTTTTTTTCTTCCACATGCCCCCATATGACATGACCAAGCGGCCGTCACAAAATGGCGTATCGGAAACCAACCCAATAGCCCTAAGGGG
>CAZXCQ010000311.1:0-7190 GCA_964639275.1 uncultured Desulfobacteraceae bacterium | reverse complement strand
TCAGGTTGCCCAGGTCCCTCCGGCTGTTCACCCATCCCATCAGGATGGCCTCACGACCCACATCATCTGACCTGAGACTCCCGCAGTCGTGGGTTCGCTTCCAGCCTCGCAAAGAACTTACATAAACCTCTTTTTTCTCTTCCATTTATCGTAACACTTTATCCTTTTGAAACCCGGGGCACGGGGATTCCGAACCCCCATACCCCTCTCCAAGTGCCAATTTTCAGAGAGGTAAATTGATACCATTTATCCCGTATTCCGCAAAATTGCCTTCTGACCTTGTAAGTGTCTGGAATCATTGTGTGCTGTTCGTTCACATTTATGGGCTACAATTTCCAGTAGATTGGAAACATATTGCTATTTCAATATGTTACAAATCTCCTTCCCGGAATACAGGATTTATCCAATAGCTTGAACGAGATTTTTTACAATGCCCTCAAGGCCCACTTCTTCCTGAACATGGGTCTGCATATCCCTCAGGAGACACTTCCCTGATGCCAGTTCATCCTCGCCAACGATCAGGACCTTTCTTGCGCCCAGCCGGTCAGCCTTCTTCATCTGCGCCTTGAGGCCTTTTGACGCATAATCCATTTCCACCCACAGACCTCTCTTCCTTAGCTCCTGGACCCAACAAAAACAGGCCTTCTCTGCCCTCTCTCCCAGGGCAGCAATAAACAGGTCAGGACGGGTGTCCTCGGCCGGTCTATCTTCATCAAGAAGCGAGACCACCCTTTCCATACCCGCTGCAAAGCCTATGGCAGGGTGGTCAGGACCCCCCAGCAGACTCACGAGCCCATCATAACGGCCACCACCCAAAACCGCGTTCTGCGCGCCCAGGCGCTCGGTCTGTATCTCAAAGGTCGTCCGGCTGTAGTAATCAAGCCCCCTCACCAGGCGGTGGTTCAGGACAAAAGGTATGCCGGCCAACTCAAGATACCCCTGGACCGATTCAAAGTGTCCCCGACATGAGTCGCAAAGGAACTGGAGGACCGAGGGGGCGCCGGAGGCCACCTGATTGCACCCCTCCACCTTACAGTCAAAGACCCTCAAGGGATTGACCCGGGCCCTCCTCTCGCAGTCTGCGCAAAGTGAGCCGGTCTTATCCCCGAGATAACGCTTGAGTTCTTCCCTGAACCCGGGCCTGCAAA
The DNA here is from genome assembly GCA_964639275.1 of uncultured Desulfobacteraceae bacterium. Lineage (GTDB taxonomy): Bacteria > Desulfobacterota > DSM-4660 > Desulfatiglandales > Desulfatiglandaceae > CAZXCQ01. The sequence goes on along the minus strand of CAZXCQ010000311.1, from coordinate 6,042 downwards.
GGGGGCACCCGAGGGAGTTGAGGTTGAGGCCGAGATTGTCAAAACCAAGCAGATCAAAGATATGCATCGCCATGACGATGATATCGGCATCGCACTTGGGACCTGGATCCCCAAAGATCTCCGCATCAATCTGATGAAACTGCCGGAATCTTCCTTTTTGTGGGCGCTCGTGCCTAAACATTGGCCCGATGGTGAAGAGCTTCTGTATCGGGTCCCTCTGGTATAGCCGGTGCTGGATATAGGCCCTCACCAATGAGGCGGTGGCCTCTGGCCTGAGGGTCAAGCCTCTTCCCTTGCTGTCCGCAAACGAGTACATCTCCTTTGAGACGATATCGGTATCCTGCCCGATGCCCCTGCTGAAGAGCTCGGTACTCTCAAGGAGCGGGGTCTTGATCTCCTGAAACCCATAGGAAAAGAAGACCTGTCGGGCGGTTGATTCGAGGATCTGCCAGTTTCCCGCCTCCTCGGGGAGCACATCTCTAAACCCCTTGATTGCCGTGAACTCCAATGAATCCCATCTCCTGTCAGTCAGATTTCACCCTCCGGCACCCGAGCCGTTTCAATGCAAAGGTGCGCCTGAAAAGGCCTGAGTCTTAATCACTCCACCTTGATCTTTCTCGCGCTTTTGCCACCCCTGGCAGGGCCTTTCTTTTCAAGGTCCTCTATCCTTTCGTCAACCAGCGACCTGATTGCCTTGAGGAATTCAACGCGTGACTGGGTCAGGTGATCAAAAAATCTGGACTTTTTCCCGTAGGCCTTTTCCAGATCAATAAAAAATCTTCCCACCGGGCAATATGCCATCTCCTTTTCATCCCTTTCCTTGGCCATGATCATTCCCCCTAAAATGGATACACAGATGTTGTCCATCAAGCCTTGCCTTGACCGACTTTGATGCAGCCACCTGTCTTGGAAGCAACAGGTGTCTCTTAAGACCTCCCACCCGAACAATCAATTCGTCAGATACCTTATTGAGCTCCACATCCTCCTTGGCAACAAAGGGAAGTTTCATCACAAGCCGGTATTCCCTGTCCTTTTTGACTATATTATACGGCTCCCCCTTAAAAAACCTCTCCAGGGGGTTTCTCCCGCCATATATCTCTTTTGAAAACGCCTTGAGGCTGTCGTAACCCAGCACCTCGGATCTGAAGAGATTTACAGGAAAGATGGGGACCGGGCTAAAGTATTCCTCTGCCTTTTGCATATATTCCCTCTGAGACTCCCTCCAATCTTGAAAATATACATCGTTTACATCATCGGGCAGAATTCGATTCATGATGATGCCATCGATATTCATCTTGAAGAGACAAAAATACATAAACGCCCTCTGGGTCTCTTTGAGTACAATCTTTTCCGGGTTGGCAACAAGACGGACAGTGGTGATATCGGGGTCAACCAGAAGCTCGTTCACCCCCTTCAACCGCTCAAACAGATGCTCAATGGCATCAAAATAATCATCCTCCGGCAAAGGGACATCATACACCCGCTTGGCTATTGGCCGAACGTATTTGGCGATGGTCTTTTCCACCTTGAAAATCTTCTTAATATACCACTCCAGCGCAGTCGGGATACTGATAAACCTGAGGGACTCGCCGGTGGGGGCACAATCAAGTATGATGACATCGAATTTTCTGTTCTTGACATAACGGTTGATATAGAGGAGCAGGCTCACCTCCTCCATTCCCGGCAAAATGGCAAACTCTTCTGCCAGTATTTCATCCATGCCCGTGGTATTCAGCAATCTGGAGATGTATGCATAGATCTCTCCCCAGTTCTTCTCCACCTCCTCCTGAATATCCAGTTCTTGAATCCAGAGATTCTTGCCGACCTTGACCGGTCTCCCCTTGTTTTGATCAAGAAGGGGTCTATCCAGATCAAAGATATCGGACAGGCTGTGGGCCACATCCAACGACATGATCACTGTCCTATGCCCCATTTCAGCCGCCCGTATCCCGGTGGCCGCCGCCACACTCGTCTTTCCGACCCCACCTTTACCGGCGAAAAAGATGATTCTCATTTCGCATCACCAGCCTATCTGCAAACTTCTGGCTCGTCGTAGCCCCAGCCCCTCCCAAGGCCCCTTACACTTCCTCATACCACGGCCCTTCTTTCGTCACTTGCCTTAGACAAAAAAACCCGAAAGAGTCCGATTTCGCTCCTCCCTCGGGTCTGAACCCCAGCCAAGACGGCCGCCCTTTGACTGGTTCCCTCTGCCTGGTACAAAAAGGTCATGGTGCCGAAGGCGGGACTTGTTCACGCCATCCTAAGTTATTGATTTTATTGGCTTCAACCCTCCAGGAGTCGCTAATATTTTACCTTATTTTGTAACCTATATGCAACCGGATAATAACCATTGGAGCCTTATAGTCAAGACATTTCGGGAATCGCTGAAATCTCTCCTACCAGAGTTTACAGAGGAGGAACCTTTTTGGTAAAATAAATTCATTGGGTTGGGGCATAGGGTAGCCCGTGAAAATCCGTTTCCGCATGGCCTTTCCCTAAATAAACTTCAAAGAAAGTAACTTATGCCTATAATCTCCATCTTTTTTGGAATTATCATCAGGATGTTCTATGATGATCATAATCCGCCTCACATCCATGTTGAATTTCAGGATAAGAAGGCTCTTTTGGATTTTAGAGGCAATATTCTGCAAGGCGACCTCCATTCAAGGACCGCCTTGAAACTTGTCCGAGAATGGATCGATCTCCGCTATGGAGAACTCCTTGAAGACTGGGACCTGGCCAGGCAGGGCAAGGAGATCAATAAGATTGAACCATTGAAATGAGGCGAACTATGTGGGACATGAACGACATGACCAAGATTGAGTACCGGGGTGGGTATGTTTATCATATCCGATTCGACGACGGCGTTGAGGGAGAGATTGACTTTTCTGACTACCTGTCACGGGGGCCTATTTTTGAGGCCCTGAAGGACAAGGCGCTTTTTTCGAAGGCGAAGGTAGAGGGAGGTACTATCGGATGGCCGAATGGAGCCGACGTGGCACCGGAGACGCTGTATGAAAGGATCGTCCAGACCAATCGGTCGTTCCAGCGGACGCACAAAAGAGCCGGGTGATAAGAACTTGCTTTTTAGAGTGGAAAGCATACCGAGTATCGGCTTGTGAATCAAGGAAAAAGTAACCACAACATCTATGGTGTCGGGTCGGAAAGGGTGAGAAGGTTTTTCAGGAAAGGTGAGATGGTGCACCTCTGAGCTTCAGGGTGGTGCAATAAAGGTGTCACCTGTGGCCCGGAATCCCGAAGGGGACGATCGGGGTGAAAGCAGGACGACTGATGGCGGCCATGGATCGGTTCGACCTCAAGATCATCGGTAAAGGGGGGCACGGCGCCATGCCTCATCTTTGCCTGGATGCGCTTGAAGTGGGCACGCAGGTCATCAATGCCCTTCAAAGAATCGTCAGCCGTCAGATGAATCCTTTGAGCCAGACGGTGGTCACTGTGGGCCGATTCCAGGCTGGAAGTGCCTTTAACATCATCCCAGGAGAGGCGGAGATGTGCGGCACCAGGATTTTCGACCGGCATATCTGGCTCTCGTGGCCTGGCCGAATTGAAAAGGTCGTCCGTGGGGTATGCGAGTCCATGGGAGCGCAATATGAGCTCCAATACGTGCAAGGCTACCCCCCTCTTCTGAATGACGTGGAGATGTCTGGATGGGTTCGAAAATGCGCGGTTGATGTGGTGGGTGAGGACAAGGTTGTGGAGCCGGAACCCACCATGGGAGGCGAGGATATGGCCTTCTATCTGGAAAGATCTAAGGGCTGTTTCTTCTTCCTGGGGGTGGGGCGGAAAGGCTGCGCGCCTTTCCGCAACCCCAAGTTCGACTTCAATGAAGATGTCCTCCCGATTGGCGTCGAGACCTATTGCCGATTGGCCTGCGAACTCTTGAAGCGGGACGCTGGTAGGAAAACAAGTTGACAATGTACCGGATTTTGTGCCAGTAATATGCCTGCCAAGACAAGCCCGCTTGGACGCGCCCGGAATGCTGCATCATATCATGATCCGGGGATAGCGCGTCGAAAGATATTCATAAATGGCACGGATCGAGAGGATTTCCTCGATCGCCTGGCGAGACTCCTTCCAGAGATCCATTGAAACGCCAGGGGTATGACCTGAATCCAAACCACGGCCTGAGCCGGCTTATCGACCTGAGAGCATTGGGGAAGGCTTTGGCTTGACACAATCAGCCAGCCGCTTCTTCCTATATGTATAGATTTGTAGCGACGCCCTCTATTGCGTTCAATGGGCGCGTTCCGGATGTAGCTACAAAAGAGGTAGCAGATGACAAGGCGATCTTTGGTATACTCATCTATCTTACTGGCCCTGACCCTGTTATTCTCTCTTTCCGCGTATGGTGCCGAGATGCCCGAGGTCATATTTATTTTGGATGGATCAGGGTCCATGTGGGGCTCGGCCGGCAAGATCCGCAAGATCGAAGCGGCCAAGGAGGTCATGGCCAAAGTGGTGCCATCCCTGCCCAAAGAGGTAGGGGTGGGCCTGACCGTCTACGGCCACAGGCGCAAGGGCGATTGCGGGGATGTGGAGATCATGATCCCATCCGGATCAACCGACAGGGCCGGGCTTCTGGCCAAAGTCCAGGGGATCAGTCCCAAGGGCATGACGCCCATAGCTGCGGCGGTCAAGATGGTGGCAGAGGAACTGAAAAGGAGGGAGGCGGAGACCACCATCGTTCTGGTCAGTGACGGAATCGAAACCTGCGACAAGGACCCCTGCGGGGTGATCAAAGGCCTCAAAGGCTCGGGCATCAAGTTCATTCTCCACGTGGTCGGCTTCGGGGTGGACCAGAAAGGGAAGGAGCAACTCACCTGTCTCTCTGATGCCGGAGGAGGTAAATATATCCAGGCGACCGATGCCGGCTCACTACTGGCCGCCTTGGAGACGGTGAAGAAGGAAGTCGCAGTCAAGGTGGAGGAGGCCAAAACGACCACAGTCAAGGCCAAGACCAAACTGGGTAAGCTGAAGATCACCATGCCCGCATCAGCGGTCAAGACTCAGGGCGAGATCAAGATTGTCCGCAAGAGGGACAATAAGGTGGTCAAAAAGGCCAAGCCAGCCGCCGAGGGAACCCATCCCCTCCTGGCCGGCGTATATGAGATCATTCTCCAGTTCAACAACACCAACTACCAGCCGCCCAGCGAGGCCTCATTGGGCCAGTTTGAAGTCAAGGGGGGAGAAGTCACGGAGGTCAATCTGGGCGCCCTGGTTATCAACAAAGCAAAAGGCCTTGGCGATGCCACAGTGGCCATCGCCGTGATGCGCACGGACAGTAACACGCCCTTTGTCAGAAACGATGCCGGCGGCAACGACTACTACATCTGGAAGCCCAAACCGCTTCCGGCCGGAACCTACGATCTGGGTCTGGTGTATGGACGATCTCCCGAACTCTTCAGGGTCTTCAAGGGGATCAAAATCGAAGAGGGAAAGGAGACCGTGGTCACACTGGATTCGGGCATCCAGCTCAAGCCCAACCCCGAGATCGTTTCCTGGCAGTTGTCTCCAAAAGGCCAGGAGAAATATATCTTGAAGGTTAACCGTCGGTGGGACAATGATTGGCCGCTCTGGAAGGCATTCCCGGTGACACCCGGCCAATACGACCTTGCGGTCTTCCTCAAGGGCATGGATGAACCGCTTCCCGCAGGTGAAGGTATCGAGATCAAGAAGGGAGAAGTGCTCTTTTTCGATCCGGGATTGTAAACCGGGACGCCCTTAAGATTTCCAGAGTTATTGAATAACCCTAATCAGTTTTCCTAAAATAGACCCTTTTCCGCTCGTTTCCTTTTGCGGTTTCATGGTAAAGCGCTCCGACATATTCGATTCTCAGTGGTCTTGCCATAATAATGTTTCCATTTCAAGGGCTGACCCCAGATAGTAGGGTTGATAGGGGACGTTCGTGCAGAGCGTGCATAACTCTCTAGAGATATCTTTCTGTTTTTGGCTCTTTGATTGATGAGACCGCCCTCGTTACACATGAGGTCGTGACACCCAGAAATCGCGCAACTTCCGCTC
>CAZXCQ010000310.1:0-7203 GCA_964639275.1 uncultured Desulfobacteraceae bacterium | reverse complement strand
ACTGGAAGGAAAGGGATAAATTCTTCCAGGAATTTGAGGAACAGCTCAAAGAAGAACTAAAAGAGTAGGGCTGATCCATAAGACCACCTCCTTTTGGTCACCCTGTCATTGGCCCGCGGTATCACAAAGACCCCCTGTAACTTCTCAAGAACCCGGGGGATAATGGATTCTGGTGTGGCATAAAGGAGAAGAATAGACCCCATGCCACGGCTTTACCCCTGTTTATTGAGATGTTACGCAGCACCGGAATCTCAAATATCTTTGATCACATTATCGAATTCTAATCGTACTCAACATTCAAAATTCTCACCCGGCTTAAGTCGAATCAACTTAACTCCCGGTGCTCGAACGCTCATCTCTCTTTCGAGCTGGTCGAGATCCAGTTGCTGATCGTCAAATGTACCGTAATGGGTGGGAATCAGATACGCGGGCCACACCAGAGAGGCGGCGTATGCCGCCTCTCTGTACCCCATGTTATATTTTCCGCCCACGGTCATAATCGCCACATCCGGACGATAGAGATCTCGAATGATCGGCATGTCGGCGAAGACCCCGGTGTCCCCTGAAAAGTAGATCGTTGGCCCGCCTTTGATGTCCAGAATAAACCCGATGGCCCCAGACCCCGGCTGGATAGGCCCTTTGATCCAGCCCTCGCCCATGATTTCTGATGTGTGAGAGGCCGGAACCATTGTGATTGTGAAACCATCGCTCCGCCAGCTTCCACCGGTATTGAGGGCGTAAACCGCTTCCCCCTCCCTGAGACCCTTGGAATCGGCATAAAAACCCAGCTCAGGGGTGCATATGAGCTTGGCGCCGGTCTGGCGGACCAGTTCAAATGAATCACCGATGTGATCGATGTGGCCATGGGTTGGACAAATAGCCGTTGCCTTTTTGACGTCGCTCCGTTTGAGCGAGCAAGCCGGGTTGTCGTCCAGCCATGGGTCAAAATAGATGATCTTATCGTCAAATTCCACAGAGACCGAAGCATGCCCCAGCCAGACAATTTTGACTTTGCTCATTTTCTCTCCTCCCTTCTCGTCAGCCTTGAAATTCAGCTGGCAACTCAGTCTTTTTCTCCATCAAAAATTAACATCTTAGAAATGCATCTTCCCAATCAGTCAAGCCACGCTGATGAGTGGCACGGTTTGTGAAAGCCCGCCCCTGTCCACGCCAAAAGCAGGCTTTGCACGAGCATGGCATTGTTGGAGCCTTTTCAGGAGACCATCCTATCGGTCTTACTGATAGCGAGTTTATAGACGCTCTACATGGAGAAGTAGAGGAGTGGCATATTGAAGGGGACTAGACGAGCCCATAGCCTGCTTCAAAGCCCGATAGGTTCTTCTCTGAAAATCTTTTGGATGAAAGATTTTCTACAAGCTTTCTTACCTCATTGTAATCAAAAAAATCGTCCACCTTGACCAGGGCGCCCAGCATCACCACATTTGTCATCTGTATGCTTCCCAATTGGGCGGCCTTTTGAGTCGCAAAGATTTCGTACCCCCTATCACAGACCTTTCTTGCGGCTTTGATGATCTCCTCCTGAGGAGGATAGCGGTCTATGCCCAGATTCGTGTAAACCGTGGGCACCGAAAGCAGGTTGAGAATAAAATATCCGTCTTTCCCCAAAAGTCCTATCTGGCGCAAGAACTCCAGGGTTTCCATTCCCAGGAGGATGTCAACTGAACCCGGAGGAATCAATGGGGAGAAGATCGGCTTGTCCGAAATGCGAACATGTGAGACGACCGACCCGCCCCTCTGAGCCGCGCCAATGGTTTCCGTACCCAATACATTAAACCCCCCCTCCATGGCATATTGGGACAAGACATTTGAGGCGAATATATTGCCCTGGCCACCAACGCCGGCGATAAGAATATCTTTTTTCATGATATCGCTTCTTTCCTAAACAGATCAGCAAAGAGACCGGATTTCACACAGGTCAGAGTTTCGATGTGAACCTTCTCTTTATCCGGTTTATAAACAAAAGGTATCCATTTAGCCATTTTCAAAACTGGCAGTTCGATAGGGCGATCAACCGGGATACCCCATCTTTTCAGACAATTCCCTTGCAGCCCTCATAATATCTGTAGACAGCTTCAGCAGGTATTCACCATCAAAACGGGTGACCAGGCCGGCGATGCTTATGACAGCACAAACCCTATCCTTGATATCGAGGACCGGGGCACCCACGCACCGGATATGCGGTTCTGCGCTTCGTTCTCCTGATCGTCCAGGTCACGGGCCCGCTACTTATTATTGAACCCTCACAGTGGTTCGATAAATCTGACTATAATCTCACATAGGAAACACTTGTTGTCAATGAGAAAAATGGGTTGTTTTTTCAATAAATGGGGGTGAATGCCTTACGTTATCTTATAGGCGAGTTTCGCACCCGAAAAACGCAATCCCCATGGCCCCAGTTTCAAAGTGCTAGTGTGTTTTCAGAGGGCAAAAAAATGAAAAAAGTGATTGACAAACATTAATGTGTGTGGCTAATTTACATAGCATCCTAGAACACCATTCCAAAATATGGAACAGGCATCCGAATTTGGTTATGTCGATGGGAACGCTCGAAAAGACCATAAAGGTCCTTGAATTGCTTGGTGGGTACCCCAGAGGTCTTTCGGTATCTGAAATCAGCAGGACCCTGGATTTCCCAAAGAGCACGACCCACCGTATTCTCAATACCTTTTCCAGGCACGGCTACATCGCCCAGGACAAAGAGACCAAAAGATATTCCCTTGGTCTAAAATTGTTGCATATCAGTTCTGTCATTCTGGCAAATTTGGACATTAGAAAGATTGCAGAGGGGTATCTGGAAGAGCTATATGAGAAGGCCGGGGAAGTTGTCAGCATGTATATATTGCGGAATGAAAAAATAACCTGCATCAGTAAGGTAGGCAACCCTAGAGGACTCACATTGCCTACCTTTGTGGGCTGGACCACCGAGCCTCACGCCGCTGCCAGTGGAAAAGTTCTACTCTCGGATTTAACAAGGGAGCGTTTGCACGAAATCTATCAGGGTGTGCCACTAAAAAAATACGGAAAGAAGACCATCACCGATTTTGATGAATTGATGGAAGAGCTTGAGAAGGTCAAGAAACAGGGATATGCCATCGATGACGAGGAGTATTATGAAGGCGTACGGTGTGTTGCAGCGCCGGTTCGGGCGAAGGATAAGATGGTAGCAAGTATTAGCTGTACCGGGCCTGTCTTCAGGATGACCATGAAAAGGATCAACAAAGAGATGATCCAATTGGTAAAAGAGACCTCTGAGAAGATTTCCAGAGATCTAACCGAGGTAGCGATTTTGGAATAACAAAAGGATTTTCGGTCGTTCTGGGGACAATCATTCGGAAAATCACTGGAGGTTATTCATGAAGGAAATCTCGATTCATGGCAGGGGAGGACAGGGCTCTTTGGTGCTGGCCCAATTCATGGCCATTGCGGCCCTGGAGGATGGAAAGTATGGCCAGGCCTTCCCCTTTCTTGGGGGTGGAGGAGAAAGGCGTGGCAAACCCATAATGGCCTTTTGCCGCCTCAGCGACCATCCCATCCGCATCCGGAGCAGGGTCAAAAACCCGGATTACATCATCTTGCAGGACCCGACTATCCTCAAGGAGGTCCGGGTCCTTGAGGGGGTCAAATCGAGAGGGATGGTTCTGGTGAACACGGACAGGAGTGCGGAGGAACTTGGCCTCAATGGTGACTTTCACGTGTTCACCTTTTCGGCAGAGGACCTGGCGCGAAAAATCCTTGGCCGGCCCATCATGAATACCGCCCTCTTGGGTGCCTTTGCAGCGGTGACCCGGGAACTGAGCCTCGATGCCGTACTTAACGCGGTTCGGATAAAGTTTCCTGGAGAATTGGGCGAAAAAAATGTGCAGCTTGTCCAGGAGAGCTACCAAAGGCTGGCAGGAGGAGAAAAATGAAGATCACGCCGGGGGCGGTTGTCAAGGGAGGAAGCTCTTTGGGGTATAAGACCGGCAACTGGAGAGACCAAAGGCCGGTACTTGACATGGAGCTTTGCAAGGCATGCGGGCAATGCCAAGACGTATGTCCGGACAGTGCCGTGCAGGTGGTGGATAAAGTCTACATCATCGACTACGACTATTGCAAGGGGTGTGGCCTGTGCGCGTACGAATGCCCGGAAGAGGCAATAGAGATGGTAAATGAGGAGAAATGACATGAGTGAAGCCAGGGTCATAGAGGGTTCCGAAGCAGTCGCCTTTGCCGTGAGCGCCTGCCGGGCCCATGTAATTTCCGCTTACCCCATCAGCCCTCAGACCCACATCGTAGAGCGGCTTGCCAAGATGGTAGCTGACGGGGAGTTTGATTCCCAGTATGTCAGGGTAGAATCTGAATTTTCAGCGGCCAGTGTTGTCAGCGGTGCCTCAGCGGCAGGGAGCCGCGCCTACACGGCATCTTCGTCCCAGGGTCTGTTGCTGATGACAGAGGTTATATATGCAAGCGCCGGGATGCGTTTGCCATTTGTCATTACCGGGGTAAACCGAAATATCTCCGCTCCCATCAGTATTCAGGTGGATCACCAGGACACAATCAGCCTGCGGGACTCCGGGATCATACAGTTCTATGTGGAAGGTAGCCAGGAGGCGTATGACACCCATATCGCCGCCTTCAGGATCGCAGAAGATCCGGGAATCCTCCTTCCGGTCATGGTCTGTATGGATGGCTGGATACTGACCCATTCATACGAACGCGTGATCCTGTTGGAGCAGGAGGTTGTGGATCGGTTCTTGCCCCCATTTCAACCGGTCAATTTTCTGGATGTAAAAGACCCAAAGAGCTGGGGATCTTATGCGGAAGAAGATATGCTTATGGAATTCAAATATTCCGTCCACCAGGCAATGCAACATGGAAAGGAGAGGATCAAAGAGGTCTTTTCTGAACTGGCCGAGATTACCGGACGCAATCATGGAGGTCTCATAGAGGCCTACCGCACCGAGGATGCCGAAATCATTTTGGTGGCCATGGGATCCATGACCGGCACAATGAAAGAGGCGGTGGATGAGCTGCGTTCTGACGGCAAGCGGGTCGGGCTCGTCAAGATCCGTTGCTATCGGCCCTTTCCGAGGGAGGACATCCGCGATGCCATCAAGGAGGCCCGGGCGGTTGCGGTCATAGAGGCCAATTTCTCCATGGGGAGCGAAGGGGCGGTGGGGATGGATCTAAAGGCGATGCTCTGCGGGAGATCGGATGCCCCCCTCGTATTGGATGTCGTGGCCGGTCTGGGCGGACGGGAAGTGGACAAAGATCTGGTCAGGGAGATTACTCAGAAGACTGAAGACATGCTCAAATCGGGTCTTCCAGCGGAGGAACCTTATTGGGCAGGCCTCAATCCGGCTATTTTGCCATAGGGAGCCAAATATGAACAGCCAACAGCGTGACACCCGAGAGGAGCTTTTCGTTTCAGGGCACAGGGCCTGTCATGGATGTGGGATGGCCCTGGCGGTTAGGCACATCCTGAGGGCCACGGGCAATAATGTCATCGTTGTCACACCGACGGGTTGCCTTGAGACATTTACATCCCCTTATGGGTATTCCCCATGGAGGGTACCCTGGATTCACCACCTCTTTGAGAACGGGCCTTCCATCGCCACCGGGATTGTGGCGGCCCTGAAGGCGCAAAAACGGGATGATGTGCGTGTCCTGGTCATCGGGGGGGACGGATCGACCTTTGATATCGGTTTTGGGGCGCTCTCCGGGATGCTGGAACGGGGAGATGATGTGCTCTATATCTGTGTAGACAACGGTGCCTATATGAACACCGGAGGGCAGCGTAGTGGTGCGACTCCCCAGTATGCTGCCACGACGACAGAGCCGGCGGGTAAAGAATCCATAGGCAAGACCGAGAGAAAAAAGGATCTCCCCGCCATTGTAGCTGCCCATGGTGTCCCTTATGTGGCAACGGCATCGATTGCCTATCTCAAAGACCTGGAGAAGAAGGTCCAAAAGGCAATGAAGATCCATGGGCCACGCTATATCCAGATAGATACCACCTGCCCTTCCGTATGGGGGTTTCCATCAGACCGTACACTGGAGGTAGCCCGGCTGGGTGTTCAGTGCGGACTGATTCCCCTTTTCGAAATGGAAAACGGGACCATCACAGGCGTACGCAAGATCAAAAAACAGATACCGGTGGAGGATTACCTGAGGGCCCAGAAGCGCTTTGGCCACCTCTTTGCAACCAATGAAGGTCGCGAGGTAGTCAAGGAGATACAGGCCGTGGCCGATGCCAACATCGAGAAACACGGGCTTTTGAAGCGGCCCGAAAAAGGAGAATAGGGTCTTCAAGATGATCTTGGACAGGTTTCGGATCAATGGGCAGGTCGCCGTGGTTACCGGCGGGGCAAAGGGCATTGGCAGGGCGATTACCTTGGCCCTGGCGGAGGCAGGGGCGGATATTGCTGTGGTCAGCCGAAGCCCCCTCCAGGAGGTGGAGAAGGCTGTCGTCGATCTCGGGAGACGATATGTCCACCATGTGGCCGATCTCACCCGCAGAGATCATACCGATAGGGTGATCCCAGCGGTGTTGGAGCGGATGGGAGATGTTAATATACTGGTCAACAACGCAGGGATTATCCGGCGGGCGTCTGCTGCCGAGTATTCCCTGGTGGACTGGGATTCAACGATAGAGATCGATCTCACCGCAACCCTTATCCTCTCCCAGGCCGCTGGCCGGGTAATGCTTGGAAAGGGCAAGGGAAAGATCATCAACATCGCGTCTGTACTGAGCTTTCAGGGTGGGATCAACGTCATCGCCTATGCTGCCTCAAAACATGGGATCGCAGGTCTCACCAAGGCGCTGGCCAATGACTGGGCGAGCAAGGGGATCAATGTCAATGCCATTGCGCCCGGTTTTTTTGCCACCGAACTGACAGAGGCGCTTCAAAGGGATCCAGAACGTTCCCGGTCCATTATCAATAGAACACCTGCCGGCCGATGGGGCAGGCCCGGGGATATTGCCGGGGCCACCCTTTTTTTGGCCTCCCCGGCCTCGGACTTTGTCCACGGCGTGACCCTGCCGGTGGATGGAGGCTGGATGGCCTGGTAAGGAAGATGCTACACTGGAATCTATTCACCCCTTGCGGGTTTCTGAGAAGTTAATGACAGCCAATATGGATCCTTTATAGGTAACTTCTCAAAAACCCGGGGATAGATCGATTGTGGTGTGGCATGGGGGTC
>CAZXCQ010000309.1:0-7218 GCA_964639275.1 uncultured Desulfobacteraceae bacterium | reverse complement strand
GCGGGAGTCCAGAAGTGGTTGATTTCCCTGGATTCCCGCCTTCGCGGGAATGACGGAAACGGATGAGTTCTGACTTTTTACGAATTCTTCAACATTGGAATTTGGATATTGTTTGTAATTTGGAAACCGGGGCCCCGCCGATAGGTGGGGAGTCCGCAGGACAATTTGAATATTGTGATTTGGTTCAATCGACCATCTACAGTTCCATTAAATTGCCAAAATTAAGGACAAGACTTATGAGACGGCGCACTAGAGTGTTACGAATCATCGGATTATAGGATCATAGGTATCTGGTAAACCGAGAATCCTTTTGCGTCCTGGTGCTGGAGGGGGATCAGGGGGAACAGGGTCCTTAATTTACGAAAAACAGGCGAGCCTATCCTCAACCCGCTCCAGAGAAAGGGAGATTTCTTTTGCCATGTCCTGGATTAGCTGAGCGGCGCTTGCAAGACTGTCTATTGACCCGGCGCACTGGCCACAGGGGAGCTCTGCGTGTTCGGAATCTCCCAGGACCAGCGAATGATAGGGCGAATGCGCTCCCGTCACATCATCAGGTCCTTTGAAACCCGCTATCCCCCTTCTCTGTAAGTATTCTTCGGCAAAACTGTTTTTCAAGACCCTTGTTGCCATTTTGTCTTTGGGTATGCTGACCGTACAAGCGTTCTCGGCCCGCAGCACCGCTTCCTTTACCCGAGGGTGTGAGTCTGATTCATGGGTCAGCATGAAACGGGTCCCCATATACACCCCATCGGCACCCAGGGCCAGGGCTGCCAGCAAACCACGACCATCAAAGATTCCGCCCCCGGCCACGATCGGTATGTTCACGACATTGGCGACCATCGGGATGAGGGAAAATGTCGTCAGTTGGGTGAAACCATTATGACCGCCTGCCTCAAAACCCACGCAAATGATGCCGTCTACGCCCGCCTCACTCGCTTTTTTGGCATGACCGGCAGTAGAGATGGTGTGGAGAACCTTTACGCCTGCCTCCTTCAGCCTGTTGGTATACCGGGTTGGGCTTCCCGCAGAGACTATCGCCACTGTGACCCCCTCTTCTAATACGACTTGCGCAAAACGGTCTGCATATTGATGCTGGTCGGGCCTCCCGATAGGGATATTGACTGCAAAGGGATTTCTGGTGATACCCCTAACGGTCCTGATCTGGGTGCGGAGTCTCTCGCCTGTGAGTGCCGCATCCGGTGTAATGATTTTGGCCCCGGCATTGGGCCCCAGGGTACCCAGGCCACCTGCATTGGATACTGCTCCGGCCAGCCTGGCCCCGCTGATCCAGTTCATGGGTGCCTGGATGATGGGGTATCGGATGCCCAGTAGTTGACAAAGTGGATTTTCTCCCATGTCACCCCCCTTATTAATGGACCATCCTCTTTTGCTCGGCCCAGTACTGTTCCCTCAATTTCCTCCTCAAGATCTTTCCGTACGGGTTCTTGGGGAGTTCTTTTATGAATTCAACCGACTTGGGCTTTTTAAAGCTGGCAAGGTGTTCTTTGCAGTGCGCGATCAATTCCTCTGCCGTGGCCGTCATCCCCTCTTTGAGAACGACAACCGCCTTGACCGACTCTCCCCAGAGATCATCGGGAACCCCGATGACAGAGGCCTCAAAGACAGCGGGATGTTTATAGAGTACGTTCTCGACCTCGGAGGGATAGATGTTAAATCCACCGCTTATGATCATATCAAACTTCCGATCGACAATGTAGACATATCCGTCCTCGTCCATCCTCGCCATATCCTTTGTATGCACCCAGCCGTTTCGTAACGTCCTGGCCGTCAGCTCCGGGTCTTTCCAGTAACCGAGCATGGTGTCATCGCCCCGCTCGATGATCTCCCCGACCTCCCCCGGGCCTACATCCTCCCCATTTTCATCAACAATACGAACCTCGCATTCGATGCTTGGGATTCCGGCAGATGCAAGACGCCTGATCTTCTTTGGGTCATCATCTAGCAGATGGTTTTCTTTGGATAGATAGGTCACCTGAGCACTTGTCTCCGTCAACCCGTATACCTGGATAAGCACAGGACCAAAGATATCGATTGCCTCTTTAATCCGCTCTACCGCCATGGGGGAAGCCCCATATGCAATGGTCCGAATGCTGCTCAGATCACACTCCTTCAGGCGTGGATGGGCCAGCATAAAATTTATCATGGTGGGCACAAGCATCAGATGGGTCACCTTTTCCTTCTCAATCGTCTCCAGAAGGACCTCTACATCAAAGCCCTCGAGGAGGAGGTTGCACCCGCCACGCCAGATGGTCGGGAGTATCATGGCTGCACTGGCGTGGCCCAACGGTCCGACATGGCACATGACGCTGTTTTCATCAATATCCATCCCGGGGGTAAGCAACTGTTTTTTGGCATGGCAAATGCGGTTTCGGTGTGACAGCATGGCAGCTTTTAGCGTGCCCGAGGTCCCGGATGTGTAATTCAACGACGCGATATCATCGGGTGCGATCTCTACATCCGGTTCAGATGGGGATCCTTCACCGACAAGGGTTTCATAATCGAGCATCGATGGAGGAGTCTTTGTCAGGCTGATATAATGCTTTACCGTCTGGATCTGGGGACGGGCGGCCTCAATACCCGCGATAAATTCCTCACCCAAGATAAGCACACTCGACTCCGAATTGTTGAGCATATGGACCAGTTCCCCCATGGAGAGCCGGAAGTTGAGCGGGACCTCTACCATCCCTGCCTTATAGGCCGCATAGGCCGCCTCTATCAATTGGTGACAATTGGGAGAGAGATAAGCCACGCGATCCCCTTTTTTTACACCAAGCGATATAAGGCGATTGGCAAGGGAGTTTACTCGCTGGTTGAGTTCTCTGTAGGTGAACCGGTTACCTTTATAGACCACCGCCGTCCTCCCCGCATACCAGACAGCCGATCGTCTCAAGTGCATCCCCATATCCATGATGACTCCCTCCTTTCCAGGCCTTTCCAAAAAAACCCTTTTTGCTACAAATTTTTCTTGACAGCCCATTTTCGATTTTGCACTATACTAACCGGTCGGTTTATTGAATTCAATGAAAAAATCGGAAGCCAAAAATATCCAGGTAGAGAGCACCCTGAGCCGCATTCTTAGGGAGGCCGTTAGATTATTCTCGGAGAGGGGGTACCATGGTACCTCTGTCGACGATATAACCGAAGCGGCCGGGATAACCAAGGGCGCGTTTTATTGGCACTTCAAGAGCAAGGAAGACCTCCTGCGAAAATTCCTCGAAGAATGGGAGGCGCGTTTCTTGGATGGACTTATACAGGAAATCGAGGGAGTTGAGGGAGGGTTTTTGAAAAAGCTCGAGAAGCTCAACCGGTATACGGCTGCATTTGGTTTTTATAATAGAGAATTGAGTGTTTCATTTGCCACCTTGTCTGCAGAGCTGATTGGAGGCGATCACCGAATAGAAAAGGACTTTAGACAGACTTACAGCAGGTATCAGAATTTTTTAAAAAAACTGATTAACGAGGGGAAAAAAGAAAAGGTATTTAGAAAAGATCTTGATTCGAATTATGCCTCATTAATATTCATGGCATTTCATGACGGGCTTTTGCTTCAATGGTGGATGAACAGAAAGAATATTGATGGAGCCGCCTTTTTGGCAACATATCGGGCTATTCTTGCTGACGGTATTCTTGTTCACAATAAATAACCATATTTCCTGTTTGGGTAACAACAAAATAGCATGAATAGGAGGAGATCTCGATGAGTGAAATAAAGAAAGTGGCTGTTCTGGGTGCGGGTATTATGGGGAATGGGATAGCCCAGGTATCGGCCCAGGCCGGATTCCAGGTTGCCATGAGAGATCTGGAGGATCAATTTATCCAGCGTGGTTTTGACTCCATAGAGAAAAGCCTGGGGAGAATGAAAAAGAGTGGCAAGATAAGTGAAGATGAAGCGGCCGAAATACTGGGAAGGATTAAGGGCACTACTGATCTGGAAGAGGCCGTAAAGGACGCCGATTTGGTGATCGAGGCGATCCACGAAAACCTTGAGCAGAAACAGCAGCTCTTTAGAGAGGTTGATGCACTCTGTCCTGAACATACCGTGCTGGCGACGAATACATCCACAATAAGGATAACCGCCATAGCCTCGGCGACAAAGAGACCGGACAAGGTTGTCGGTATGCATTTTTCAAATCCTGTACCGGTTATGAGGGGGGTGGAATTGATCCGGGCGTTACAGACCTCGGAAGCGACCATGGAAACCGCCAAAGAGGTCTCAAAATTGATGGGTAAGGAATACTATATTTCCAAGGATTCCCCGGGCTTTATCGGCAACAGGCTGTTCCCTCTGTTTATCAACGAGGCGTTCAACGTATTATGGGAGGGGGTTGCAAGCGCAGAGGATATCGACAAAGGAGTGAAGCTGGGCTTAAACCATCCCATGGGTCCCCTGGAGTTGGCCGACCTTGTTGGCCTTGATCAGCTCGTAAAGGGTCTGGAGTTTCTGAGTGAAGAACTGGGCGACAAATACCGGCCCAGCCTTATGATGAAACAACTGGTTGCTGCAGGCCGTTACGGCAGAAAAACCGGACGGGGCGTTTACGATTATACGGGGGCGGATAAAAAAAGGTAACATTAGAAAAAGGGTAAGATAATGAGCGGAAAAGATGCTCCCAAGATAGAAAAAAGGTGGAAGAAATTTCAGAAACTCCTGGGTTTTACGGATGAAGAATTGGTTGTCTATCGCTCCTTTCCGAAGAATGTAAAGGCCATGGAAAATGCACCCGGGTTTGTGACTCACGAACTGATCGTTGAGATCATTGAGGCGCGTAACTGTGCTGCGGGTTACAAGACTGGCGACACCTTTACTGTTGATGGAGCAGGGATGCTGGTCACCGATAAATGTCCACCCAAATTATGTGCAGCGGCCATATGGGCCTTTAAGCCATTAATAGACCGGATCTGGGAGGGCTTTTATCATGGTGGCACCGATTGCATGCATGATACGGTCCGGTGTCCTGATGTCGGGGTTGAGGTTGGGGGAGCAGGGGTCATTACGATGAGGGTGCGTGCGGTACCGAAGGATCCCGAGAAGCGGAAAAAGGCATAGCGGGTTGCGTAACGACAGTAGCCGTGTTTCCATGTGCCGATTTTGAAAAAATGCTAAGTGCTTCGTCTCATAAATTCGGTGACATATTTCTCAGTTGAACCGTCCGGCGAACCCCGGATCGGGTCCGGGGCAGGCCCCGGAATCCAGCTCCATAAGATCCGCTACCGTATTTATGAAACCATGTACTAAAGCGTCACAAAAAAATTGATATTGATGACCATGTTCAAGTGTTAGCATCAGGGATATGAGAGGCAATGACGATTTTAGATAAGTTTAGTCTGGAGGGCAGAGTCGCCGTTGTGACGGGAGGGGGGAGCGGCCTGGGCAAGGCCATATGTCACACATTTGCCCGGGCCGGGGCGGATATTGTCATAGCGGGTCGGCGCCCTGACCCGATCAATGAAACAGCGGCCGATGTGAGAGAGTTTGGACAAAGGGCCATCGCCATTTCCACCGATGTGACCGATTCTCGACAAGTTGACGATCTTATCGAAAAGGCGATCAGTGAGTTTTCCAAAGTGGATATACTGGTCAATAATGCCGGGATTGCCAGGGGGATCGAACCATCCCAGTGGGATACCGTTCAGATAAAGGTGGGGCCAATCTGGGAGCTGACCGATGACAAATGGAAGCGGGCGATGGCCGTTAACCTTGGGGGGGCCTTTTACTGTTGCCGGGCCGTGGCACAACACATGATACGCCGCAAGAGCGGGAAGGTCATCAATATGGCCTCCGTGGGTGGACTGAGGGGGCCAAAGGGCTGGTTTACGTACTCCTCGGCAAAGGGGGGGGTGATTATGCTGACCAGGACCCTGGCAGTAACCTGGGCGCGGGACAATATCCAGGTCAACTGCATTGCCCCCGGGTTTATCGAGGTTACCGACACGGCGGCAACATCACAGGAGCGCAGGGCAGACTTTATCCCAATGGGCCGATTTGGCGATCCGAAAGATGTTGGTCTTCTGGCGGTATACCTGGCCTCGGATGCGTCCAACTATGTTACAGGGGAGTGCTTTATTATCGATGGCAGCGGTACCGTGGGGTACGCCCCAACCGGTTACGCCCCTGTTTTTCAGAACCCGTTCATATCCACAGGTTCTTGAGACGTTACGGACAAAGCGAGAAGGAAGAGAAGAATGGTTCTTGATGAATTCAAACTGAACGGAGAAGTCGCCATTCTTACTGGCTATGGAAGGAGTTGGCTCAAAGACCTGGCTACGGCCCTGGTGGAGGCAGGGGCCAGGGTTGTCTTGGCTGGCCCTGAAAAAGAGATTGGAAACGAAATCAAGGAAATAGGCAATGTGCGAGATAATGTCACTGCCATGCCCACAGACCTGAAGTCCAGCCAGGAGATCCGTGACATGGTGAGACAGGCCATTGCCCGATTTGAATCGATTGATATCCTGGTCAATAACCCAAACCTGGAATTTGCCAAACCGTTTCTCGAGATGACCGAGAGTGAGATGGACCGGGTAATGGATGGCAATCTTACATCGACCTCGCTCTGTTGCAAGGCGGTCGGGGAACACATGGTGAGACGCAGGCAGGGCAGAATTGTCAATATCGTCTCAGGGGGGGCGGTAAGGGGACTGGGCAATGCTACGGCCTATTGTGCGAGTATGGGTGGCATAATTCAGTTGACCCGGGCCCTGGCCCTGGAGTGGGCCATGGAAAATGTCAGGATCAATGCCGTGGGGGCTGGCTGGATGGAGGATTCCTTTGGGGGTGTAGAGGGAGATGCCGTTGCCCGTTACGTACCGATGCGACGTCGGGGCCAACCGGCCGACATCGCCCCCCTCGTGGTATTTCTTGCCTCCAGTGCCTCTTCGTACCTGAGTGGTCACATCTTTTATGTTGATGGGGGCCTGATGGCCAGGGCGTAAGGGCGTTGGTGATTGATAACGATTCGAAGTTACGTAACACTTTAGCTGTTTGAAAGCCGGCCAATGGGGATTCCGGACCCCCATTCCCCTGTCTAACTTCCAAATTTGAAAAAGCCTAAATTGATACGAAGTTACCAGCGTTGTAACATCTCAAAGAACAGGGGGAAAGGTGTGGCATGGGGGTCTTTTTTTCTTCCACATGCCTCTAATAGGGGGCCCGCCAGTGCCGTCTCAAAATGGCGTATCCTCACTCCACCCCTTAGGGCT
>CAZXCQ010000308.1:0-7273 GCA_964639275.1 uncultured Desulfobacteraceae bacterium | reverse complement strand
TCATTCACAAACACATACTTGCTGTCTTGGTGGATAAAGACCCCGGTAAGTGAACTATCCGCAAGCGTCCTGTACTTCTCCTCCGACTCCCGCAGCGTCTCCTCGGCCCGCTTTCTTTCCGTGATCTCCTCGGTCACCTCAACCGCCCCGGTGATATTTCCATCTGCGTCTCTAATAGGATAACCTCGCATGAAAAAGATCCTCCCGTCGGGACGGGTGTTTTTTCTCTCCTGGGGCTGACCGGTACGAATGGCCTCAATAACTGCACAGTCTCCACAGGGTTCCTCTCTCTGACGCCATATTTCATAACAATGTCGTCCCACAAATTCCTCAGGGTTTGAGCCTATCGATTCGCCCGCGGCCCTGTTGGCCCAGACTACGCGCAGATCCATATCGTGATACACTACATGCTCCGCAAGGGTATTCAGTATGGTCGCCTTTTCCCGTTCACTCTCCTGCAGCGCCTCCTCCATTCGTTTGCGATCAGTGATGTCCCTGAATAAAGTCACAACTGCTGCTCTATTTTGAAACTTGGTGGGGACCGAAGACAACTCAATTGGGACTTCCGATCCATCCTTCCTGATAAGGACTATCTCGAAAACGCCCGGCACAATTTCTCCACCCATCCTTTTTTTATATCTCTGCCTGGCAGCATTCCGGTAGATCGGAT
Source organism: uncultured Desulfobacteraceae bacterium (assembly GCA_964639275.1). Classification (GTDB taxonomy): domain Bacteria; phylum Desulfobacterota; class DSM-4660; order Desulfatiglandales; family Desulfatiglandaceae; genus CAZXCQ01. The sequence goes on along the minus strand of CAZXCQ010000308.1, from coordinate 6,603 downwards.
GGATTAAATCCAGAAAGGACAATTTGGCAAGTTCCTCTTTTGTATAGCCAGTTATATGTTCTGCCGCCTCATTTGAAAAGACTGACGCTGCCTCCACGCCATCCTTGTCCTGATGAAATACTATCGCCAGTCCAGACTGGGTAGCCGCCTCAAACAGGGTGCGATATTTCTCTTCACTCTCCCTCAGTGCCTCCTCGGTTTGCTTGCGATTGGTAATATCCCGTACCACTGCAATATGATAATTCGGCTTCTCATCAACACCCCACATGGGGGATATAGTCAGGCTTACCCAGACAATAGAGCCGTCTTTTCCAATATATCGCTTTTCAAAGGTATAGCCTCGACTCTCTCCCCTTTTCAGCCTTTCGATGTTATCGAAAGAGGCCTCCAGATCATCCGGGTGAGTAATCTCCATAAGGGTCATCCTGGATATCTCTTCCTGTCTACAACCCACTATGTCACAGTATTTCTGATTGACCCTGATAAATCGCCCCGTTTGGGTCTCAATAACGCCAACACCAACGGCCGCCTGCTCGAATATGGCGCGAAATCTCGCTTCACTTTCCCGCAACGTCTTTTCAGACCGCCTCTGGTTATGGATTTTTTCCTCTAACTCGTTGACCCTTTGCTCCAATTCTTCATAAGTGGGTTTCTTTGCCATCAAAAATACCTCCAATGTTATAGGCGTAAGGCTTGCGGCGAGCTCAGCCGAGCGGCACAAGGCACGAGGCGTAAGGTACAAGGCATAAGGCGCAAGGAAGTGAACGAGTTACGAGCAACGAGCAACGAGTAACCAGCAACCAGAATCCAGGTCCTTTCAATCACCAATCGTCAATCGTCAATCCCCTTGTCCAGCACCTCCCGCACGGTCCTGGCAAGATCCTCCAGTGTCAAAGGCTTCTGGATAAAGGCCTTTACGCCCATCTCCCTGGCCTTTTCTCTCCTGATCCTTTCACCAAATCCGCTGCAAATGATTACCGGTATCCCGGGACGGATGTTCATCACCTCCCGGGCAAGCCTCTCTCCGGTCACGTCCGGCATGGCCAGGTCGGTGATCACCAGGTTAAACCTGTCCGGGTCCTCGGAAAACCTCTCAATCGCTTCAACGCTGTCTGTAAAAGCAGTTACCTCATACCCCAATTGCTCCAGCATCCTTTTGCCCATTTTAACCAGGACCTCCTGATCATCCACAAAGAGGATCCGTTCCGTGCCCGTAAGGAGTATGGCCTCCTCTTTGGGTTCGCCAGTCTCTCTGGACGCGGTATCGATCCTGGAGAAATACACATGAAAGGTGCTCCCTTTTCCCGGCTCGCTGTAAACCGAGATCTTACCTCCGTGACTCTCTATGATTCCCTGCACCACCGAGAGCCCCAGCCCCGTCCCCTCCCCCTTTTCCTTGGTGGTAAAATAGGGCTCAAAGATCCGCTCCCTGACCTCAGGGGGCATGCCGTGGCCGGTATCGCTCACCGTTAGTTTGACGTATGGACCAGGATCTATGCCTATATACTCCGCCGTGCTTTCATCCACTTCCACATTGCCGAGACTCACCCCCAGGGTGCCCCCTTCCTTGTCCATGGCCTGGTAGGCATTGGTGCAGAGGTTCATCAATACCTGGTGGATCCGGGTCGGGTCCGACAGGATAGTCCCGGTATCCTTTTCTATCCTTATGTCAAACTTGATGGAGGAAGGCACGGAGGCCCTCAAGAGCTTCACGGCCTCCTTTACTATGTATATCGGCGCTACGGGTCTTCGCTCCTCTTCGGTCTGACGGCCCATGGTCAGGATCTGCTTTACCAGGTCTTTCGCCCGGTTCCCGGCCTTGAGGACCTCATCCAGATCGGGGATCAGATCGCTTTCTGGAGGGGCCTTTAGCTTCGCAAGGTCTGTGTATCCGATGATGGCCGTGAGGATATTGTTGAAGTCATGGGCAATACCCCCTGCCAGGGTCCCCAGGGCCTCCATCTTCTGGGACTCCTGGAGCTGTGATCTCAGTTCTTTTTCAAGGCTTATGTCCGCAGCAAACCCGAGGATTGCAGGTTCATTTTTGTAATCGATGACAGTCTCCCAAAGGGCGGCCGGAAATCTTTTCCCGTCCTTTTTCAGCCCCCTGACCTCGTAAGATAAGGGGATTTTCTTACCCTCCACACGCTCTTTGCCTCTCCTTGTAACCAGTGCTCTATCCTCGGGGTCAAACAATGATTCCCCGGGCCGGCCCACAATCTCCTCGGGATGCTCGAAGCCAAACATCTTTACAAAGGCAGGATTGACATATACATACCGGCCCTGTTGAAGGATGCAGATACCCACGGGAGACGCCTCAATGAGACGTCCCATTCGTTCTTCCGAGGCCTTTAACCCTTCTTCGGCGTGCTCCCGCTCCTGTATCTCCCGGCTCAATTGTTTGATGGCCTGTGTTAGATCGGCCGTACGTCTCTCTACCCTTTGCTCCAGTTCCAGATTAAGCCCCTTGAGTTCTTCTTCGTCCCTCTTTCTCCGGATGCCGATGGCATAGAGGGCTGCGAAACGGCCTGCCACGGCCACATCCTGCTCGGTATAGTCCTTCTCAGGGTTTGCCAGGGCAATCTGCCCCACCAGTTCCTCCTCAAAGAGGGCCGGGACCGCCAGGAAGCGCTCAACAGGGATGTGGCCCTGCGGTGTTCCCGAAAACCGATGATCCTCCCGGGGCGTGTTGGTGCATAAAGGCTCTTTATTCTTTAACGCCCACCCGCACAGCCCCCGAAATTCCTTAAAGACGTTCTTCTTTTCCCGGACCTCACAGGCATCCCATATATCTCTTGTCAGGGTAGGGCTGACGAGATATCCTGTTTTAGGATCGATATATCCCGCATAGCCGAACCGGCTCCCCGTAAGACGCCTGGCGTGCTCAAGCACGGCAAATGAGAGGTCTTCAATGGGAGGGCTCGATATGATAACATTGGATACCTCGGCCAGTGCCTCGCTGATTGAGACCTCGCGGTGTGCCGCCTCCTCGGCCTGCCTGCGCTCGCTGATCTCGTTATTCAACTGTCTATTCTTTTCCTCGATCTCCTCCCTGCCTTTTGATGCCTCTTCCAGCCCGGCATTGAGTACGAGCCTCTGGGTGTTGAGCCGGTAAGCTGCGACCATACTACAAAGGATAAGGATCGCCAGGATGCCCATGCCCACGGGGACATACCACAGGGCCATGCGCTCTTCGAGCCCCGAGGCGGGCAAGACAGCAACCACCGACAAAGGGGCGCCCTTGACCGGAACCCGGAGGGCAATCATCTCTACCCTTGATCCGTCCTTTTCAACCGTCTCAAAGCGGTGGATTTCTCCGGCCTTCAGGCCCCCAGGCCCTGGGAGGAACAAAAAGGGACTTTGGAGCCGGGTCCCGGGCGGCGCCAGGATGAGGTGGTTTTCACAGACAACATATATGGGCCGTCTGGATGATGCCTTTCTTGCCACGGCGAGACGGTAAATAGTCTTTGGCGAGATCCATGCGACCACCTGGCCCGTGTATCCACTCTTGAAGAAATAGGGGATAGAAACCATCACTTCGAGCTGCCCTTCATGCTCGACAACGATTGCCGCCCCCGAACTCTCCGGCCTGAGAAGCCCTTTCCAGCCCCTTTCGTACTCCTTTCCCGCGTGCCCGTCCAGGGTATCCACAAGAGGCTTCCCATCGCTTTCTATGAAGACGATGCGGGTATAGATCCTTTCCCCTTCGATCCCCTTTTCCCTCAGGAGCTTTTCAAAGGTTTCAGATATGCTAACAAGCCCGGCCCTCAGGCCATATTCCATGGACATGCCAAGGGCCTTATTCTCAAAGAAGGAAAGGAGCGATTTGCTTGCAGCCAGGTTCCGGATGTCCTCTTTTCTCTCAGAGCAGAAATAGCTCAATGCGGTTGCATGATCTTCCGTAACCAGCCTCAACTGGTCCAGGACGAACTCCTGCACCCGGCGGTGGGACTGATAATTTGCCGCCACCAGGAAACCGATGAACCCGATCAACACGAGGGTCGTCCCCAGGAGGACCAGGGCGCCCTTCTTACTCGCAGATTTGAGAAAGGATGTCATATTCGGGTGACTCCTATCGGAAAAACTCGGGGTAGTGACGGAATATAGCCGGGTAGTATTTACTGACCAGCCGCACATAGGTGCCGTCCTTTTTGCACTTCTCAAAGAACCGGTTAAATGACTCTCTGAGCCCAGGCGCGGTCATGGAGAAGGCATAGGCCATGTCCTGCATGGGCGAAACCGGGCCGATCACCTTGATCTTTCCGGGCCATTTCTCCAGGGCGACCAGGGCATCGGCTGCGTCCTGCAAGGTTTCCTCGGCATCACCCCTGATGATGGCAGGCACCAGTTCATTCAGGTTCCCTTTGAATAGCCTGATCTCGGCCCCGGCCTCATTCAGCCCGTAAAGGGTTGGGTCGAGGCAGGTGTTTGCAACACCCATGACATTGTGACCTCTGAGAAGGGCCTTTACCACAGCGACATCCTTGCTTGCGTTGCCGCTGGGTTTGATCGGTCTTATGACCGAATCGGCCCGGGCCACCAACCAGACCTGGGTCGGAAAGATGGGGACAGAATAGGCGACGACCTTCTTACGCCAGGGAAGGACCGTCAGGCCGCTGGCAATGACATCCCCCTTGACCGGCACTTCCCCAAGGATCTCAACATCATCGCCTCTGGGTCTGACCTTTTTTCCGCACAGGTCTCCGATGACATTCTGCCAGTCGGTCTGGACATACCTGTACTTGACCCCGATGTGTTGGGCAAAAAGGCGTATCATCTCCACATCCAGGCCGTCCCCGGCGCCTGTTACAAAGTTGGCATAGGGGATTCCCAGGTGCCGCAAGACACCCCTTTCCTTCACCTCTTCGAGATCCGCCCCGGAGGCAAGGCCCACCGTCAGCAACAATAACCCGCCAATCGAAAAGACCCGAATGGCGGTCTTAAGTAATGTACCCCTGTTTTGTTTCATCACTTACTCTCCTTTCATGCTCTGGCATTCAAGAAATTGGGGTCATCCATTTTGAATCGTGAATTGCAGCACATCCTCTGCTGAGGCGATGGCTGCGGCAGTTTCTGGATGCTTTTGCTCAGACTTGCTATCGTTTCGATATAGTCGTACAATTGTCACCTCTGTGGCGGCTCTTCCATATGGACGGGCAAGTAAATGCGAACGGTGGTTTCTTCTCCCACTTTGGATTCGACGGAGATGTTGCCGTGGTGTCTCTTGATAATGTAGTGGCAGATGGACAGCCCCAGGCCCATCCCCTTCTGGGCTCCCCATCTCTTTGGTAGAGAAATAGGGATCAAAGACCTTCTCCAGGTGTCCTCCTCCTAATTATTGAGATGTTACGTTTGATCCTTGCGGATGGCGGTGAACTCCAGGGTCTTGCCCAGTGGAGGATCCTGCCCGGTCTCTCTTAATCTTTTAATGTTCCTGGTTGCTCGTTGCTTGTTGTTTATAGCTCATTCCTGGATATGGGTCATCTCTTGCTCAAGAGCTTTACATTTCAATTCTTGACTAAATACCTGTCTTACTTTATACTCAAAACAAATCTGCTGGATTATTTTGTTTGATCGAGGTAAAGCGTAAATGCCCATTGTAAAAACATCGTCCAAGGATCAAATCCGCCACAAAGACGGCGGGCAAGTCGCCAATCAACAATCGGCCCTCAATCTCTGAACCCCTGACCCCTCATTTCAAAAGATCCTCCACCTGGCGAAGCAATGTGTCCTTCTCCGCAGGTTTGGTCATATAGCCGTCGGCCCCTGCCCGCATGACTCTATCCCTGTTTTCATCAGAATCATAGCCAGTGAGGATCAAAACTTTCACACGAGAGGTGTCCGGATCTTCCTTTATTCGCTTGCATACCTCGAAACCGTCCATTCCGGGCATAAACAGGTCCAGGATGACGAGGCCAGGTTTAAACTTGGCAATCTTTATCCCGGCTTCAAAACCGTCTGAGGCGGCTTCTGTTTCGTAATTGCAAGCCGAAAGCATTTTTCTGAGCATCCCCTGAACGCTGGGGTCATCATCCACAACCAGGATCCTCTTTGCCGGGGACGGGTGGTCTGTCAGGGGGAACATTCCCCTTTCAAAAACAAACGACTCCAGATCCGCCTTGCGGATCCTGTGGTGCCCTCCTAGGGTAACCGACGCTCTTATCTTTCCTTGTTTGATCCACCGCCACATGGTCACCCTGTCAACGGCGCAGTATCGGGCAGCCTGTGAAATAGTAAGAACATCTTGGTTGTCACCAACAGCCATCAACTTGCCTCCTCAGGAAAAAAATGCAACGGATGTAATTGATGTAACGAATGTAACATATCATCCAGGCCGCTTTCATGTCAATCGAAAAAAATGCGGTGGGGGTTCAGGGTTCAGAGGTTCAAGGGTTCAGAGTTCAACGTTCAGGGTTAGGGAAAGAACGGGATTTGGAACCTTGAAGTTCTTGTAAAGAATAGGGATTTTAACATCATTGCAAAGTGCCTATTCCAGGTTTGGTGTGGATATACCAAAGCACAGTTTTCCTGAACAAAACGTTTACATCATGACGTATGGTGATGAGAATACAACCTTTGAACCCCTGAACCTCTGAACCCGTG
>CAZXCQ010000307.1:0-7279 GCA_964639275.1 uncultured Desulfobacteraceae bacterium | reverse complement strand
TTACGGCTGTCAAAGGTGAGCCGCCCTGGTAGACCCTCTACTGTCTGAATCGCAGATACAAAAAGCCCGAAGCAACACCTTTTATAATATCCTTCAATCCATAACTTCTTCTGCAAATCATGGTGTTCTAGAATCATGCCAAGATTTGTTTGTAATATTCAACAAATAGACCCGATCACCTTCTTTATTTTTCAGTCATCAATCGACAATTATAAATATTTCACCCCCATACCCCAATAGATCTTTATGACGTTTTCTAAAGCCCCCCTTTCCCCCAGAAAAAACAGCAAGAGGTCCCTTTTCTCCTTATCTTCTCCGTAAACGCGCCCCTTTCTCTTAAACCGCTCTACAGGAAAATGGGTTAATCCGGAAGCCTGTTCCAGGACCGCTTCCGCATTTATTCTCCCAACTACCCCGCCTTTGCTGTGGGACCTCCCGGTGCGGCCTCGCGAAAGGACATGGTAATATGCACCATCATATTGGATTCTCCAGGGTCTCGCTATATTTCCTGCTCCCTCGATCAGGTCATGTATAAAACACCATGTTGCCACGCAATTCCCAAATCAAGATGTGACCCGATGCCACACAAGGACGGTCAGATTTTCGTTGACCCACAAGGCGAAATCACCTATGCTCCGGCCCAAAGAAAGGAAGTTCTTATCGCCTTACCTCACCTGATTTTGGAGCGGGGATTCATTGAACGTCTGAGCTAGCCTAAGGCTGGGGTGGTGTTGCAGCCGGGAAGCGATCACCTGTACGTCCCGGCGTGGGGGCTGTCCACCCCCAATCAAACTGAAGGAGGATCTCATGAAAGGCATTGAATCGCGGGTGGCCATTGTGACGGGAGCAGGTTCGGGCATTGGCAGGGCCGCCGCGAAGCTGTTCGGCAAGAACGGGGCAAAGGTTGTGGTGGCCGATATGAACAGGGAAGGCGGGGAAGAAACCGCCCACCAGATCGAAAAAGACGGAGGCCGCGCTATTTTCGTCCCGGTCGATGTGTCCAAATACGATGACGTCGAAGCCATGGTGAAGGCGGGGGTGGCGAGTTTTGGCGGTGTGGATCTGGCCTTTAACAACGCCGGCATATCTCTGGGGGGCGCCCTGCATGAAATCAGCGAGGAACTCTGGAACAAGGTGATCGGCATCAACCTCAAAGGGGTATGGCTGTGCATGAAATATGAGATCCCGGAGATGATCAAGCGCGGCGGCGGGGCCATTGTCAACACAGCGTCCATTGCCGGCCATCAGGGGGACGTCTTCTCTCCGGTTTACACCGCCTCCAAACACGGCATCCTTGGACTGACCCAATCGGCCGCCCTTCAATATGCCGCGTATGGAATCCGCGTGAATGCGGTTTCGCCCGGGATCATAGCCACCCCCATGTCTGCCGGTTTGGACAGTGACGCCGGAATAAAGGCATGGGTGATGGGACGGATAGCGGCGGACAGGATCGGCAATCCCGAAGAAGTGGCCGCGGCCGCGGTCTGGCTTTGCTCCGATGGTGCATCGTATATCATGGGACATTCCCTGGTGGTAGACGGCGGCTTCCTGAGCGGACCTCCGTTTAAAGCGAAATAACGGATATAAAGGGAGCAAACTGTGTACTCAGGCACGACCCTCGATTACCGGTCCAGACATTACCAGTCCCCCCCTTTCACGTACCGGGGAAGCCAGTCCCTCGCTATGACAGTCAGCACGGACCCGGATGCGATTAAATCCCTCGTCCCGCCGCCTCTGAAACCGTTTCCCGAAGGCGTCATGAGCGTCGTTGTGGGGGTGCAGAAGCTCGTTGTACCTCTGGAGATGACCTATGGAGAGGCGGCCCTGTCCATTCCGGTAAAACTGGAAGAAGAAGAGGGTGACTATGTCCCGGTTCTCTATTTGGACAACGTCACCGCCATCCTGGCTGGGCGCGAAATCTACGGTTATGCCAAGATAGATGCGGATGTGAAATCCGTGGTGGAGGACGACCGGGCAAGAGGCGAGGTCAGCCGTGATGGAGTAAAGATCATCGAAATGGAGCTTCAGCTCGGGCCAGCCCTGGCGTTCGCACCGCCCGTGCCGGCGCGAAGTTTTTTCAACGTCAAGTACATCCCTGCGGTGGACCGGAAAGGTGAGGCGGACGTCTGGAGACTGATCAGAATTCAGTCTGGCGAGCTAAAAATAACCCGGTTTCGTCCTGCGGAAGGGACTGTACAATTACGTTCAATCTCTTCCGACCCATTGGGAAATCTGCCGGTTTTACAGGTGTTGAACGCCTGCTTCATGGAAGTTGATTCGACCCTGGGCTTTGGCACAGTCGCCCATGATTATCTCCAGCAAAAATAAATCCTTACGGGGAATCAGAAAGGATGTTGTCACATGGAAAAGATATTTCAGTCACCGGTAATGGAACCAAAAGAAGTACTGACAGGAATCACCATTGAACCAAAAATAGCAAAGACCTCCGCCGGAGATGTCGAGTTCGACCTGACCCAGGGGGACGGTCCGCTGGTGATGTCCGTTCACGGAGGCATCGGCGGATTGGACCAGGGTCGTGTGATGGCCGGCTGGATAGACACCAAGCGATATCGCATCCTGTCTCCTTCACGGCCCGGGTACCTGGGCACGCCTCTGGAAGTGGGCGAAACCATGGAGCAGCAGGCGGACGCCCTTGCCGCGCTACTGGACGTGCTTGGCATCGAAAAGGTGATGCCGATGGGCGCCTCTGCGGGAGGCCCGCCGGCCTACATGTTCGCTATGCGTCACCCGGACAGGGTCTGGGGCCTTATGGTGATTGACGGGGTCAGCGGCTATTACGATATGCCGGAAACCGCCGGACCCATCACCCAGGCCATCTTTTTAAGCGATTTTGGACAAAAAATCATCGAGAAAATCGGTGAGATCAAGCCTGACGCGATGTTAAAGAGCATCTTTCAATCCGAATCATACTTCACCAAAGAACAGATGAAAAAGCATATCGACTATGTGCTTGGAAACGAAAAGGCCCTGCACTTCACGGAGGCCTTTATGGCGACCATGCGTCCCTACAAACTCCGCAAGCCGGGCACTGACAACGATATTGCACAGTACCGGGAATACACACACCTGCCGTTGGAACAGGTTAAATGTCCAACCATGATTCTTCACGGCACCCACGACTCGGATGTCAAGTTCTATGACGGCGTTTACGCCTATGAACATATCGAAGGCGCCGAGCGATTCTGGATCGAGGAGGGTTCGCACCTGGGATTCTGGCTGAGCCCCAATAGCACGCTCGCCCAGAAGGCAGCCGGGGCTTTTATGGACAAGCACAGACCGAGGTAAAAGCAAGAAGGGAAAAATCACGGAAGACCTGGCTGAGATGCTCATAAACTGGCGTCACGCGCGCTTCAACGTGTTCTGGGGGTCCAGAATTCAACCCGGAACTGATTAAGGCAACAGCATTTCCAAAGGAGGAAAAATGGCATTGGAGATATTTGATCTTGAAGGAAAGGTGGCCATGGTGACCGGGAGCACCCGCGGTATGGGCGAGGCGACGGCCATGGCCCTGGCCAAGGCCGGCGCGGATGTGGCCGTTTGTGGCCGTAACAAGGCCGACCTCGAGAGGGTCCCATCAGCCATCCAGGACCTGGGGAGAAACTCTGCGGGGTTTAGCCTGGAGGTCACGTCCAAGGAGAGCATCCGCCGTGGGTTTGACCAAATCATGGCGCATTTTGGAAAGGTCGATATCCTTGTGAACAATGCCGGTACCAATTACAGGGTCTCCGTGCTGGAGTACCCCGAGGAGGAGTGGGACAAGATTATCAACATCAATCTCAAAGGGTATTTCCTGGTGGCGCAGGCCGTGGTGCCCCAGATGCTTGAACGGGGATACGGGAAGGTAATCAACATGAGTTCGATCCTGGGAAAGATAGGCCTCCCCCACCAGTTGGCCTATGCCTCTTCCAAAGGGGGAGTGGACCAGATGACAAAGATCATGGCCATCGAATGGGCCAAAGGCGGGGTCAGGGTCAATGCGATAGGACCCACCTACTTTGAGACCGAAATGGTCGCTCAGATCCGAAACGACCCCGAGAGATTTAATTTTATAAATCAGCGGACACCCATGGGCCGATGGGGCCACCTACCGGAGCTGGAAGGGATTGTCATCTTCCTGGCATCTCCGGCATCCGACTTTATTACCGGGCAGACCATCTATATTGATGGGGGCTGGACCGCCTGCTGATGGCGAATAGGAAACGATTGACGATCCAACGGGAGAGGAAGAGGGAGAAAAATGGAATCGATATATGAAAAAAGACCATGGTTAAAAAACTATCCCGAGTGGGTGCCTCACGACCTTGAAATCACACCGGATACTGCCATAGGTGATTTCAAGACCTCTGCGGCCAGCCGACCGGAGGCCCCTGCGGTATACTATTTTGATCACGCCATATCCTATGGAGAGATAGACCGGGTCTCTGAGGGCCTGGCCGCTGCCTTTCAGGACCTGGGGCTTGAAAAGGGAGACCGGATGGTCACAGATCTTCAAAACGTGCCCCAGTTTCTTGTGGCCACGTATGCCGCATGGAAGATTGGCGCCATCGTGGTACCACTGAATCCCATGTATAAGGAAAAGGAGCTGACCTATTTTTGCCAGGACTCGGGGGCCAAGATCTTTTTCGCCCTCGATGAGGTTGCAAGCGGGCTGGATCTATCGTTTTTGAAAAAGACACCGGTTGAGCAGGTCATTACGACCTCTGCCCTCGACATGCTTCCGCAAGATGGTGCCCGCCCGCCTATGCTAAGAGGAACAGACAAGGTCCAGGTGAGCGGTGCCCTGGATATGTCTGACCTTATAAAGACCCACAAGGCCAAAACTGTAAAGGACCCGGGCCTTACCCCGGACGATGTTGCCTATCTGACTTACACCTCCGGTACAACAGGGCCCCCAAAGGGCGCGATGAATACCCATGGAAACATCGCCTTTAATGCAAGGGTCTACAGGACACTCCAACAGATTGACGACAAAGATGTGGTCCTGGGGGTCGCCCCCCTGTTCCATGTGACGGGAGAGGTGGCCCATCTGGCCATAGCCGCCCTGGCCGGTATCCCTGTTGTCCTCTACTACCGATTTGATCCCGCCGAGACGCTCCGCCTCATCGAACGCTGGAAGGTTACCATGAGCGTTGCCGCAATTACGGTATACATCGCGTTGATGAACCATCCGGACTTCGAGAAGAGAGACCTCTCCAGCTTTGTCAAGGCATATAGCGGGGGGGCCCCGGTCTCGGAGGCCATTGTAAAGCAGTTTAGAGAGTCGACCGGGCTTTATCTTTACAATGTCTATGGCATGACAGAGACCAACTCCCCCTCCCATATCGTGCCCCTGGGGAAAAGGGCCCCGGTAGATGCGGAGAGCGGGGCACTCTCTGTGGGTGTCCCCGTCCCCAACTGCGTCATGAAGATAATGGACCTGGAGGAGGGCACCAGAGAACTGCCCCCTGGCGAGGTGGGCGAGATTGTCGATTCCGGGCCCATCGTAATCCCCGGATACTGGCAAAAGGAGGAAGAGACCAGACATGCCATCAGGGACGGATGGCTCTATACCGGCGACGTGGGTAAGATGGATGAGGATGGGTGGTTCTATGTGGTGGATCGGAAAAAGGACATGATCGTGGCATCCGGTTACAAGGTCTGGCCGCGTGATGTGGAGGACGTGATCTACCAGCACCCGGCGGTAAAGGAGGCCGCTGTTGTGGGCGTTCCAGATGCCTATCGAGGGGAGACCGTTAAGGCCTTCGTGGCTCTAAAGGAAGGGAGGGATGGTTCTGTAACGCCGGAAGAGATTATTGGATTTTGCCGGGAGCGTATGGCCGCATACAAGTACCCGCGTCAGGTGGAAATCGTCCCTGAAATCCCAAAGACATTGACCGGCAAGTTTCTTCGCCGCACCCTCCGTGAAAAGCAAGAATCCAGGTAACTTCTCAAAGACGCGGGGGGGTGAATGGATTCTGGTGTGGCGGATGCCTATTCGACGATCTCCTCTTTGAACAATGCCTCCATCTTTTCGGTGGAATACCGCAGCGACGAAAGGATCTCCCGCGTATTTGAACCCCTCGGGCCGGCCGCCTCTGTGGCCCTGCCCGGGGTCCTGGAAAGCCTGGGGGCCGGTGCGGGCTGGAGCACGCCGTCAACGGTGACCAAAAGCTCTCTTTTTATGTTATGCGGGTGCCTTTCCACCTCGTCAAGGTCCAGTACGGGGGCCACGCAGGCATCCTTTCCTTCAAAGATCGCGCTCCATTCATCACGGGTCTTGGTCCTAAAGACACCTGCGAACCGCTTCGTCATCTCCGGCCATTTCTGCATGTCATGCTGTTGGGGAAGCGATGACGGATCTATACCCAGCCCCTCCAGGAGCTCGGCATAGAACCTGGCCTCGATAGCGCCCACCGACATAAACCTGCCATCGGATGTCTCGTAGGTCTGGTAATAAGGAGCGCCGCTATCCAGCATATTGGTCCCGATATCAAGGGTCATGAGATGATGTGCCAGCAGGCCGTAGAAGAGGGTGGAGATATTGGCTGCGCCATCCACCATGGCCGCATCCACGACCTGTCCCTTTCCTGATCGGCTCCTTTCCACCAGCGCGAGCAAGACCCCCATGGCACAAAGCATCCCGCCGCCTGCAAAATCCCCCAAGAGGTTACAGGGGGGGAGCGGCTTTTCCCCCTTTCGCCGAAACAGCGACAGTGCCCCGGATAGGGCGATATAGTTGATATCGTGACCCGCCATGCTGGCATAGGGTCCTTCCTGACCCCATCCGGTAAGACGGGCATATATCAATCGCTGGTTCAGTGCCAATGCCTCATCCGGCCCCAGCCCGAGAGATTCCATTACCCCGGGTCTGTAAGGCTCTATCAGCACGTCTGACCCACGGATCATGTCCTTCACAATGGCAACGCCCTGGTCGGTCTTTAGATTGATCCGCATGGATCGTTTGCCCCGGTTAAAGGGATTCCTGGACATGATATTGGGTATCTCAGGCCCGCCCTTTGACAACCTGTCCACGATCACCACATCGGCCCCAAAGTCGGACAGGATCATTCCGCAGTAGGGCGATGGGGCCAGACCCGCCATTTCAATCACCCTTATTCCATCCAGTGGGCGCATCTTTTCTTCCTCGCTGATTATGGGTTTTTGGTTTTGACCTCTATTCCCTCACGTTGGAGGGCGTACCACTTTAGGTTTCTTGTAACACTTTAGCCTTTTGAAACCCGGGGTATGGGGATTCCGTTTTGAAGGGTGTATAACTCGT
>CAZXCQ010000306.1:0-7306 GCA_964639275.1 uncultured Desulfobacteraceae bacterium | reverse complement strand
GACCTGATTCGAACCCGTTCATTTGAGCCGGACCTGGAGTATATGTTCAAGCACCCGCTCACCCAGGAGGTCGTCTACAATGGTCTTCTCAAGAGAGAGCGGCAGGATATTCACGAACAGGTTGCCCGGGTCATGGAACGCCTGTTTGAAAATCGACTTTCGGAATTTTTCGAGACCTTGGCCTATCATTTTGTGCTGGGCAAGTCTGTGAACAAGGCCGTCGAGTACCTGGTGAAGGCCGGAGAAAAGAGTCTTGCCAGGTACGCCGTGGAAGAGGCCCACGAATACTACACGAAAGCATATGATATACTTGGATCCAAAGAGGACAAAACAGAGGAAGAAAAAAAGTTACTCATCGACATGTTGAATAGTTGGGGATACGTCTTCTATTCTTTGGGGGATATAAAAGCATTTATCAGTCTTTTCGAATCTCACAAGGCTCTCGTAGAGTCCTTGGGTGACGAGGCAAGGCTCGGGATGTTTTATGCATGGCTCGGAATTGCCAACTATTTAGCCGGCCCACAAAAAGATTCTTATGATTACCTGCGCAGCGCATTGGCGCTCGGGGAGCGGGCCGGCGACCAGAAAGTCGTGGGTTATGCCTGTACGTGGCTTCCCTATACGTGTGCATCTTTGGGACTTTTCGAAGAAGGGATGGCTTATGGAAAGCGGGCGCAGGAAATCGCGAAATCCTTCCCTTCCGATCAATACCTCTTTTTTAAATCTCTCGGAGGAATATGCTGGGTATATGTATGGCAAAGGAATACAAAAAAGGTTTTTGAGGGGGCAAAACGTCTCCTGGATTATGGCGAAAAAACCTCAAATAGTAGAAGTAAGGTCTTCGGACATTGGGTGAATGCATTTGGGCACATGAAAAAGGGGGATATGGCATTATGTCGAAAAGAAGGCGAAAGGGCTGTTGAAGCTGCATTAGACCCTTTTTATGCCCAGTTTGCAAAACCGAATTTAGGTATCTCCTATTTTATGGATGGTCGGCTTCAGGAGGCGGAAGACGTCCTCAAATCACTTTTAGATTTTTCTGAGAAACGCGGAATAGGATTGTTTACGTCACTAGCCCAAATGTTCCTTTCGGCTATTCTAATTGCGAAAGGCCATATGAAGGAGGGATTTAAAAGGTTTGAAGAGATGCAAGCGGTCCTGCTGAAAAATAATATTAGAATATTTTATGGCCTATCAGAGTTTATTCTGGGGCTGGTATATACCCAGTTTATAACAGGACCTTCGCCTGGTTTATCGACCCTGGCCAAGAACATCGGCTTCATAGTCAAAAACGCCCCATTTGCAGAAAAAAAGGCGGAAGAACATTTCAATAAATCCATTGCGCTTTTTAGAGAAATGGGAGCAAAAGGGGAACTTGGTGAAGCCCTTCTGGGTCTAGGTCGATTATACAAAGCGAAAAAACGAAACGAAAAGGCCCGTGAATGTTTTTCGGAAGCGATGCGTCTTTTCGAGAAATGTGACGCTGACGTCTATCTTAAACAAGCAAATGAGGAATTGGCGTCGGTGAAGTAAGCCATAATGTCCCTTTTCAACGAATAGGAGCAGAAATATAAGTAGATAGGGGACGCACAGGGGATCAATGAGTTCTGGGTGAGGGCAAACCAGGTCTTGAGAGGGAGACCCTGTGGCCAGGATGATGCCACGAAAATGGGGTCGGCCCTGTTGGGCCAACCCCTTTCAATCATCGTGGTGCCGAAGGGGGGACTCGAACCCCCACAGGCCTGCGCCCACTAGACCCTGAACCTAGCGCGTCTACCAGTTCCGCCACTTCGGCTGGCAAATGGGGTTGATCTATTTGATCTGAAAGATTATATTACCGCAAAGATATTGTCAACCCCGTATTCTGTAAAGGCCCATTTTGGCCTTTTGGGTGTCTGAAATCGTTACGGGCTGTTCGGTACAATTTATGGGCCAAAATATCTACCGGATCGGTCCGGAAAGCCGACGGGGGTACCCACGACAAACGATCCGGGTGTTTTCCAATTTCTACCGCTGTTGAGCAATGTCCCAGGAGAATTGATTGACCCATGACCTTTATATCTGACCTAGACCAATTGGGAGAACCGCTTACAAACCCTGTCTTGACCATCGGCAATTTTGACGGAATGCACAAGGGTCACCTGGCCCTTTTTGATAAGGTAAAGGAGCGGGCCAGGAGCATAAAGGGCCAATCGGCCGTCATGACCTTTGAGCCTCATCCCATAAAGGTGATGATGGAAGGGAACGGCCCCCCGCTGATCACCCCAACGCGCCAGAAATTGAGGCTCATAGAGGAGACCGGGATTGACGTCATCTTTTGTATCCCTTTTACAAGGGAATTTGCCGCCATCTCTGCCAGGGACTTTGTCAAGGATATCCTGCTTGACAAGATCGGGATCAAGGAGCTCGTGGTGGGGTATGACTATACCTTCGGACGCGGCCGGGAGGGAAACATTGAGCTGTTGAAAGAGATGGGAAACCACCTCGGTTTTGAGGTGCATGTCATGGACCCGGTCCGTATCAACCATACCCTGGTCTCCAGCACCTCGATCCGGAATATGATCCGGGATGGAAACCTCAAAGAGGCAAAGGAGTTACTCGGCAGGGACTACCAGGTCAGCGGCACCGTGGTCAGGGGGAAGAACAGGGGGGACAGGCTTCTCGGTTTCTCCACCGCCAACCTCGATCTTGTTGACGAATTGATACCCAAAAGGGGGGTCTATGCCGTGAAGGTCCATATTGATGACCAAACCTATTACGGCCTGACCAATATCGGATACAACCCCACCTTCGGAGAGGGGGTCTTTTCCGTGGAGACCCATATCCTGGATCTCTCAAGAGACCTCCTTGGCAAGACCATCATGCTGGATTTTATCGAGCGGCTGAGGGACGAAAAGACATTTGGCTCACCAAAGGAGCTGGCAGAGCAGATCGGTCAGGACATTGTACGGGCAAGGGAACTGTTCAGAGAAATGTCTTGACATTGGCCGGGTGTCTTTATTATTGATTGGCCCAAACTCAATCTGATGCCGAAATACTGCCCCAGCCCTTATCTACGAAATGAGCGAAGCATTGCTGACATTTCCGAAGGGGGGTGTACACCCCCGCGAATCAAAGGAACTCACCGAGCACCTGCCCATTGAAACGCTCCCGATCCCCCAGGAGGTGGAAATCCTCCTGAGCCAGCACTTTGGTGCACCCTGTGAACCCCTGGTCAAGAAAAAGGATCAGGTCACGGAAGGGGACCTGATCGGAGAGGTGAAGGCAGGCCTTGGGGCGAGTATCCATGCGAGCGTTTCGGGAAAGATAAAAAACATCGCCGCCTCTGCCCACCCTGTATCGGTCAGTTCCCCATCCATTGTTATTGAGACCGACCCGGAGGCCAGGCCCCGGGTGAATCCCCGCTCCAGCTGGACAGGCCTCTCAAGAGAAGACCTCCTCGGGAGGATCAAGGGCGCCGGGATTGTCGGAATCGGGGGGGCCGGTTTTCCCACCCATGTAAAGCTCTCCCCGCCGCCCGAGGCCAGGGTGGACACCCTCGTCCTCAACGGGGCCGAGTGCGAACCCTATCTCACCACCGACCATCGTCTGATGCTGGAACAGGCTCAAGAGGTCATCGAAGGGGCCAAGATCATCCTGACTGTCCTTGGCATAAGGGAATGCCGGATCGGAATAGAGGCAAACAAGGCGGACGCCATAGCGGAGATGAAAAGGGTCTCGGCTCAGGTCTCTTCCAACGGTTTTCGCATATCCATCGATCCCCTAAAGGTCAAATATCCCCAGGGGTCGGAAAAGCAGCTTATTGAAAGTATCACCGGCAGACGTGTCCCGGGGTTTGGACTGCCCTTTGATGTGGGGGTAATTGTCCAGAATGTGGGTACTGCCCGGGCCATCTATGATGCCGTGGTCCTGGGAAAGCCCCTTTACGAAAAGGTCGTGACCATATCGGGCCGGGGCATTGCAAGGCCGGCCAACCTGTTGGTCCGGATTGGGACCCGGCTCTTGGATATCGTATCGTTCCTGGGCGGGACAAGGCCTGAACTGGCCAAGGTGGTGATGGGCGGTCCCATGATGGGGTTTGCCATACCCACGCTGGATATCCCGATCATCAAGACCACATCCGGCGTTATTTTCTTGACAGATGATGAAATCGACACCCATCCCCATGGTCAGTGTATCCGTTGCGGATGGTGCCTGGATGCCTGCCCCATGGGACTCTCTCCCAATGAGATCGGCATCTATGTGGAGGCGGGGCGTGCCGAAGAGACATCGCGGTTTGGTCTTTTTGAGTGTTTTGAATGCGGCTGTTGCGCCTACACCTGCCCGGCCAAACGGCCACTGGTCCAGTTTATTCGCCTGGCCAAGATGAAGGTCAAGAAATAGTGCTATGGAGGACTGACGCCATCAAGGAACAAGCAAATGAAAGCCCGCTTCCTCTGAGCGAAGCCCCGTTATGGACCGTCTCTATATCTCCCCACATAAAGAGCAGGGAGTCGGTTGAAAGGATCATGTGGACCGTTGTGGGCTGTCTTATCCCGCCCCTCGTTCTCTCGGTCTTTGTCTTTGGCTTCCAGACCCTTATCATCACAGCGGTAAGCGTGGGGGCCTGTGTGGCCACCGAGGCCGTCACCCAGAGGCTCTTGCATCGCCCTGTCACAATCCGGGACGGAAGCGCCGTCATAACAGGGCTCCTCTTGGCCTACATCATCCCGCCCGGGGTCCCCTATTGGATACCCGTGCTGGGGGCCGTCATGGCCATCTACGTGGCCAAACACCTCCTGGGCGGACTCGGATCAAATATATTCAACCCCGCCCTGATCGGCAGGGCCTTCCTGGTTGCCACATTCCCCGTGGCCATGACGTCTGCCTGGCTCCCCCCCATCCGGGACGTCTCCATCTTCAAGTATATGGGGCCCGGGGTCGATGCGATCTCAACGGCCACCCCCCTGTATGTGCTCAAGCATTATGGTATCCAGGCCGTGATTGAAAAATTTGGCTCCATGTCTACCATCTATGGCAACTTCTTTGTCGGGTGGCGGCCGGGGTGTATTGGGGAGACTTCCGCGCTCCTGCTCGTAATCGGGGGTCTCTACCTCCTTTATAAGCGATATATCACCTGGCATATCCCGGTATCGATCATCGCAACCATTGCGCTCCTCACCTGGGTATTTGGCGGGGAGAGATTGTTTACGGGCAGTCCCCTGCTCGCCGTTCTCTCAGGTGGGGTCATGCTCGGGGCGTTTTTTATGGCCACCGATTATGTGACCTCGCCGAGCCGGCCTGGGGGCAAGCTCATTTTCGGGGCAGGGATCGGTGCCCTGACCGTCCTTATCCGCCTCAAGGGGGGGTATCCGGAAGGGATCTGTTATGCCATATTGCTCATGAATCCGCTCAGTCCGGCCCTCGAGGGTTGGTTTCGCCCCAGGCGTTTTGCCCCGGAAAAAGGTGCTGTCAAATGAGAGAAGTCATCCGGATAACCTTTGCCCTCACCATCTCGTGTCTGATCGCGGCCCTGGTAATGGGTTCGGTCTTTACCATCACCGACAAGGCAAAGAGGCACAATGAGCAGCTCAATATCCAGGAGACCATGCTCGGACTGCTGGGATACGGCAAGGCCAATCCTGCCCCATCCGACCTGAGATTCTACGCCATCTATCGCTACATCATTGAAGAGGGCGAGACAAAGACCCTGGGCTATATGGTGCCCGTGGGGGCAGACGGCAAGGAGGCCTATGAGCTGGTGATCATTGATCTTTCCGGGCAATTTGTTGACCGAAAACGACTGGATATTTCACCTGAGGCGGTCTCTGAACCCCCGGAGCGCAAGGCCGCGCTGAGTTCCGTGTTAAGACCCCCCAAGAAATTTTTCTATGTCGACTCCACGATCATTGCCAAGCTGGGAGACAGGCGCCTGGCCTATCTCCTGCCCGGGGAGTTCCCGGGGTTTAAGACCTTTATCCACGTCATGTTGGCCCTGGATCCCACCTTTACCATCATCGGTCTGGATATCACCGAACATGAAGAAGACCCCGGTCTGGGAGGAGAGATCGAACAGGACTATTTCAAGAACCAGTTTAAGGGAAAGTCCTTTGAAAAGGTCAAGACGCTGACGGTCACCAAGGAGCCCCTCCCGGAAGAATATAAGAGATATCTGGAATCCGATAAGGGAGAACCCTTATCCAAAGGGGTAGTCGATAGCATCAGGACCAAGTATCAGGACCGGGATATCTACGCCCTTACCGGCGCAACCATCTCCAGCAAGGCCGTGACCGACGGCGTAAAGAATATGATCAACAGGTTTGCCTATCGGATCAACATCCTGGATAATATCATTGAACGCCAGCACGTCCCGGTGGCCTTTTAGCGAGGGGGAAGAGATTGCCCGCGACCACAAAGACAAATCCCCAGCTATTCTTTAACGGCATATTGAACGAAAACCCGATCTTTCGTCTTGCCCTCTCCATGTGCCCGGCCGTCGGGATCAGCACCACCGTCATGAATGGCCTCCTGCTCGGGGTAGCCGTCCTCTTCGTGCAGGTCTTTTCCAGTTGCACCATTGCCGCCATCAAGGACTACATCCACCCCCGCATCCGGATCCCCACCTATACCCTGACGATCGCCACCTGGGTTACCGTCATTGACCTGGTCCTGGCGGCTTACGTCCCGGTGGCCTATAAGCAGATGGGGATCTTTGTCAAGCTGATTGTGGCCTTTGCCATAATCACCATGCGCCTGGAGACCTTTGCCTGCAAGAATTCGGTAAACTCCTCTTTTTGGGACGGCCTGGGGATGGGACTCGGGTTTATGTTTGGCATGATGGCACTGGGTTTCGTCAGGGAACTGCTGGGCATGGGCACCATTTTCGGGTACGATGTCCTGGGATTCCGGCCGCTCCTCTTTTTTGTCCTGCCGGCCGCCGGTTTCTTTTGCGTGGGGTTTATGATGGCCCTGTTCAACTATATAGAGCTGGTTTTTAATCGGAGAAAGAAGGGCTAAAGCGCCATGAAGATGGAGACGCGCAGATACCTCGCTATCGCCTTAGGCCCAATGCTCCTGATATGCATCTTATTTCTAAGCGCTTGAGGAAAGTAACACAGTTTTGTCAAAAAGACGGCTATCAAAGACACCAATCGGATTATCATTACCTTTGCCGGGCCGGTTGACGAGGGATGGGCCAAAGACACCAGCAACTATACGGTCTATGAAGAACCGGACCCTGATATAAAGCTCAGGATCAGGGAGGTGGGGCTCAGCCCGGATAAGCGGACCGTCACTTTGGTGTTTGAGGAAGACCTCAACCAGGACC
>CAZXCQ010000305.1:0-7387 GCA_964639275.1 uncultured Desulfobacteraceae bacterium | reverse complement strand
TTGTTCATGCTGATGTTGGGCATGGACTTTGTGCCCCCTCTTCCTGGAATCCATATGTAGTGATCCACGCTCCAAAGAAATTTGTCTTGCGAGGTAGATCTTTGCCAGGCTCTGGTAGGGGACATCTTTTTTGTTTGCAAGGGTCTTTAGTTCCGCCAGCATATCCTCTGGAAGTCGAATCGAGATCGACTTTACCGATGGCTTTAGTCTGGGAAAAGTCGCTCTCTTGAAATCTTTAATATCAAAATAATCAAGAGGAGAATGGGTCGCCCAGAACTCTCTCTCCTCATCTTCATCCTTAAAGTCTGGAATAATTTTATCCTTTTTCATCGTAAAATTTCCTCTCTCTTTTATTCATATCCCTGGCAGAGATTATTCTAATCAAGTTATTCCTCTTGGTAAACATGATGGCAAGAAAACGATTTGCATCTGTCTTCCCAAAAGCAGCCCATCGTTTTTCAGAAACAGAATGCCTTGGATCATCAAGGACGACAAGAGGTCTGTTAAAAAACACCTGTTCGCATTCCCAGTTTTTCACATTATGTTTGATGAGGTTCTTGTCTATATTCCCTCCATCCCACTGAAAGCCTGAGAATTTTTCAAATAGCTCTTCCATTGACCTTAAGTGTATATGACAATAATATACAAGTCAAGGTTTTTTAAGGAATGAGTGATCTACGCCCATGTGTTGGGCCAGGGAGTATAGAGGGTAGCGAGGGCTTGTTGCCTTTATGGTTGGTTTCTCGTCGTAACTAGATGCCGAGATAGGACTCTCGCACATAGTCGCTTGAAAGGAAATCCCTGGTTTCGCCTTCCATCACGATCCTCCCGGTCTCGATCAGATAGGCGCGGTGGGCGATCTCGAGGGCCTGATGGACATCCTGTTCCACAAGGAGGATATCCACCTGATTCCTGTTGATATCCGTGATGACCTTGAAAAGTTCTTGAACCACGAGGGGTGCCAGTCCCAGGGAAGGTTCATCCAGCATCAGGAGTTTGGGCCGGGTCATCAGTCCGCGGGCGATGGCCACCATCTGCTGTTCGCCACCGCTCAAGGTCCCTGCCAGTTGGGACCCCCGTCCCTTTAGGATGGGAAAGAGCTGGTAGACCCACTCCAGGCTTTCCCGCAATCGCGCCCTGGCCCGGGGAAGGTAGGCCCCCAGCTGGAGGTTTTCGAGGACGGTCATATCCGGAAAAAGCTCCCTCCCCTCCGGGATCTGGGTCACCCCCAGTTCGATGATCCGGTGGGGGGGCAACCCTTCTATGTGCTCCTTATCAAGGATGATACCCCCCTCCCTCGCCCCCATCACGCCGGAGATGGTATTGAGGGTTGTGGTCTTCCCGGCGCCATTGGAGCCGATCAGCGTGACGATCTCCCCCCCCTTGACCATTAGGGAGACCCGGGTCAGGACCGGGATGTCGCCATAGGCCGCAGAAATTTCTTGAACTTCAAGCACTTGATCCCCTGCCCTTGCTTAAACCCATGTCGCTCCCTTTCCCCTCCCCCAGATAGGCCTTGATGACCTCGGGGTCCATCGAGACACTCTCGGGTGACCCCTCGGCGATCTTTACCCCATGGTGTAATACCACCACCTTGTCGGAGAGGCCCATCACCGCCTTCATGACATGCTCGATCATCACGATGGTTACCCCGTTTTTTCTAATCTCCCGGACCGATTCCATGATCCGGCCGGTCTCGGCGGGATTTAGCCCTGCCACCACCTCGTCCAGCAACATCAGACGGGGTCGGGTCGCCAGGGCCCTGGCGATCTCCAAGCGTTTCCGCTCCACCGGAATCAACTGGATGGCCTTATAGCCTATCTTGTCCGAAAGGCCCATGAAATCTGTCAATTCCCGGGCCTCCTCCTCTGCCGCCTCCTTTGAGATCTTACCGGTACGGCCAAAATAGATCCCGATCAACACGTTTTGGAGGACACTCAGCCCCAGAAAAGGTCGGACCAGCTGGTAGGTACGGGTGATACCCATCCGGCATATGCGGTCGGGACTGAGACGGGTGATGTCTTGGCCATTAAAGATGATGGTCCCCTTGCTTGGCAGAAATTCCCCGGAGATCACATTAAAGAGAGTGGTTTTCCCGGCACCATTGGGACCGATAAGACCTGTAATCGTACCTTCCTCAACACCAAAGTCGATATCGTGGAGGGCGGTAAGACCTTTAAAGAACTTGCTCACCTTTTTTGTCTCAAGAAGAGACACCGTCTTATTCCTCCTTGCGGCCCAACCTGCCGAGCAGGTTTTTGGCTGTCTTTGTCCTGACCAATCCGCCGGGCATAAAGAGGCCCACAAAGGCGATGACCATGCCATAGACGGCCAGGTGAAGATAAGGGACCTTGGTCCACAATAGTTCCTCTACCAGGGTGATAAATACGGCCCCCACGATAGGGCCGATAACGGTCCCCGAACCCCCCAGCAGTGCCATGGCAATCGGCACCAGCGCGATCTCAAGGCCAAAGACCGCGGTTGGATTGATGAATATGATGTTCCAGATATAGAGTCCACCCATCAGGCCGG
This sequence comes from uncultured Desulfobacteraceae bacterium, assembly GCA_964639275.1. Taxonomy (GTDB): domain Bacteria; phylum Desulfobacterota; class DSM-4660; order Desulfatiglandales; family Desulfatiglandaceae; genus CAZXCQ01. Next base: position 4,855 of record CAZXCQ010000305.1, on the reverse strand, counting down.
CGAATGTTGAGCTGATGATCAGGGCGAGGGTCTTATAACGGTAGGTATTGATGCCAAATGCCCTGGCGACCTCTTCATCCTCGCGGATCCCCACAAAGGCCAGTCCAAGCCTGGATCGGGATATCCTGTAGACCGCGTAGATCGTCGCCGCGCACAGGATCAAGGACATATAATAGACCGGAATGATCCGGTAGCCCGAGGCCACGGTCAGGCCTTCGGAACCTCCGGTCAGGCCCTTGAGGTTAAAGGCCAGGTGTTCGAGCAGCTTGATCAGACCAAAGGTTGCCAGTGCAAAGTATGCGCCCCTGAGCCTAAAGAACGGGTAACTGATCAGGACAGCAAAGGCGGCGACGATGATGGTGGTGACGAGCAAGGAGAGCGGTAAGCCAAGCCCCGAATTCAGGAGAAGCCCAAAGCTATAAGCCCCTATGCCAAAAAAAGAGGCATGGCCCATATTCATGTAGCCGAGATGCCCACCGACGATGTCATAACTCTCGGCCAGGATGGTATACATAATGAGGAGTATCATAAATGTGATAAAGTAAGAGCCTGTATACAGGGGGAGTGTTGCGAGGATAACGAATAGAACAGGAAGAATAGTCTTTAGCGGTGATAAGCGCATGGTTTGTCGTCTCGCCCTGTTACGTGAAGAAAGCTCCTTTTGGCATCCTGCCCCCCCGGGGCAGGGTGTCTTATCCAAACAATCCCTTGGGTCGGATCAGCAATATGATGACCAGGAGCAAGAATGCCGTTGTCTCTCCCCAGTGGGGACTAAAATAGCTTGTGAAGACCTCTGTCAGGCCCAAGATCGTCCCCCCGACAAGCGTCCCGTATAGACTGCCCAGACCGCCCAGGACGATGACACACAGATATTTGATGGTGAGCGGGATCCCAATATCCGGGCTTACGGTGTAGAGGATCACATAAAACACCCCTGCCAAGGCGGCCAGGACGGTCCCGATTCCAAAGGTTATCGTACTGATCCGGAATGCATTGATCCCGACCAGCGAGGCCCCCCTGCGATTCTGGGTTACGGCCCTGATCGATTTTCCCAAAAAGGTCTTTTTGAGGTAGAGGTGAAGCGCCAGGGTGAGGAGTATGATAAAGCCCAACCCCAGCAGCCTTACCGAGGAAATAAAGATGTCGCCCAGCTGAATCGTGGGAAGAAAATAGGCGATGCCCTTGTCTTCTGACCCCCAGAAGAAAGAGGCAAAATCCTGAATGGCCAGCGAGGCCCCGAGGGTAACCAGGATAGACGCCTCTACCTGTTCGTGAGGAAGCCGGCTCATCAGCCGCCTGATTAGACCCCTGTCAAAAAGGGCACCAAAAAAGAAAAAAAGCGGGATCAGGAGGATGCTGATCAGAAATGGGTCAAGCGGTGCAAAGGAAGAGATCAGATAGACACCCAAGGCACCCAACATCAGGAACTGCCCATGGGCCAGATTGAGCACATTGGATACCCCAAAGATAAGGGAGAGGCCAAAGGCGGCCAAGGCGTATATCCCGCCCTGGAGGATTCCGGCGATGAGGAGTTGGAAAAAGGTGGAGGCAGACATCTATCTCCGGCGGTTTTCAGGGAGTCAAGAAAAAACTCCCCCACTTGCAGATCCAGTTGAGGTCTTTCAAGATCAATAAGGGCGGGGCCAATGCCCCGCCCGCCTAACGGGTCTTACCACTTGGTGGGGTAAATCCACTTACCGGTGGCGACCTCTTTGGGCCATACGGGCACAAACCGGCCGTTTTGGATCTGTATCGGAAAGGGGACCGTGGAACCGATTCCGCCCTTTCGATGCTCCACCGGGCCGGAGACCGTCATGTAGACCATCTCGTGCATGGCCGTGTTCAGCTTTGCCCTGTCCAAACAGCCCGCCACCTCGATCATCTCTTTTATGGTCTGGTAGGCCTGCATCCGGATCGAGGACTCCATATAGGCCTGCCAGGTAATCCCGGTCCTCTTGAGGATCTCTTTGTAGTCCTGCTGTCCGGTAAACCGGAAGCCGGGTGCCCAGTAGACCGATCCGCAGAGGTCCTCGGCGTACTTCCCGAGGACCTTTACCAGGGGCTCTACAATATGACCGTTAAAAAACTGATTGGGCCTCAGGCCCATCTCAAGGGCCTCTTTCATAAAGGGGATCTCAAAGCCGGGAAAGGCCTCCACAAAGACCACATCCGGATTCAGCCCCTTGATCTTGATGATTATGGAGGTAAAGTCCTTGGTCCCTCCCGGGACAACCTCCTTCATCACGATATCCAATCCCAATTCCTTGGCCTTGTTGGCCGCCCCGTTCATGGAACCCGTGCAGTGCAATTTGTCTTCGCATATCATGGCAATCGTCTTGACCTTGCCTGATTTGGCAGCCATCTCGATAAAGCCCACATGTTCCAGATCCGCTTCATCAAGCTGCGATACACTCCACTTGTAATCGCGTTCAAACAGCTTTCTGTCACTGGCACAGACCATCACCATGGGGATCTTGTGGTTTTCGGCCACCGTTGCCGCCGGAAATGAGTTGTGGCTTCCAAAGGGACCGATGAGGAGGTTGACCTTGTCTACGGTGACCAGTCTTTCATAGTACTTGAGGGATGTGGCCTGATCACTCTTGTCATCATAGGTGATCATCCGTATGGGGAGCCTCTTTTTGTAGTCCCTCACCCATATTCCGCCCTGTTGATTGATCAGTCCCTGCCAGGAATCGGCCAATTTTTTGAAAGGTCCGACGATCTTGCTCAGTGGTCCTGTTACCGATATCGTCCCGCCCACCAAGATCTTTTTTGGGGTCTTACCATAAGAATGGGATGTTATTCCCACGACGAAAAAGATTGCGATCGAAGCTAAGGCTGCAAATCGAAAAAACCTCTTAACGTCAATTATTTTTTTCTCCATTTTATCCCCTCCTAATTGCGAAAAAGGTTAATAAGTCGCCATGGGTGTTCACGGGTTCAGTGTTTATCGTTCAGGGTTGGCTTTCTTCATGGGGAACGCACAACCAGACGGCCCAGACCCGCCCCTGATACGCGCATGTTTTCGGTCAACCCCTGAACAGGGACAACTCTCCTTTGCCTTGTATCACCTCCCTCCATAAATATCTCTTACTTATCCCAGAATCCGTCGCTTTGTCCAGAAGAGAGTTGTCTTTCTGACATCCTGGGCAAATTCAGGTCGATGGGTATAATGATCTATTTCTCTCAATGGAATGCGGACGTCAAGGTGTTTTTTCGGGACTCAGGTGATGAGCACAGGTTGCACAATTCTTTTGACCCTCTGGCAGCCATCTGGTAATGTCAAAGAAAGCAGTTCCATTATATTGATATTTTTAGCATTATCCCCGGGGACAGACCCGATTTGAACGGCCGAGGTCTAACGGATTGATGGCCTCCCAAAGGCTCTCCAAGGGCCTCAATCCCGTGAAGGGCCTTCACCTGCTGAGACGAGGAGGAGAACTCCCCTGGATCAAACGTAATGAGAGGGGCTCAAGATATCATGAAAGAGGATGGCGCAATCGTCGTGGTCGGGACATTTGACTCCAAGGGTCAGGAACATCTCTTTCTAAAAGAGTGTATCGAAAAAAGGGGTGTCCGGAGCCTGACCATCAATGTGGGAACCCGGACCCCCTCCCCCTTCAGGGCAGATTACGACCTGTTCGAGAAGGTCCAAAATGAGCGGGGTCATGAGGCAGAGAGTCGTGACAAGGCCATTCACAGGGTCTTGACGCTGGCGCAGGGGTTGATCAGACAATTGCATAACAAGGGCCAAATCTGCGGCATAATCTCGGCCGGTGGAGGCACCGGAACGTATATCGGGACCGGTATCATGCATGTGCTTCCACTGGGCGTTCCCAAGGTGATGATCTCCACCGTGGCATCGCGCGATATGTCCAGGATCGTGGGGACCAAGGATATCACCATGATACACAGCGTTGTAGACCTCCTGGGCGTAAACAGCATCTCGGGGAAGATACTGGACAGGGCGGCAGCGGCCATATGCGGTATGGCACAGAGCCACTGGGAACCACCCGGGGCAAAGAAACAGATCGCCCTGACCTTTTTTGGGTTTATCACACGGGCGGCCGAGCAGATCAAATCGTCGCTCGAGGAAATGGGGTACGAAGTCGTCCCGTTTCATGCCAACGGAACCGGGGGAATGGCCATGGAGGAGTTGGCGGCAGAAGGGTATTTTGACGCCATCCTGGACCTAGGGACCCACGAGCTGGCAGATCACCTCATGGGGGGGTACTGCGGCGGGATCGGTCCTCAAAGGCTCAAACCGGTTCCCGGCCGCAAAATTCCCCGATTGGTCATACCGGGGGGATTGGATTGTGCGGTCCTCGAGTTTACCCGGAACAACGTCCCCCATCAATTTGAGGAGCGCAAGATCTTTTTTTATGACTTCCGCTCGGCCATCCGGCTCAGTATGGAGGAGAGCCGGTCGCTGGCAGGGGAGTTGGCCGGAAGGCTCAATCTGGATACCAGAAATACAAGGGTACTCGTCCCCACCCTGGGCTGGTCAGAGGCCGATCAGAGAGGGAGGCCGTTATACGATCCCATTGTCAGCGACACATTTGTCCAGAGGCTAAGACAGGACCTCAACCCCCGGATCCAGCTCCAGGAGGTTGAACTTCATATCAACCAACCCTCTTTTGCAAGGCTCGCTTCAGAGATCATGGATCAGATGGTGCGTGAGAGGGCCTGAGGCCAGATGGATCGACCAGGCGGCGGGAGGGGATCAACCTCCATTGAGATATCTCTTGAGGTAGCGCGCCGTATGAGAGCCGCTCGGGTGGGCCAGGAGTTCCTCGGGTGAGCCTGTAACCACGACTCGCCCCGCTGTTGCTCCCCCGTCTGGAGCCAGGGGTTG
>CAZXCQ010000304.1:0-7396 GCA_964639275.1 uncultured Desulfobacteraceae bacterium | reverse complement strand
CAGTGCCGTCTCAAAATGGCGTATCCTCACGCCACCCCTTAGGGCTATCGGGTTGGTTTCCGATACGCCATTTTGTGACGGCCGCTTGGCCATGTCATATGGGGGCATGTGGAAGAAAAAAAGACCCCCATGCCACACCTTTCCCCCTGTTTTTTGAAATGTTACTGCGCGTCAATATTTGGCCAAAGCTTTGATTGCGGGTCAAGCGGTTTTCTCTTGGGAGGACAGGGGGTAGGCGTGGAGATATCTTGACAAGGGATCTATGGAGGCACTAGGAATAGAGGGTATCTATTTTGCAGAGACAGGAGCGTATACTTATGCCGAATGTCCTAATGTATTCCAGAAACCGTTGCACCAGTGTCGAGCAGATAGACAATGAGACCATAAAGTCCACCTGCCGGCTTCAGGACACCCTCACGGATGCCTTTGTTGAGATCAGGGTGAAGTTGCCTGACCTGGAGATAATGAGTGGGTGGGCTGAGGTCTTTCGCAGCTCCCAGCAGGAGTGCCAGGCCGCCGGGGTTTCTCTTGACAAGGTGATTGGGGTGCGCATCGGCCCCGGTGTCCTCAAGATTATCAGAGGTCTTGTTGGAGAAGAGACAGACTGCAAACAGTTGGCTTTTATGGTGGAGGAGTGCTGTCACGGGGTCATATTGTCGTTTACCAAGGATGTGTTGCTAAACACGCCCAGACCGGAGGACAAAGACGAGGCCAAGGAGTTCTATGGCAAAATGGTCAGGGAGAATATCCGGCTCTACAATCGCTGCGCGGCCTTTGCGCCGGGGAGTTCCCTGGTCGAAGGTATCGAACCGCCAACCCAATAGACCGGTATCTGGTATCAATTTCGCTTTCTTCAAAATTGGTAACACCTTAGCTTTGTAAAAGCCGGGCAATGGGTGTTCCGTTTTTCGGGCGTATAACTCGCCCGTAAGAGAGCGTAAAGAAATCACCTGCCAGAGGAAAAAATAGGAGACAGTAGTTCCGGGAGTGTCTTATGGTTTTTGGCGACCTCGATCTCCGTGATTTCTTAACGCTCTCTAACGGTCTCAGACAGGCCTGCCTGCCGCAGGCAGGGATACACCCTTCAAAACGGAACCCCCATTGCCCTCTCCAATTGCCGATTTTGAAAAAAGCTAAAGTGTTACCAAAATTGTAACTGAGACAGGGGAATCCCCATTCCCCGGGTTTCAAAGGGGTAAAGGGTTGGGGTATCTGAGGAGTTCAAAGGATATGTTGAAATATGAACGAAACAAGCTCGTAAGCATTTTCAGAAAGGATCACGACACCCTGGCGGTTCATGGTGTCCTGGACGATGACATCTACGGCCTGGAGATCGATGTCTTTATAAGGATTCCGGGGCTTGAAATCGTGGCCATCGACGGGAAATGGAACCGCTGGACCACCCCGGAGTGCCCAAGGTCCACGGCGTTCCTTGAGGAGGCGGTGGGGCTCCGGCTTGAAGAAGATGGGTTTTCCGAAAAGGTCCACAAGGTCATCGGTCGGAAGTCATGCCGACATTATGCCAACCTCCTGGCAGAGTGCTGCTATGCGGCAAAAGAGGCGGCGATGATCGCCGCATGGGAGGCGGAAAAGGGAGAAAACAAGGCCATCAGCTTTGAAGACTTCCTGGCAGGCGCTACCGACCCCCGGAAATCCGTTGCCCCAGGCGGCCCGGTTGATGCAAAGCCCGTTGCAAAACCCGAGGAGAAAGAGGCTTCAAGGGTGGTCAGGGAAAAAGAAAAGATCTCCGGCGGCATGGTCATAGACCTGCATGTCCATACTTACCCCGCCTCCCCCTGCAGTTCAGCGCCGGTTGGCCAGGTCGTTGAAGAGGCCAAGAGGATAGGCCTCGACGGGATCTGTCTGACCGATCACAACCATGTTTGGGAGCCGGGGGTGGTGGAGGATCTTCGGCAACGGCACGGGTTTCTTATCCTGAGGGGTAACGAAATCATCACAGACCAGGGGGATATGGTGGTCCTTGGGCTTGAAAGGGATGTCCAGGGAATCATCAAGCTGGAGGATCTCAGCAAAGAGGTTCAGGAGGCCGGCGGCTTTATCATTGCGGTTCATCCCTTCAGGGGGTTCCTGACATTCGGTCTGGGAGATCTGGGGCTTACCCCTCAAAAGGCCATGAAAAGGCCGCTTTTCAAACACGTGGATGCCCTGGAGGTCCTCAACGGCAAGGTAACGGAGAAGGAGAACAGTCTTGCCCGCGAGGTTGCCGCGGGCCTGGGACTTCCTGTCACAGGGGGTAGCGATGCCCATGCCGTGCCAGAGGTCGGGGTATATGCAACACGGTTTTCAGCGGCTATTCAGGATGAAAAGGAACTGATCGCAGCATTGAGGAGCGGCCAATATGCACCGGTCGCCTTTAAGAAAGAGACAAAAAAAGCGGGGAAGAGAAAATGAAAGCGCGGCACGACTGGGAAAAGATCATCAGGCGGATGGAACAACTGATGCGGCTCACCTCGTTTCCGGTTGCCTTTAAGATGCTGGAGAAAAAGGAAGCGCTGGAGCAGATCCCCTTTATGCGCCGGCCCAAACACAGGTCCACCCTGTGCCAGCTGATTACCCTTGTCAGGAATTTTGACTGGACCGTGGGGGCGGATCTGGATGATTTTATGAATCCCACCTGCCCGTCCATCATCGGCCTCTGCGATATCCCCGAGCTCAATAAGGACGGGACATTTCGGAGTATCGTGTGGGTCAAGACCAAAGCGGACGGAAAAAGATATGAGGCCTCCATTCCCCGGTTGGCCCTGGGAAAATATGAGGCGCTTGCCATGGCGCCCCTGGTCTACAATCCCTTTGAGCCGGACATTGTCCTCATATACGCCAACCCCGCCCAGATGATGCTTCTGATCAACTCCCTACAGTTTGAGGACTACGAGGTCATGGAGTTCTTTTGCGTGGGGGAGTCATCCTGCTCGGATGCCATTGCCAGGTGTTACCTGACGGGTAAACCCTCCCTGACCATTCCCTGCTATGGGGAACGGCGCTATGGCCACGCCCGGGATGAGGACCTGGTAATGGCCATCCCGGCCGCCATGATGGAAAAGGCCTTGCAGGGGATGGAGGTGCTCTATCGGAGGGGCATCCGCTATCCCATCAGCTATGCGGGTGCAGAACAGGATCTCGCCTCTGCCTTTCCCATGTCCTACGGCGGGCTGCGTCAGCTGGAGAAGGTTCGGGGAAAGGGCGATCGGCTGCTCCTGGGGGTTACGGGTGGGATTGCCAGCGGAAAGAGCACCGTGGCGGAGATGCTGGAGGAACTGGGGGCGCCCATTGTAGACCTCGACGTTATCGCGAGACAGGTCGTGGAGCCGGGGAGACCCGCTCATGATGAGATCGTAGCGTATTTCGGGCGACAGGTGCTCCAGGGAGATGGGACGATCGATCGGAAGAAGCTGTCAGGGATCGTCTTTTCAGACTTTGAAAAACGAAAGAGGCTTGAGAGTTTTACGCATCCGCGCATCAATGAGGAGATGGCCAGACAGGTCGATGAGATCGCGGCGAAGGCTCCCGGATCGATCATCCAGGTGGTCGTGCCATTGCTGATCGAGTTGAATCTTCAGTACGTCTTTCACAAGGTCCTGATGGTCTACATCCCGCCTGAGATGCAGGTGGAGCGTCTGGCTGAGAGGGACGGGATCAGCAAGGAAGCGGCAGCCAATATCCTCAAGGCCCAGTTACCGATCGACGAAAAGGTGGGTTATGCCGATTTTGTGATTCGAAATGACAAGACACGGAAAGAGACCCGTAAACAGGTTGAAACACTTTGGGAGACGTTAAAAGGCCTTGGTGCGGAAGGGCCCGCAAAGGGATCACAGGTATCCTATTCGCCCTGATCGTTTTTTGCACGGGGTGTGATCTGACCTATCTGTTCCATGTCGCAGCGGGTCAGTTTCGCCTCATTACCGGTTCGGTTCCGCTAAAGGAGGCCCTGGAGGCCAAAAACCTCGACGCCCACCAGAGGGATCGACTCCTCCTTGTTCCCCGGATCAAGGATTTTGGTGAAGGGGAATTGGGTCTAAAAAAGACCGAGAACTACCAGACCGTGTACCTCAAGTCCCGGCAGCCTCCCGTCTACACCGTGTCGGCCTCACCCAAGGATCGCCTGATCCGAAAGACCTGGTGGTTTCCGGTGGTGGGGGATCTGCCCTATCTCGGTTTTTTTGATCGGGAGAACGCCGAGGCGGAAAAGGAGAAGCTGCTGGAAAGCGGCCTGGATGTGAACCTGGGCCTGGCCGGTGCCTACAGTACCCTGGGATGGTTCCAGGACCCAGTGACCCTGAACCTCCTGGAGGGGTCCACCGTGGACCTGGTAGAGACCATCCTCCACGAAATGACCCACACCACCCTCTATGTGAAGGGGCAGGGGGAGTTTAACGAGGGGCTGGCGGTCCTGGTGGGCAAGGTGGGGGCCGTACAATTCCTGGAAAAGACCTTTGGACCTTCCCATCCCTTGACCATCGAGGCAAAGGAATCGCTTGCGGACGAGGACCTGTTTTCCGGTTTTCTGACCCCTCTGTTTGAGGGGCTGGAACAACTCTACAGTTCTTCAATCGCCTTTCAGGAGAAGCTGGTTCAAAGGGAGAAGATCTTCTCAGAGTCAATGGCGGCATTTGAGGACCTCAAAAGGAGATTCAGGACCTCACGCTTTATCCATTTTGGGGTCGGCGGACTAAACAATGCCTATCTTATGTCTGTCGGGCTCTACCATCGGCATTTCCATCTCTTTGAGGAGGCGTTAAAGCAGAAGGGGGGCTCCATCAAGAGGATGCTGGTGTTTTTTCAAGGACTGAGTAAAGAGGGCGTTGACGTCCTGAAAAAGGCGGAGCAGGAATTGCACCTTGGAACTAAAAGGGGATAGTCCGCCAAATTATTGTTGACTTCCGCTTTTGTTTCTCCTAGATTTCGAAATGGCGTTCAGGTGCTCGTCTTGAGCTTAATAGGGAACCCGGTAAAAACCGGGACGGGCCCGCCGCTGTGACCCCGCCCTTTTCCTCGGTTTGCCAGGCAAAGGGAACTCCCTTAGCATCTCGTGTCACTGTTTCAGTAGATCTGGATGGGAAGGCCGCTAAGGGGGAGGGGGAGTCAGAAGACCTGCCTGAACAGAAAGGCTGACCCTCGAGGGCTGGGGTTGTCTGTTGATCTTGAGGATAAAAAAGGGAAATCCCCGGATCGATCTGGTTTCGGTCCGGGGATTTTTTTCTCCGGATCTGAAGGGTAACTCACGATTTCAGTGAAGGAGGTGATGGGATGAAAAGGGATATGATTCTTTTTGTGCTCTCGCTTTTCTTTGCCATGCCTTGCGTGGCTCAGGCTGAAGAGGAGGAGGGTAAAGGACGAGCAGACTTCACAATGGAGGAGGTAGTCGTTACCGCAACCAAGACCGAAGAGAAACGGAAGGACGTGCCAAACGCCTTGATCATTATTGATGAAACCGAAATCCAGGAATCCCCGGCCAAGACCCTGGGTGAATTGCTGGCCAATGATCCGGGCGTGGATTGGCGGACATATGGTGATTACGGTGGGGCCAGAGAGACGATCCGCATTCGCGGCATGGACAACAATGCCACACAGGTCCGGGTCAATGGGGTGACCATCAATTCCCCTTCCCTCGGTTTTGCCAATGTCAGCAAGATCCCCCTCAACGCCATTGAGCGCATCGAGGTGGTCAAGGGCTCCGGTTCTCTGCTTTACGGCAGCGGTGCCATGGCCGGCACCGTTAACCTCATCACCAAAGGCCCCAGGAAAGAGAAAGTGGCCCTCAAGGCAAGCGCCGGGGCTGGAACCCAGGGGTCCTACCTGGCCGAGGCCGAACAGGGGATGTTCCTCAACGATGATTTTGGGTATTATCTGACGGCCAGGGGTCTCAAGACGCATGGATTCCGGTCAAACAGCGATCTTACCCATAAGGATGCGACCATGAAACTGGTCCTTGACAGGGGAAAGGCCCTAAAAGTCGATCTGTACGGCGATTTTATCTCCCGGGATTACGGCCGGCCCGGGGTAAAACCCCCACCCGGGACCCAGCCCTATTTTATCAATGGTGTCGAGTTCTATAACAGCGAGTCGGCGAGTCTTCTGGACAGGGGAAGGGACAACGACGGTCACCTCATCCTCCGGACAACCAGCAACCCGACCTCCTGGCTGGACGTCTACGTCCGGGGGGATTACACCTACATGGAAAACTACAACTATGCCCGTCATAATTACAATGGAGAGGGCGCCAGGACCTGGGTGACCAACAGGGTCTTTGGCGCAGAAGGAGACCTGACCTTTAAACCCTTTTCGGGCGCAAGTCTCCTCCTGGGGACCGAGTACAAGGCCTTTTCCTGGGAAAACGAAAATCGAGATCTGGATTCCGGCGGCGGAGACATCCCCTCCTCCTACACCAAGTTCAACGCCAACCTCCACTCTGTCGGGACCTATCTGGAGGCCCAGTACAGACCTTGGACCTATTTCAAGGGGTTGGCAGGCATCCGACACGAGAGGAATTCCCAGTTTGGCTCTGAAAACCTCCCCCGCTTTGGCGTCATCCTAAACCCCTTTGAGAATACCGCCCTCAAGGCAAACACCGGAAGGCACTTCCTGGCACCCACGCCCAATGACCTTTACTGGCCGGACAGTCCCTACGTCACGGGTAACCCGGACCTCAAACCGGAAACCGGGTGGCACACAGACGTCACCCTGGAGCAGACGCTCTTAAAAGACCGTCTCTTTCTCACCCTTTCCTACTTTAACTGGAATGTAAAAAACAAGATCCTCTGGGCACCGGATGAAAACTGGAAATACAAGCCTCAAAATCTCGACAAGTACCGCGGGGACGGAATCGAGGCCGGCGCCAAGATCGGTCCCTTTTGCCACTTTACTCTCGGCCTCTCTTACACCTACACGGATGCCAAGGAGAAAAACCAGTATGTCACCCGAAGGGCCCCCTATAACCCCCGGCACCTATTTAAAGGGGAGCTGACCTACTGGACGGATTTTGGGCTGACCGCCTCGCTTGTCCAACGTTATGTGGGAGATCGCTATTATTACGGAGGGGACAAGAAAACCACTTCGCCCCAGTACGTTCTTGACCCGTACTGGACCACCGACATCCGCCTCGAACAGCGCCTCTATGATCACTGGCTCTTCTCTTTTCAGACCAATAACCTTTTCAACAAGGAATACGACACCTACCTCGGGGGCTTCAGTCCTGGGGGAGGGGCGACCACCGTGGCAGGTTTTCCTGGAGCGGGCCGGTCTCTTCTTTTTACGCTTTCTTTTGAGTATTAACACATGATTGCAACCAGTGCCCCGGGTTTTGGCACTGGCCCATAACGACACACGTAACCGTTCACGGGTTCAAAGGTTCAGGGGTTCAAGGTTGCATTTTTGTGGA
>CAZXCQ010000303.1:0-7490 GCA_964639275.1 uncultured Desulfobacteraceae bacterium | reverse complement strand
ATGACCCGAAGATGGGATGCGAAAATGTGAAGTTATTTCTGCGCAAGCCCTTAGCGCAGCAACAGATCCGACCCGATAACATTCACTTTCAAAAGCCCCTCTCTGTCTCACGGTGGGGCATGAGGACCTCTCTGGTCTTTGTGCCGGCACTTCAAACCCGTATTCCGGAAAGGAGATTTGTAACATATTGAAATAGCAATATGTTTCCAATCTACTGGAAATTGTAGCCCATAAATATGAGCGAACAGCACACAATGATTCCAGACACTTACAAGGTCAGAAGGCAATTTTGCGGAATACGGGTTCAAAGAGACATGGAAACCAGTTCCGTGATATCCATGACCTTGATAGCGTCTTCTTTTTCGAGGGATTTGACCGAATCGTTGAGTGTGATGTTGCAAAAGGGACATGCCGTCAGGAGTATTTCAGCACCCGTATCAATGGCTTGTTTGACCCGTCTCTCGGCTATGGCTTGAGACGAAACCAGGCCCCCCGGCGGCTCCATCCACATCCGGCCACCCCCCATACCACAACAGTCGCTGTCCTGTCCGGATTTTTCCATCTCCACAAAAACAACACCAGGGATCCGCCGTATCAGTTCCCTGGGTTCTTCAAAGACTTCACTGCGTCTTCCCAGATAACAAGGATCATGGTAGGTTATCCTGGCATCAGTCTTTGAGGAAAACGCCAGTTTTTTCTCCTCAAACAGGTCATTAAGGAATTGGGTGTAGTGCTGGACCCGTAACCCGTTGCCACCTTTTGGGTACTCCCGGGAAAAGCTGTAAAAACCGTGCGGATCGCCGGTAACGATATGTCTGATCCCGGCTTGTTCAAACATCTCCATATTGGCCTCAGAGAGGTATTGAAAAAGACCTGTTTCACCCATTCGGCGGGCTTCACTTCCGCTACTCGTCTCTCTTTCCAGGATCCCAAAGTCAACCCCCGCCTTTTTTAGGATCCCGGTGAGGTTCTTGGCTATCTTCTGCCCCTGGGGGTCGTAGGAACAGACAGAGCCCACAAAATAGAGGATATCCACCTTGATCTCCTCTGAGGCAAACTTTATGTCGAGCCCCTCGGCCCACTTTGCCCTTTCATGGGCGGGATAACCCCAGGGATTACCCCGGACGTGCAGGTTTTTCAGGACGTTTACCTGATCCGGCATGGGCCCTAACATCTTTTCAACCAAAAGCAGTTCCCGGGCCTTTTCAAAAACCTCAACAAGGGGCAAGGCCCTTGATACGTTCTTGCACATGGCCACACATTTTCCGCATGTCGTGCATGAATAAACCAAATCGCGTAGTTTTTCATTAAATTGATTCCATTTTAGGGCGTAATAGATGGCTCGGTTTATCCCAAATGCCCCTTGTGTAACCCGGGTCCCGACCACCGGACAAACCGTGTTACAGAGGTGGCACTTTTCACAGGATATGAGCGCCCCGGTTAGAAATTCCTCTATACCCTCTCCAAGCTGTTCTTCTTCCATCATACTTCCCCTTCCACATTTCCACGATTGAGGATATTTGCAGGATCAAAGAGCCGCTTTATCTTCTTGATTATTTCGTAACTGGTCTCGCCGTATTTTTCCCGATAAAAAGGGACACGGTGTGGGAGCTGTCCCCAGTCACCGCCCACACCATCGTATTTTAGATTGAGTTCCTTTTCGAGGCCCCAGATTTCATCCACCACCTGTTTCATTTTTTCGGTCGACCAGCTATACGGAAACGCAAAGAGACAGTGAAGGGAATCCGAGCCCACATGACCATACAGATAGGACTCGGTCTGCCCAATCAGGTCATCCCGGCCCTCGGTGATGTGATCAAGCTCCGCCATCGCCTCTGATAGAAGGGGAAGGGGCGGATTTACCTCAATGGCCAGGTAACCCTTGAGACCTTTCTCTTGTCCCCAACGCATGGCATTTGCCCTGACCCCCCAGACCTGTTCCTTGATCTTTTCATCCTCCAGGATAAATGCCTCTGTGGCCCCCGCGCTTTTGAACAGTCCGACCATCTCCCCTGCATTTTTTCTGGCCTCTTCCCTGCTTCTGCCCATTGATCGGGTAATGGCCATGGCGCCTTCGGGAAAATCAAGGCCATAGGCCTCGTAACCCACCTTACAGGCCTTTTCACCCACAAATTCTCCATCCAGAGGAAGGGGTAATCTATTTCTGTACATAAGCCCAATGGCCTTGCCGATTTCCTCGGTCTTTTTGAAAAAAGCGACGGCATCAACGGTTTCCGGTGTGGGATGGAGGACCATCCTGACCCTCGTAATTATTCCCAGAACTCCTTCAGCGCCGATAAAGACCCGGGACAGATCCCACCCTGCTGCACGTCTGAGACACTTAGACCCTGTCTGGATGATTTCCCCTGTGGGCAATACAATTTCAAGCCCCAAGACATTGTTTATGGGTCTGCCAAAGATGTTGTCTGTCAAATGCCCAAGGGTGTTTACACTCACGGCTCCTCCAATGGTGGAACTCGCCTGGGTTTGGATTGGAAGAAAATAGCCCCGTTTTCCGAGTTCATTCGTGGCATGGCCGGTCTTTACCCCGGCACCACACTCAAACCACTGGTAGTCTTCATTGATATCAAGAAAATCCAACCGTTCGGTACTCAGGGTTATCCCCCTGTGTTTTGGCCTTGTACCAAAAATAAGAGAGGTGCCCGAGCCATAGGTCGTCACCGGGACCTTGTGTTTGTTGGCGCACTTCAAGACCCTGGATATCTCCTCGGCACCGGCAGGTTGAACCACAATGTCGGGGAGATCCTTGTCTTCAAGATCATAAGGCAATGAGGTCTCCGCATAGTTTATCCTTTCAAAAAGATCCCCATATATATGATCCTCGCCAACGATGCCTTTTAGCTCTCGGGTCAACTGCTCCAGGTTTACTTCCATAAGGGTTAACCTCCTAATTGTAACACTTTTGGTTTTTCCCCATTTCCCTTTCCAAGTACCGATTTTGAAAAAAGCTAAATTGACTCCTCCTGTAAAACCTTTTCGATCTGTCGAAGATCCGGTCGGAAGGGATACCAAAGCCGGAATCCAGAAATACGGCACCTGAACACACCTGAACACGCTTTGAGTGAGAAATATGTCACCGAATCTATGAGACGAAGCACTTAGTCCAGGAATCTCTCATCAAATGGATACAGGGTAAACAACACCGGCCCCTTGTCCGTTATGACCACATCCTGCTCCAGCCTGACCGCCTGCTCCAACCCCGGCTTACCGCTGTAAGTCTCGAGGGCCATATACATATTCTGTTTGAACTCCGCGGGGAAATCAAACGAGAATCCCCTCGAAATCCACATCCCTTCATAGAGGGTCAAACCGATACTGTGTCCAAATTGAAACAGGCTGCAGGTCTTGTAAATATCATCGTCGTACTCCGGAAAGTGCCTGGCCGCATCAGCCGTTGTCTTTCCTGGCCATGCCTCTGATATGGCGGCATTCATGGAGTCCATTGTCTCTTTGTAGAGTCTCTTTTGTTCCGGTGTGGGTGCCACATCGCCGCAAATGTGGGTTCGGGTGACATCCGCGTAATAACCGCCACCGGGGCCCCTGCCGCCAATGTCTGTGATCACCAAATCCCCCTTTCGGATCGGTTTGTCCGACCACCACCTTCGATAGGGGTTGGTATTACCACCCGATGCAACGCAAAAGGCCTGACCCTCTTCAAAGCCTTGGTCGGTAAAGAATTTCATAATGTTTCCTGCCAATTGACTTTCTGTAATGCCTGGCCGCTTGAGCCACTCATTTCGGATCAGATCCAGGCAGGAGTCGGCAATGGCCGCCGAATATTTGCAGCACTCAAGCTCATCCACTGTCTTGATTAACCGGGCCTCAGAGACGGCCGGCCAGGCATTTACGAGCTTTACCCCTGCCTCTTCAAACGCTGCGTGGACCCACATATCCATAATGTCAACGCCCACTCTTTCTCCGAAGACCTTTTTTTCCTTTAGGACATCAACAACACCAGAGACCATATTCTTGACCTGCCGTTCGGTTGCCCCCTCGGACCATGTCCACGTTATTGCCGGTTTGACCCTGTCATACATCCACGGGCAGTTAAGCTTGGCCGCCTCCATGTCCGAGCCAACAGTCTCAAACAGGACCGGCTCGCTGTCCCGACACAAAACCGCGTATCGGATAAAAATACTGTATTTCCACATACCCTGATATACCCCGGTGACATATCTGACATTGGCACCGTGGTACAGGACCATAGCCCCCAGGTCATGGTTTTCCATGGCCTCCTTGGCCCTTGCGAGCCGTTCCTGCCGCATCCGATCAAAACTGATCCTTGACTCCCAATCTGCCCCGGACATGCTGTAAAGACGTCTCGGGTCATAGTGATGCGGATGCTTGATATAGGAATGATCAAGTCCTGACCTCCTGATTTCAATCTCTTCTGCATTACTCATTTCGCCCTCTCCTTTCTATCTGATTTTGGGTAACACCTTACTTCAGTTTTTTATCCTCTTCCGTTATTTCTCCCAAATACTTATAGTCTTCAGATTTATAATCCCCCGCATTTGGCGCCGAATAGACACCACAGATTTCAACTTCCTGATCCGGATCCAGGTTGCGAAACCAGTGGACGTAACTCTTGGGAATAAAGATGGCCACTCCGGGTGAGATTTCATATTCCTCTATTTTGCCGTCGGGGTGTTCCATTCCAACGGCACCGCGTCCCCGGATACCGAATATGACCTCCTCGATATCAACATGAAAATGCTTCTGGTGCGCCGAAAAACCCGGTGGAAAGACAGTCCGAAAAAGGGAGAGCTGTTCGGCGCCGGACATTTTGTCGGTGATGAGAAACCTTATATCCATGTTGGCAAAGCCTATTTCACTCTTTGCCGCAGGGGCGGGTTTAACGTCGTCTACAGAGACCCTGTATTTACCCATAAGAATTCCTCCTTTCGTATCGGTTTACCCCGATGGTGCAAAAAAATATCCGTGGTTTTTGTAAGATATCTCCACAGTCCAAAGTTCTCCTAATGTATTGATATTATTAGATGCACAAATTCCATGACGTCATTCCGGCGAAAGCCATTCGGCTCTGAGACATGTCGACGAGCTCATCGGCAGTGAGCTCAGGGCCGAACTGCTCATGTCGAGTCGCTCATGGTCGATGGGCCGGAATCCAGTATCGTTTCAATAGGTTAAATGTTCTGGATGCCGGATCAAGTCCGGCATGACGAAAGAACTTTGGACTCTCAAGTAAGATATCCAGTTTGGTGCTTGTATATTAGCGTATTGCATCGAATCGGGTGAATCCCAATGCAACATCGGGGTTTAGCTTTCTGCAAAATTGGTATGGAACAGGGGAATGGGGGTTCCGAATCCCCATACCCCGGGTTTCAAAAGGCCAAAGTGTTACGAAACGATTAATTTTGAATAAAGCCAAATTGACAAAAATGAGATCACCGGTCCTCAACCAAAAAATTAGATTCCACAATATTGTTTTTGAACATGACGAGGTGGTTTTTGACTGCCTTCTCCAGGAGTCCTTCATTACCCTTTTTGTATCCGTCGGCAATGGCCATATGTTCCTCCAGCGAGCGTGAGAAGCGGTCTCTGGAATAAAGGGAAAGGGAGCGAAGCATATCCGCCTGTTTAAAAAGGATTTGTGAAATCTTGGTGATCCATTCATTGTCCGCCAAGGTGTAAAACAGCGTATGAAACTGACGATTTGACAAGAGATAGGAATCGTAGTCTTTTTTCTGTAAATGACGCCTCATATCGTCTAAAATATCATCGATTTTGTCGTAGACCGCTTTACTCTTCTTTTTGAGCGACAATCTTGCTGCTGCCAGTTCGATAATAAACATGACCTCAAAGAAGTCCTCGATACCCTTGCGATCTATCCTTTTTACGATGTAGCCCTTCCTTGGCTCGAGCTGAACGATCCCTTCACCTTCCAGTTTCTTCAGGGCCTCTCTCACAGGGGACTTGCTTATGCCCAGGCTTTTTGCAAGCTCGGTTTCGACAATTCTCTCCCCGGGTCTGATCGACCCGGTCAGGATCTCTTTTTCAATAATCTCAAAGATCCTGTCCGATAGGTTGGGATGCTCTCTAAGTAATTGCTCCATTTGGGATTATCTCTCTTCAATCCTAAAGAAATGCCTCCGCACTGTTTTTTGGTGGAGATGGGAAATGAATTCTGAACGGATATAAAGTCGACTATATATGATCGACTATATCGTCATTTGTCAAGCAAAATTATGCCCTAATCCTTGTTTTTCCAGAGTGAAGCCGGAAATGGCGCAAGAATTGGTGCTCTAATAAGATCTAATGGGGGAAAGAAACGGTCTTTGAAGTTGGCACCCGGGCCAATCAAGACCCGAGTTGAAGTGGCGTTCATAAAACAGGCATGTTTTGCTGGTCATGCGGGCATGGGGCTTTGGCAGGGGGTAAAAGCCGGGGCTTTTTACGGTGCGTGCGCGGCTAACAATTCCTCGAGTATGGTGATATTGGAACGCTCAGGTCTCAGTGTCCCATCCTGGATCTGGCGGGTCACCGCGGTCACAGCCTCATTAAGGGGTGTGGGGATCTTGGCCTCTTTTCCTTTCTCTACGATAAGGCCGTTGAGGAGGTCCACCTCGCTGTACCGCCCCTTGAGGTGATCTTGAAGGACCGAATTGCGGGCCTCCTTGCCAATATGGGTAACGAGTGTCTTCAGATTCTTTTCCAGCACCTCATCGGTTGAGCCGATAAATTCCTCCGGGCTGAGACTATATATGGCTTCTATCCTGTAGCCCAGGGCCGTACCCACTGTCGTGGCCTCTCTCCCCAGCTTGATGCAAAATTCAAATACCTTGGGGATCTGTGTTGCCTCCCATTCATAGAGCCCGAGGATGCCAATGGGCGCCTGCAACATGCAGTTGGCGATCAACTTGGTCCATTTGGCACCCCATATGTTTGTGGTGGTTTCGGTCTTACCAACTGCGCTAAGGATTTTGGCCAGTTCCTCAACACGGGGGGTCACCCTACCGTGGAGTTCGCCGAGGGCGAACCAGGTGCCCGCGTGACCGGTATTTCGTTTGACCATACCCGGTTCAAAGACCTCGGCGGAGAGCTCAACCACGGCACCGATATCCCTGTTATAGCCAATGATGGGTGCGATCCACTCATCATTGAGGCTATTCTGCAAAGAGACCAGCACGCCATCCGGTCTTAAATACGGCTTGATAAACTCGGCCATCCAGCAACTGTCATAGGACTTTGCCGTAAGAAAGACGATGTCAAACTGGTGATTTACTGTGCAGACCTCGCTGAGGTGAACCGCCCGCACCGGTGTATGCAATTCCTTATCAGGCATTGTAACCCGCAATCCCCTGGCCTTCATGGCCTCCACATGGGCAGCCCACTGGTCAATCAGCAGCACATGGTGCCCCGCCCTGGTGAGATCCGCACCCACGCTGCTCCCGATGGCACCCGTGCCCAAAACAGCCATATTCTTTTCCATAACTCTCTCCGATTAA
>CAZXCQ010000302.1:0-7496 GCA_964639275.1 uncultured Desulfobacteraceae bacterium | reverse complement strand
GATGACCCGAAGATGGGATGCGAAAATGTGAAGTTATTTCTGCGCAAGCCCTTAGGATCAATCAACCATAACGAGAGAGGTGGAGACCAATGGCAAAAATAGAGGGAAGTGGCAGAGGCTCTTTGATTCTTTGCAGGACATCAAAAGAGGTCATTAAGCGAGGGATTCCGGTCATAACAAAGGGGGAGGGCTGCCATGTTTTTGATGAGGAAGGGAGGTCCTATCTGGACTTTGTGGCAGGGGTTACCCGGCCGGTTCACGTCGGCTATGGCCGAAAAGACCTGGCCGCGGCCATCATGAAACAGGCCACCGAACTGCCCTATTTTACCCCGATGCACTACACCAACCCCCGCGCCGTGGAGTTGGCCGATGTGCTGGCCGGATTGACCCCGGAAAAGATAGACAACTTCCTGTTTGTCTGTGATGGTTCCGAGGCGGTTGAATCGGCCATGAAACTCGCAAAACAGCACCATTTATACAGAGGGGAAAAACAACGATTCAAAGTAATATCCCGCCGCGGCGCCTATCACGGTGTCACATCACTGGCCCTGCGGGCGTTAGGGACTGTCCTGCCAATGAGACAGTCTATGGAGCCGCTTGCTCCAGGGTCGGTGTTTGTCGAGTCTCCTTACTGTTATCGCTGTCCGTTACATCTAAGGTATCCCGGTTGCGATATTGCGTGTGCCAGAGAGGTTCGTCGAATCATTGAGTTTGAAGGGCCTGACCAGATTTCGGCCTTTATCGGTGAGCCCATCCAGCAGGGATTTGGGGCGCTGGCCCCACCCCCGGAATACTGGCCGATCATCCGGGAGATCTGCGATGATTACGGTGTGCTGTTGATCATCGATGAGGTCATCTGTGGATTCGGGCGGACGGGTCGCTGGTTCGGGGTCGAGCACTTTGGGGTTCAACCCGATCTGATGACCATGGCAAAGGGGATCACCAGCGGGCACGTTCCCTTGGGCGCGGTGGGGTGCACCCACGAGGTCATTGATCCGGTCGATACCTTTGAACACCTCCACACCTATGCCAACCACCCCGTGGCCTGTGCAGCCGGCCTCAAAAACATCGAGATTATCAAGGAGGAAAACCTGATTGAAAGGGCGGCTGAGACCGGAGAGTACTTTCTGGATGCCTCAAAATCGCTGGAAGAACATCCCATTGTCGGTGAGGTCCGGGGGAGCGGTCTGTGGGTGGGCATTGACCTGACCACCGACAAAAAGACCCGGGCGTCGTTCCCGATGAGTGGATTGAACAGCCTGATTGATCGGGCCCAACGAAAGGGATTGATCATAAAGACCATGGGCCTGGCCATTGAGCTGGCACCTCCGTTGATTATCGAAAAGAGCGAGATTGACAGCGGGATCAAGATCTTGCATGAGTGCATTGTGGAGGAGGCTAGGGACATGGGTCTTTCTTAGGCACTTCAGCCAAAACCGGAGAAGAGCCCGCTGCTGAGAGGACATCCCTCTTAACGAGAATCAAAGTATGAGATAGCCATCTGGGGCCAGACTGGTCGCGAGCATCACCATGTTGATATCCCGGTGCGCGGTCCAGCTGTTGACCGCCCGGTGTGTTTTCTCAAGCCAAAACATCTCGATCATTTCAATCAAAGGGCAATACTGAAGCAGGTCTTCAACCAGCAGATCTAGCGAACGCTTTTTTGGAAAACCCTCTGGGTTTTTCTCAATCCACCCCTTCAATCTCTCAACGGCCTTTAGACCGATAGACAATCCCAATTCCCGAAATGCCAGACGGTAATCGGCAGGAAGTCTTAATAGATCCTGCCGGGTAAAGGATTCGAGCCCCCGTAGAGAGGCATCCAGCAGGGTCTCAAGGAGGTCGGTTTGTCCAAAAGCCCCATAAACCATTAATTGCGCCACCTTGAAGGCATCCCCCAAGAGACCCCCGAGACCCAGGGGGTCATCTGTTATCCATCTTTTCCCCTCACAGATCGCGGCCATGTCAGCGATCTCCACCTTTAGATCCGGTCCCTGTGATTCTTCCGGGTCTTTAACTGGGGTAGCCTGGAGCTGGTGGTATGTAATAAATCCATCGAGCGGATCATGATGGCCCATGGATAGTACGAGCGGGCGGGTGAGGTCTATGCTCATCTTCCAGTACATGCGTTTTTGACCGCCTGCAGACGGGAGATAGACAAACCGGGCGTGAGCAGTTTTGGCAAGCTCCATGGCCCATCGATCGTAGACCGGATCTCCTGTGGCCCGGCTTACACGATTGAGGGCGTGCATCCATTTTGTCAGATAATGATAGTACTGCCCGTCCCGATCCCATTCCAGAGGTTCGTCAAAGGGATCAGCAGGCCCCCTTTCATTCATCTCTTTTCCGATTCGCAACCCACCCTTTGTGGGGTGGTTTTGTCCCTCCTCTTCATCCAGACCACTGATCCAGCCGGTCCTTGGGTCGTCATCCCGATGCCGGCCGAGGCTGTTATGGACCTGATCAACAAGACCCAATGCGAGATCCCTGTATTTTTGATCCCTCGTAAGGCTGTAAAGCCCCAGAAAGTTACAAACCGCAAAGGCATCGGTCCACAAATACCGCCTGGGCGGGTTCTTTCCGAGGGGTGAAAGCCCGGTCAGATCCGCAAAGTCAGCCATGATATCCGAGACTACCGACGTGGATGACTTCTGTTTCATCTCTTCTCCAGAGGCAGCTCGCGGTTATTGATATGGAACCTTGATTCCATCCCAGTTTCTTAAGGATAAAATGCGGAATGATTTATATCACTATTTGATCATAAATTGGGATCGATGTAAAATGTAACCGTTCATTTCCTGATCATGGTCAGCTCGTCGCCCCCTGAAAACATCCAAATTCTGAGGACGCGACTCAGGGGATCCACAAAGATTCTGAGGGATTTGAGGTGGAGGAAGTATTGACAGCTTCCCATCCGCTTGATTCCATTTTGGGAGACATGGTAGTGCGTTGTTGGACTTTCTAATAACGAGGACAAGTCAAACAGCAAAGCCGAGACATTTTATGACAGAAAGGAGTTCCAGAGCAAAGAAGAATATAGTGGTAGGGAGGTTCATATTGACCTATGTCTTGCTCATGGGCATGTTTGTTTTTCTCATCGGAGCCAAGCCTATTAAGAAAATTCTGGATATAAACGGCGTTTACACCAATATGATTATCTATTTCACCTATTTGGTACTCAAACCCTTTGGAGTAATGGAAGGGATCGACGGTTCGGTAATCAAGTTGAAAGGACTAGCCCTGGATGTTCGCTTCGGGTGTAATGGCCTGGAGGCCTTCCTGATCTATACTGTGGCAGTCCTTTCATTTCCCTCCAACGTAAAGAAGAAGTCCGTCGGCATAATAGTGGGATTTATTGTCCTTCAGATCTTGAACGTGTTGAGGATAGCCGGGCTTGGTCTTAGCGGTATCTATGCCAAACACTATTTCCATTATATCCATGTTTACATCGCCCAGGGCATGATGATCGCTGTTGCCTTTTTACTCTTCCTTGTTTGGCTCAATTATGCGACTAAGAAATAGGATTATTGTCGCCGCATCGATCTTTTGTATAAGCTATCTTATTTTCTTGATCTTTTGGATTCGGGTCATGCCCTATTACGGGGATGTGGTGACGCAGATAAGCGCGCGCCTGGCGGCCAGCACTGCGGGTTTTCGAGTGGAAAAAATCGGCCATGGAAAAGAAGTAACCACGATAACCTTTGCCCGCAATGTTGTGACCAAGGAGTGGTCGGGTCCCCTCCTTTTAAACCTAAATATTTCCATTTCATGCTATTCTTTTAATGTGCCTCTGACCTTCGCTTTAGCAACAGGTCTATTTCCGTTCCTCAAATGGAGAAAAAGCTCCTTTATCGAAGTCTGCTTCATATTGCTATTCATTCATCTGCTTTACCTATATTTATTCTGCTCTTTACAACTCATCTATCCGCCCCCACAGGTTGGGATGGAAGCGCCACCAACGGCAGTCCAAATCCTGGTGCAATTTATGTGGACTTTCACAAACAGCATGATTATGAGGTTTGAGCCCTTTTTGGTCGCCATATATCTCTGGCTCAAGAGTACCAAACGTGTCGAACCTGTATGATCCGTACCCCATTTTCAACGTGCCAGTTGCCTCTGCAACATCATGAGGTTGAATTTCCTTTGACACACAAGAGCCAATCGCCTATATTCTGCTTCCGAAAAAGGGACTTTTTATCACCTACGGTTATCCTTCATATCATCGAATCTCCTAAGATCATTTTCTGTCCACATATGGCCTCTTATGCCCACATCGGCAGAGAACATCCAGGACCTGTTAGACCTTTTAAAGAGGGGCATGGGGCTCAGGGTGGGGACCATCTGGATGTTGAGTCAAACGGCATGGTATTGGCCGCAGAGGACGAACCGGGTTTTCGCCTCCATGTGCCAGATGCCAAAGCCCGTCCGGGCAGCAAAACAAGACAAATACAGGGGGAATAGATGCCAAAAAAGGTAAAATTAGAAAGCTTCTGGAAAAGGATAATCGGAATATCTGTTGTGGTTATGTTATTGCTTCCATTTTCTGTTTCACACGGGGCTGTTATTTTCAACAATCTGGACCAGACGGGATTAGGTCAGGGTACTATCAGCAATTCTTACTATAAGGCTCAAAAGTTCACCACTGATAGCAATAATTACACCTTGAATTGGGCAAAGATTAGGTTGCGGTCGAATACTTCGGGGGCCTTATTCGCCAAGATCTACAACGATAACAGTAATCTTCCAAATACGGAAGTTGGCTCCCTCACAGTGCCATCCATAGGCTCCACTTATGCCAACTATACCTGCAATCCCTCAGGCTCTATAACCTTGTCTCCAAACGGTACATATTGGGTTGTTGTGGGAGTAAGTAGCGGTGCAGGCGACTACGACTGGAATTATACAGATTCCAATAGCGGTTCAGGGGTTGGTTTCTCTACCAGATGGGCTTACAGTACTAATGCAGGCTCCACCTGGACTGGTCTGGATGAAGAACCTTTCATGATGCAGGTTGACGCATCGATCAGTGAATCTATACCCACTTTGAATGAGTGGGGCATGATCATTTTGGCCCTTCTTCTCCTCGTTTCAGGCTATTTCTTGATTCGTAGGCGACAAAACGCATGATCCGGAGGTGTCTAAAACAGGTTATTCCGTTGACGCAAACGATCTTGTAGAAAGCGGGCTGTTACAGCTATTTGAACCTCAGATCCTGAGGAAGTCATAGGCCATTTTTGCCATTTCCCCGCCCTTGCTCACTTCATTTACTGGTGTACCTCCTCGTATTTGAAGGTATCATCTATCTCCCTTTAATGGACTTCCTGCCGATGCATCAGTTTTATCGCTGCGTAAATATGGGCCTGGTCCTACCTCTAAACCGCACCAACCCCAAATACCCTCTCTAAAGAGATCCTTTTAGTTGGAGGTTGATTCATACCGGATCGCCTCTTTCAATGGACCACTGGTTCTTTCTTAAAAAAGGCGAATCGAACGGTTTGAAGAGGAGACAAAAAACGTTGCAGACGGCAGCCCGGATCGAGACGCATTTACGGGTTGGCAAAATCATTGCAGAATATTCTTGACACTGTATGGAGCAAACCGCTGCTGATATTCTCTGGGTCGTAGGCCCGTCAGCTTGAAAAACACCTTTCTGAAGAAAGAAACATCCTCATATCCCACCATATTCGTGATCTCATCAAAGGGCTGGCTCCCTTCCTCCAGTAGACGTTTGGCCGCTTCCACCCGAACCTGTTGCAGGTATACCAAAGGGGTTACCCCCGTTGCCTGCTTGAACCGACGTTCCAATGACCGGCGACTCATTTGGTGTCTCAGGGCCAGCCGCTCGTAGTCGATGGATTCCGTATGGTGCTGTTCTATCCATTTCTGGGCCTTCACTACAACACGGTCGCCATGGTCCTTGGAAAAAAGAAAGGTGTTATATGGAGCCTGCTTTTCTCGTCCCAAATCCAGGACCATCGTCTTGGCACTTTGTATGGCAGTTTGGCGGCTGCAAAATTTTTGCACCAGGTAAAGGGATAAATCCATACCTGCATTCACCCCTGCCGAACAATAGAGGTGACCCTGGTCAAGGAACATTTTGTCGAGTCTCAAGTTCACGCGCGGGTACTTCCGGCGAAACATCTCTGCAAACCCCCAGTGAAGGGTGGCCGATTTTCCGTCCAGTAAACCGGTTTCCGCCAGTAAGAACACCCCTGTACAGATACTGGCCACATGGGCACCTTCGTAGTATTGCTGTCGAAGCCAGGGGATCAGCCGGGGACCCCTTTTTAGAATCTCATCAATGTATGTGGCCGATGAGATGACAATCAAATCTGTTTGATCGATCGTCTCAATACCGCAATGGGGTTGGATAAAGACATTATTCGTGCATCTGATAGGCTGTCCGTCCGCCGAGGCAATTGTGACATCAAAAAATGGTGTTTGCGGGGTATGGCGTACCCGGTTCCAGAGTCGTCCCGCCTGATTCAGGATATCCATGGGACCAAAAATGGTAGTGGCCATGGCATTGTAACACCCGAGAATGGTAACCTTTTTTATGGATTTATCCATGATACTCCTTTTCTTGAAATTGGTTTCAAATATGTTAAATGCCGATATCGACCCCAAATATGTCGTTTATACCACTTTTGTTTTCGGAAATGAACCGCTATCATGGAATTTATTCTGCAAACGAAAGGAGGAACAATGGGTATAAATGATGAACAGATCAAGGCGTCATTGGCCCCCTGCGGCCTGAGCTGTGAAAAGTGCTTTGCTCATGTTGACGGCGATATCCGCAGGCACAGTCTGAAACTCAAAGAAACATTGGGGAATTTCGAACCCTATGCCCAAAGGTTTGAAACCTTGCTGGAAGAGCCGGTGTTTAAAAAATATCCTGATTTTAAGGGAATGCTGGATTATTTTGCTTCAGAAAACTGCCATGGATGCCGCAACGAGCAGTGCAAGCTGTTTAAAAACTGTGGGGTACGTCCCTGCCACCAGGAAAAAGGGGTTGATTTCTGCTACCAGTGTGATGAGTTCCCCTGCACGAAGACCCATTTTGACGACAATCTTTATAAAGCCTGGGTGCGGATCAACGAGATCATAAAATCGAAAGGCATAGAGCAATATTATGAAATTACCCTGAAGCGGCCTAGGTATATTTAAAATGCATTAGTTGTCCATATTCAGTTGACTCACCTTCAGGTCACGCTTGATTTGGTCAATCGGCCTCTTAATCTTGTGATCTTTAATGGCCCTTTGCTTTGTTCCTTTAATTATTTTGCTGCCCCGGTTCATCACATGATACCAGGGATTCAGAAATTGGATTCTTAGTGGTCTCGCCATATCAGCCCATTATTCTAATCTTGCAAGGTGAGTCAAAAGCAGACCCCATTTTCACATTTTCTACACAACCCAGCAAGACCACAAAAAAGATGTGAATTGGTAGAGTAGAACCTCGGTGCAGTTAACAACGTCAACTTTCCCTTAGTCCC
>CAZXCQ010000301.1:0-7521 GCA_964639275.1 uncultured Desulfobacteraceae bacterium | reverse complement strand
GCAGCGTTGGATATAAGCCCGGAAACTCCTTTCTCATAGTGCGAAATGTAAGTTATAGCGCTCGGAATCATCGGAATAGCCACGATATGGGAAGCCGTCTTTGCCGATGTGGGCGTCGCCTTACTCGCAATCCTTAACGCTACCAGAGCCATGAGATAGCCTGCCCCTCGGTCACACTGAAGCGCATAAGGAGCGGGGCAGCCGCGGGGGCTTATCGGCGCTCGGCAAGAAAAGAGGAGGTGATAAAATATGAAGGAAATTAAGGCCTATATCAAGCCACACAAATTATCAACAGTCACCATGGGATTACACAAGATTGAAGGGCTTACAGGTTTGAGCGCTACGGACGTAAGAGGTTTCGGACGTGGTAGAGCAAAAGACGCTCCAAGTCGCATTGTTGAAGACCAGGTCGACTACATCCGGCACGTAAAGATCGAAATTGTCTGTACAGATGATAAGGTGGATGAGATCGTCTCTGTTATTGAAAAGGGCGCCCATACAGGACTGCGGGGTGACGGCAAAATCTATATCTCGACTATCGATGACGCCGTCCGCATCTCGACCGGGGAGCGAGGTGAAGCAGCGGTCTAATAAAAGAGGGTGTTAAGACCCCTTGGTGACATAGAGAGCTGTTCGTGAAAAAGGAGGTTTAGTCATGAAGATCATTAGGGCTGTTTTTGTGATTCTTTTGCTCATGATGATTTTTCAAGGTTGTGCTTCAAAAGGTGAGAGTCTTGTTGATAGAGGAGGTTTTTCTATTGTCATTGTTCCGACACCATCTAAACACATCACGGTGTCAAGCGTTGAGGCATATAGAGAAGGAGATGAACTCATAATATCTGGGAACGTAAAACGATTCGACAGTAGCCACAAGACAGGCCACGTCGAGGTTGTACTTTGTAGCCCAGATGGTATTTTTTTGGCCCAAACCAGGGGCAGTATTCGAGGCCTTGTTTCCAAGAGAAGAGGGGAGAGCGAGTTCTCTTTTTCAGCACGGTTCGAGTTCTCACCTCCAAAAGGGAGTAAGATTCTTGTGAAATTTCATGCTGGGCCTGATACGGACAAGAAGGAGCTTGAATGTGATGGATAGTGGAGCTATTAATCTGTAAGGCGAGACTGGGCAGTGTGTAATACGGGAAGTGCTAGGTGAGCCATGAAATCAAGTTTGATTCTTAAATCCCTCTTACTCTTTATCGCCGCCGGGATATGTGAAATAGGGGGAGGGTATCTGGTCTGGCTATGGCTGAGAAACGGGAAGGGATTTCTACTCGGAGTTATGGGCGGTCTCGTGCTTTTCCTTTATGGAGTCGTTCCCACGTTCCAGCCAGCCCACTTCGGAAGGGTCTACGCGGCTTATGGAGGCGTTTTTGTGGTGCTTTCTATACTGTGGGGCTGGTTAATAGACAAGCAGGCCCCAGACCAGTTCGATCTCATCGGCGGGTTAATTTGTATAGTTGGCGTTGCTATTATCATGTACTGGCCACGTCCATGAGCTAAATTTGTTAATCCTAAATATTTCGCTTTTATACAAACCTGAAGTACTCAGCTCCTGTGCAATTTCAAGTAGACCTTGGCCAATAAAAAGATGACCGAGGCAAGGGAATTTGTCCCTCACAGCCCCGGTCAATATCGGCATTTTGAAGTCTCTCCCTATCTCCAATTAACCCTGGTATCATTTGCCCTTAAGTTCCTTGATACATTGTTCTACACCGGCGAGCTCTTTCTTTAACTGGTTCCTGTAAGTTTCCAAGTGTTCTTGTTCCTCTTTGGTGGAAAAGAATCGACGGAATAATGGGCCCCATTCGCACCCACACCCGCAACTGGACATTCCCATCTGCCTTGGAGCTACTCTTGGCTGACACATTTTGAATCACCTCCTTTCTAAGTCAAGTGATAAAATCGTCTCACAATCTTATAGGACTTCCGTCTGTGGCGGAATCCCAAAAAGAGGAAATTGTCTATACTATCAACTGGAAAGAACTTCAGAAGCCGAGTTCTGCTTTAGCGATATCTTGCCGAAGCCACTCGGATGTCTTGAAATGAAGCTTCAGCCCTCTCGCATCCCGGAAGAGACGTTCAACGATGTAGTCCCGGCAGTAACCGTGGCCCCCAAAAACCTGAATCGCCTTGTCAGTGACATCTACAGCCATTTCGGAGGCATAAAGCTTTGCCTTAAAGCCGTTAACAGCGGCGCTCTCGGGGAAAGAATCGGCTCTGGCTGCACACCCTGTTAGAAGTGCCTCTGCTGCCTCAGTTCCAAGAACCATGTCTGTAATCATGAATTGAACAGCCTGATGAACCCCGATCGGCTGCCCCCCGATCATCCGCTCTCTGGCATGCCTGACCGAAAGGTCAGTGGCCGATTTGGCTATGCCCACAGATATGGCCGAGGCCCCAAAAAATCCCCATCCGACTACTGCCTTTCCAATAACTTGTGGTCCTTCCCCTTCTTTGCCAATGAGGTTTCTGACGGGCACCCGGCAATCACTAAAGAACATTTCCCTTGAGGAGGTGCTCGTCAGGCCCATCTTGTCTTCGGGTTGACCGAAAGAAAGATCGGGAGAGTCCTTTTCAATAAGTATCGTGCTCATCCCCTGAGGACCCCTTTCAGGGTCTGTCCTGACGAGAACCAGGTAAAGACTGGCTTCTCCGGCCGATGTGATAAAGAACTTTGAACCGTTCACGACATAGTGATTATTATCTCTTATGGCCCGAGTTGTAACGGCTCCGGCGTTACTCCCAGACTCAGGCTCGTGCACTGCAAAGGCCCCCAATACCTGCCCCTCTAACATTTTCGGAAGCCATATCCCTTTAACATCTTCCCCGCCAAAAAGCTCAACGGCCTTTTCGACAATTGAATGAGACACATATATCAGGGCCGTTGACGCACATGCCCTGGCTATTTCCTTTACAACAGATGCAAAGGAAGCCCGGTCAGATCCTAAGCCCCCATGATTTTCCGATACAATTAATCGATTGAAACCGGCCTCTCCGATGACGCGCATATTGTCCCAGGGAAAGACACGGTTGTGATCAATAAACGAAGCCCTTTTTGCGAATTTTTCAGATGCGATCTTTTCAGCCAGTCTCCTTATTTCTTCCATTTCCAGATTTTTCATGTCCTCCCCCTCGTGATTTATCAGTGAAATTTCAGGCAGGGGAGCAAATCAAATGTTATCAATTTGCCCCCTTTTGTGAAACGAGGCCAACGTCACCTATTTTTTAGATTTCTTGACCTCTTTTGGTTCTTTTGTGGCCCTTTTGGCTTTCTGCTTCAAAGGAATACAGCCGCAGCCACAATTTTCCTTCTTGTCCGTCATCTTCATCACCTCCTTTCTGGGTGTATTAGACGTCATGTTTAAGAATAAAGATCAGATAAAACAATCAAATAATTAAGCAATTACTTAACTATAACCACAAAAAAATTTTTGTTAGGTTTTTCCTTCGAGTTCCCTGACCCTTGCTCGTACAGTCGTCAACTCGTTTTTGAGGGCCTCCTCATATTTTTTAAGCGATTCCAGATCTGATCGATTCAATTCCATTTTTTTGAATTCACCCGTTCCCCCGCACCCACATGTACAGACTTTGTTTAACAATTGCCCACAGTTTTCCAAAGCTTCTTCGTCAATCGAGTAGGGTATCCAGTAGCCTTTTCTTTCACTCCTGACGAGACCGGCCTGCCGTAATATTTTGAGGTGCTGAGATACAGCAGCGGTCGTAACACCGAGCTGTTCAGCAATTCTTTTGGCCCCAAGAGGCCCCTGAGATTTTAATAGCTCGATTATCTTTACCCGTGTTTCGACGGCCAATACCTTGAACATCTCTGAAGGGTCGAATGTCATGACTTTGAATCCTTAGTCTATTAAATATTTAAGCAATAACTTAATCAATAGAAGTCGGGTTGTCAAGTAAATTCCAAAAATATTTTTGTTGAAAATATCAAATATCGATAATATATTTCGATATCTATTTTCGATAATAATGGAGATCTATCATGATCAGAGAAATCGATTTGGCTTTTATCAAACTCCATATCCTTTATCATGCCTCAAAAGAGGAGGTCTATGGCGTTGGTCTGGTAGAGGAACTGGGGAGGCATGGTTATAAACTGAGCTTTGGCACGCTTTACCCCACCCTGGCCAAGATGGTCCGAATGGGGCTCTTAACCTTTGAGGCCAGGACCGTGCATCACAAACAGCGCAAGTATTATCGAATCACGCCTAAAGGACTCAAAGAACTGGAAAAGGTAAAGGCCAAGATAAGAGAATTATACGAGGAGGTCATTGAAGAGATATGAGCTACTTGATTATCTGTGCCGTAGCCTTCGCCGTCTCGGGACTGACACTTTTTTCGGGATTCGGCCTGGGACCCTGCTCATGCCCGCATTTGCCCTCTTTTACCCGGTGGAGGTGGCCATAGCTGCAACCGCCATTGTTCACCTTGCCAACAACATCTTTAAAGCCGGCCTTGTGGGCAGAAAGGCCAATCTTGGGATTGTAGTGAGATTCGCCCTCCCGGCCGCGATCATGGCCATGGTTGGAGCCCTTCTTCTGAATTACTTCACCACGGTTGAGCCCGTCACCCAGTACACCCTTGCCGGTCGTGATTGTACGGTAACAGTCGTGAAGCTGGTCATTGCGGTAATGATCATGGGATTTGCCTTTATTGAGCTAAATCCCAATTTTGAGAAGCTCGCATTTAATACGAGATTTATCCCGCTCGGCGGTGCACTGTCAGGGTTTTTCGGGGGTCTGTCGGGTCACCAGGGGGCACTGCGGACGGCGTTCCTGATCCGGACGGGACTTTGCAATCTTGAAAAGCCAGGGTGGCATCGAACTCATCGTGGCGGGATCTCTGGCGGCGTTTATCGGTGCGTTTATTGGTTCCAGAATCCTCAAGAAAATCACCATGCGCACCATTCAGATCCTGGTGGGCGTTATGCTGCTTCTCCTGTCAATTGTCTTAGGGGTTGGGCTGATATGAAGGCATACATGAAGAAACTCTGAAATAAAGCACCACCTACGAAAGCGGATAGTGCTTTATTTCATGCCTTCGCTGACAGCTCTGAACCGGGTCTCTATCTCCATAAAGGCGTCAACCACCACCGGATCAAAGTGCGTGCCTTTGTCTTTGAGAATGCGTTGAACCGCCTCTTCATGGGGAACTTCATCCTTGTAAGGCCTGCTGGATCTGATGACATCATAGGCATCGCAGAGTGCGAAGATTCTGGCCTCCAGCGGGATCTCTTCCCCTTTCAATCCCTCGGGATAGCCCTGTCCATCGTATCTTTCGTGGTGAAAGGTGGCGATATTGAGCCCTACGGTGAAAATCTTCTGATTTAGTTTGTACGATTCCATGGTACTCTTGAGCACCCGGTTGCCGATGAGAACATGGGTCTTCATGGTTTGATATTCTTGCTCAGTAAGCCCGGATTCTTTTAGCAAGATGGCATCGGGTATCCCCACTTTGCCGATGTCATGAAGCGGGGCCGCGTCGTAGAGTGCCTCAAGATAATCAGCGGCGATGGTCTTGCGATACTCGCTTCTCTTTTTTAGCTGTTTGGCCAGGAGAACCGCGTATTCCCTTGTCCTTTCCAGGTGTTCTCCGGTTTCGGGATCGCGTCCTTCGGCAAGCGCGGCCAGGGAAAAGATGATCCCATGTTGGGCGCTTACCAGTCTGCTGTATCGTGAAATCGTGATAAAGCCGACGACGGCAGCCAGCCCGGAGAAGGCAGCGAGCATGGAAACCGAAAGCCATATGAGTTTGCGAAATGAACTTCTAAGCCCTGGATGCTTGTGGTCAACAACCACGTAAAATGCCTGGCCAGGTAGAAAGGCACATCGGAGATAATGCAGAGTCTCTCCAGGGGAGACGCTCAGCCAGCCGGAGTCCCCTGCCAGGCCCACCGGAGCCTCCGCGACGCTCACCGAGCCGTGCGCTCTGCGAATGAGCATGTTGGTCTTCTCTGTCTGAATATGTACGCCGGCGGGCAGTACTTGCATTATCGCATCCAGCTTCATGCTGAGGGTTATGTAACCGGTCATTCGGGCGGCGGTGGATCCCGGCAAAAAGGCGCTCAACCCGATGACCGGCATCCTGACCGTTTGATCTTCGCTCCGGATCAGGTGAATCGCTATAGGGGAAATCCATACTGAATCCTCTCTCAACTGACTTAGATCGGGTGAAGAGGGCTCACGGGTCATGGCAACAGAGGATTCCAGGTGCTCACGAGCATGAGCATAAACATCCTCTTCCACGGCAAGCACCTGCCGACCGGTCTCATTGTAAAGCTCTATGGCATGGAAGTCGAGATGGGCGCTAAGAAAACCCCGAAACAGGCGCTCCACATCTTCCCTTTCGGGACCCGGCCTGAAACCGGACACCACATAGGTCTTCAAAAGGGAAAGGTCGCGTAAAAACAATAGATCGTCTTCAAAGACGGCAAAAATGATCTCGAGGGCCTTTTCCGCGCTCGACAACTTGAACAGGGCTTTTTGATGTTGTTTTTCGGACTCTCTCTGATAGATATTGGCAGAGCCGAGGTATAGGACGGCGCCCACAGAGCATATCATTACGACCAGTACCAGAAGAAAAATCACGTTTTTTCTAAAAGTCCTTATCAATTGATCTATCTTCATATCCGCGCGAGAAAATATAGTTTTTATGAGTTCGTCAATTTTGACGATCTCGTAAAAAGTCAAAAATCCTCTCTTTCCGTCATTCCGGCCCCGTATCAAATACGGGATAAACTCCAGCCGGAATCCAGTTCTTTTAGGCGCTTACAAAACCCCTGGACCCCGTTTACCGGATCGAGTGCGGCACAAGCTTCAACGGGGTGACGACTTTTTGCGAAACGATCAATTTTGAAAAAAGCCAAATTGATACAAAACAAGAATTGCGGGAAAACCGACAGCAACTATAGCGGTGGGGTGTCGAAAGATCAAGGAGGCGGGTTTGTTCGCTCCCCTTGAAAAATGGCATGGGTATACCGTCCGTTGATGAATGCGGTGGCGTCCAGAAAGAATCGCTGGATTCCAGCTGCAGTTTATCCCGTCTCTTTTACGGAGCCTGAATGACAAAGCATCTGACAGTAATGAGACGATTAATAAGCCCGTTGTCAACGCCAGGATTTGTGCGGCGGTTATTTATTCAAGGATTTGGCATGTTATTTGAACTTTAGCATCGAGTAGAAGGGGAACCTCTGTCCAAAAAGAGATGGGACGAAATCCCATCTGGTGTTATACTGAGCCAAAGGATCGATACTTCTTCGGGATCTTTTAAGAGAGAACTGTCTATCAAAAAGCCGGTCGAGGGGAGGGTGAGATTAATGTCTATGAGCGCGTATGGGAGGATTTTCAGCACCCTTGTGGCGGTTCATGTCTGTTTCGCGGGCTTGGCAACCTGTGCATTCGGAGAGGATTTAGATGCCAGGCTGGTCCAGACGGCCACGGTTTCAGATCTCATCTCCTATGCCTACCGTGAAAACCCTTCTATTCGGGAGGGCCGCGAGGCCTGGAGGGC
>CAZXCQ010000300.1:0-7524 GCA_964639275.1 uncultured Desulfobacteraceae bacterium | reverse complement strand
TGGGCTCGGGCGGTATGGTGGTCATGGATGAAAATAACTGCATGGTGGAGATCGCCCGGTATTTCTTGAGTTTCACCCAGTCCGAGTCTTGCGGGAAGTGCACGCCCTGCCGCCTGGGCACGACCCAGTTGCTTGAGATACTGACCCGGATTACACAGGGAGAAGGCAGGATCGAGGATCTGGAGACCATCAGGGACCTGGGAGAGACCGTCGTGATGTCATCGCTCTGTGGTCTGGGGCAGACCGCACCCAAGCCCGCCCTTTCGACCCTTCAATATTTCCTCAATGAGTATGAGGAGCATATCCTGGACCACCGATGCGCGGGCGCCACCTGCGATTCCATGGTCATCTCCGCCTGCCAGCATGCCTGTCCTGCAGGGATCGATGTGCCCAATTATGTGGCTGCCATTGCAAGGGGTAAGTACGAGAAGGCGGTGGAGATCATCAGGGAGAGGAATCCTTTCCCGGCCGTGTGTGGTCGTATATGCATTCACCCCTGCGAATTCAAGTGCCGCCGTGGGGAACTGGATGAGCCTGTCTCTATCCGGTCCCTGAAGCGATATGCCTCTGACTGGTACTACAAGAACATAACCCGCAAAAGGGAGCCGTTTCCGGCAAGCAAAGGGCAAAAGACGGCCGTGGTAGGTGCCGGGCCGGCGGGTCTGAGTTGTGCCTATTTTCTGGCAAAGATGGGATACGATGTGACGGTCTTTGAGGCCCAGTCGGTTGCCGGGGGAATGCTGGGGATAACGGTCCCCCAGTTCCGCCTCCCGCGGGAGGTGATTGAGACGGAGATTGGTTATATCGAGAGCTGTGGGGTGAAGATCCTCTATAACTCTCCCATAGACGCAAGGCACACGATCAACGACCTGATGAGGGAAGGGTATGCCGCGGTTTTCATAGCGGCAGGGGCGCAGGCCAGCAAGCGGATCGGTATCCCGGGCGAAGAGGAGGGGCTTGAGGGCCTTTCCTACGGCCTGAGTTTCCTGACCGATGTGAGGATGGGAAGGGATATCACGCTCAGGGGGAGGACTGTGGTGGTGGGAGGGGGGAATGTGGCCGTAGATGTTGCCAGGACCGCACTCCGGGTGGGGGCTGAGGACGTTCAGCTATTCTGCCTGGAGGCGAGAGAAGAGATGCCCGCGTGGGAAAAGGAGATCCAGGAGGCCCTGGACGAGGGTATTACCATCAATAACTCCTGGGGGCCCCGGCGGATACTGAAGCGGGAGAGCAGGGTGGCCGGAATTGAGTTCAATCGGTGTGTTTCCGTCTTTGACGAACAGGGGGCTTTTAACCCGAGCTTTGACGAGGCCTTCACCAAGGTGGTGGAGGCCGACAATGTGATCATTTCCATTGGCCAGGCCCCCGATGCCTCATTTCTGTCCGAAGACGGGCAACTGGAGAGGGTCCTGTGGGGGACCCTGGCTGTGGATGAAAATACCCTTTCCACGAACATCAAAGGGGTGTTTGCCGGAGGCGACTTTACCACAGGACCAACATTCCTGATAAGGGCCATTGCCTCAGGGAGGAGGGCCGCCATTGCCATCGACAAATATCTGCAAGGAGATGGGGGTCCGGTTCAAATCCTTGATGAGAAGACGGAGATGGAAGAGGATGCACCCCTGGCATTGGAAGAGGAGACAACCGAGGAGAGGCCAAGGATTCAGGTAGAGTTGGAGAGGCCCGAGGAAAGGGTCAAGGACTTCAGGGAAATAGAAAAAGGGTTTACTGAAGGAGAGGCCCTTCTTGAGTCCGCCAGGTGCCTTAGATGTGATCTGGAAAAGGATAGGAGTAAGGCATGATCAGGTCCATTACACAGCAAAAAGGGGAAGAGGAGGTGGAGCGACTCCTGGATGGCATTGAGAGGGTCTTTATCGTCGGCTGCGGCACGTGCGTCACCCTGACGCGGACGGGCGGCCTGCCTGAAGTAGCAGCCATGAAAGAGAAGTTGTCCTCTAAGGGGAAGATGATCACAGGGGATGTGGTCTTACCCGTGGCCTGCGACAATCTGACAAGGGAGGCCCTGGCCGAATATGGGGGTCAGATCAGGCAGGCCGATGCCCTTTTGATCATGACCTGCGGTTTTGGGGTTCAGACCCTTGCCAGACATACCAATAAGGTGGTGGTCCCGGCCCTTGACACGCTGTTCATAGGTAAAGAGACCGGGCCAGGACAGTTTGATGAGATATGCACCCAGTGCGGGACCTGTATATTGGGAGAGACCGGCGGTATCTGCCCGGTCACCTCCTGCCACAAGGGTCTTGTGAACGGTCCTTGCGGGGGGACAAGCAACGGGAAGTGCGAGATCGATGAGGCCAAGGACTGCGCATGGACGCTGATCTATGAGCGATTGAAGGAGTTTGACCGGCTAGATTCCATGAGGAAGCTCCAGAGCCCCAGAAACCACCAGGGAGAACCCAGGCCTGGGAAGTGGAACTTGCAAAGCACCCATTAAGACCAGTGAGAGAAGAGGTTAGCGATGGTGTCGTCGTTTAAAAAGGCCCTTGAGTCGGGCAAGTTTGTCGTTACTTCTGAAGTGGCCCCCCCAAAGGGGACAAACCTGGAGAAGATGATACATCATATTGAGCTCCTGAAGGATAAGGTAGATGCCATGAATGTGACCGATCACCAGAGTTCTGTGATGCGGTTCCCATCCCTGGGGGGGGCCATGCTGGTAAAAGAGATGGGTGGGGAGCCCATCCTGCAGATGACCTGTAGAGATCGTAATCGCATGGCCCTCCAGGCCGATCTCCTGATGGCGGCAAGCAGGGGGATCAGAAACGTGCTGTGTCTGACAGGGGATTCTGTGGTCCTGGGTGACCATAAGGAGGCCAAGGGGGTCTTTGACCTGGACTCGAGTCAATTGCTTGCTGCCATCAGGGGGCTGGAGAAGGGCAAGGATCTGGGCGGAAACAATGTGGAAGGTGACATCTCTTTCTGCGCCGGTGCAATTGTCACCCCAGAGGCCAATCCTTTGGAGCCGCAGCTTGTCAAGTTTGAGAAAAAGATAGAGGCAGGCGCTGAGTTTATCCAGACCCAGGCGGTCTATGACCTGGACAATTTTAAACAATTCATGGAATATGCCAGGGAATTCCCGGCAAAGATCCTGGCGGGTATTATCTTGTTGACCTCAGCTCCAATGGCCCGTTTTATGAACAAAAATGTCGCGGGTGTCAATGTACCGCAAGCGCTGATCGACGAGATGGCCGGTGCAGGCAAGGGAAAGGCCCTGGCCAAGGGGATAGAGATCGCCGGTCGTATGATCAGGAGGATACGGGATGAGAAGATGTGCGACGGCGTTCATATCATGGCCATCGGCAAGGAGGATGTGGTCGCGGAAATCATGGCCGCAGCCGGGCTGATTTGAGCCGATGGAGGAGGCCGGTAAAAATGCGGTCAGGCCACGCCGGAATCCTCTAGACCTGCCCAGGGAGAAGATCTCTGATGCCAAACGCGACATTTCGTTTTTATGAAGAGCTAAACGATTTTCTGCCACCACCCAGGAGAAAGACCGATTTCGAGGCCCAGTTTACCGACAGGAGATCCATAAAGGACATGATCGAGGCGCTGGGTGTGCCTCATACGGAAGTCGATCTTATTCTGGTAAATGGGGAATCGGTAGACTTCAAATACATCCTCCGGGAGGGAGACCGGATCAGTGTATACCCTGTGTTTGAATCTCTCAATATCGAAGATGTCACCCGCCTGAGAAAGATGCCCCTCAGAACGACCCGATTCATAGCGGATATCAATATAGGTGATGTCGTGAAATATATGCGGGCCATGGGGTTTGACGT
The DNA here is from genome assembly GCA_964639275.1 of uncultured Desulfobacteraceae bacterium. Classification (GTDB taxonomy): domain Bacteria; phylum Desulfobacterota; class DSM-4660; order Desulfatiglandales; family Desulfatiglandaceae; genus CAZXCQ01. The sequence goes on along the minus strand of CAZXCQ010000300.1, from coordinate 3,727 downwards.
ATATTTTGACACCTCACTCTCCCCCGGGGAGATAATCAAGATATCTCAGAAGGAGAAGCGGACCATTTTGACCAGGAGTAGAAATCTCTTGAAATTCAGTGAGGTAACACATGGAATTTTCTTGCACAAAGGGACGACCGCAGAGCAGATAAAGCGGGTCGTGGATTACCTGAATATCACAGATAACGTGAGGCCTTTTTCAAGATGCCTCTCTTGTAACGGTCTGCTTAAAGAGATCTCAAAGGAAGAAATCAAAGACAGGGTCCCGCCAAAGGCCAGGCGTCTGTTCAACAGGTACACCTACTGCCGGGCCTGCGACAAGGTCTACTGGAGAGGAACGCATTTTGCCAGAATGAAAAGGGTAATCGATCAGATATTGGGCCAACCATCGCCCCCGGGTGTCGTCCGTGGAGCGGATCCTGGGTGATGGATGCTGATAAGACTCGGCGGGCCTAATTTTTCCCTTGCATTTTGTGGTGTTATCGATTATATAGACCTGAATTTTTTGGATTTATGCTGTTTGTTCAGAACCTTTTTCCTTCATAATCTTTAAGAAATAGCAGATTTGCACAAAATTGTATTGCTGAGATAAGATATTACATGAGGCATCTGGGGAATTAGGTTGATTACTTCGGATGCCTTATTTGCTTTGCTGGTTAGGGTTATGAAACCTGTTCTCGTCCATCTAAAGGCCAGGGAAGACCAGGAGATCAGCGTCGCGCCCATGTCGGCCCGTGAAGCCCTAAAGGAGCTGGGGGTCAAGGGTCTGGATAGGGTCGTGGCGGTAAAGGTCAATGGGGAAGTGCGTGACCTTTCAACGCTGATAGACGCCCCGGCAGAACTCGAGCCCGTGTATATGAACTCGGAGGAAGGAATCGAGATACTCCGACATAGTACCTCTCACGTGATGGCCATGGCCGTCAAAGAACTTTTCCCCGGGGTACGGGTGACCATTGGCCCGGCCATAGAGGGCGGATTTTATTATGATTTTGACTATGAGCGCCCTTTTAGAGAAGAGGATCTCCCAGGGATCAAGCAAAAGATGGAGGAGATCATAAAGGCGGATCTTCCTTTTACGCGCAAAGAGGTGGCGAGCCAGGAGGCGATTGATTTCTTTAGAGGTCTGGGCGAGGACTATAAGGTGGAGTTGATCAACGACCTGGGGGTCGAAACGGTGACACTATATACCCAGGGGGACTTCACTGACCTGTGCCGGGGGCCACATGTCCCTTCGACCGGGATGATTGATGCCTTTGCCCTGACCAAGACGGCCGGGGCCTATTGGCGGGGGGATGAAAGACGGGCGATGCTCAGCCGTATCTATGGCGTGGCCTTTGAGAATCGGAAAGATCTGCGGCAATATTTGAAGAAGATCGAGGAGGCCGAGAAGCGAAACCATGCCAGGCTTGGTCCCCAGCTGGATCTCTTTAGTACCTATGACGAGATTGGTGCCGGTATGATCGTCTGGCATCCCAAGGGGGCCATGCTGCGTCACCTCATTGAGGAGTTTGAAATAGAAGAACACCTCAAGAGGGGGTACGAGCTGGCGAGGGGTCCAAGTCTTCTAAAGACCGAGCTGTGGAAAAAATCGGGCCACTTTGAGAACTATCGAGAGCACATGTACTTCACGCAAATCGATGAGCAGTCCTATGGCATCAAACCCATGAACTGCCTGGCCCATATGCTCATTTACCGCTCCAAGATAAGGAGCTATCGAGACTTACCCAAACGGTATTTTGAAATGGGGACGGTCCATCGGCATGAACGCTCCGGGGTCCTCCACGGTCTATTGCGGGTGAGGGAGTTTACACAGGATGATGCCCATATTATCTGTACCCCGGAACAGCTAAACGATGAGATCAAGGGTGTCCTTGATTTTGTCCGCGACGTCATGGGTATCTTCAAGTTCGATTACGAACTGGAGGTGAGCACCCGGCCGGAAAAATCCATAGGGTCGGATGAAGATTGGGATCTTGCCATAGAGGCCCTCACGAATGCCATGGCGGATTCCGATCTCCCATACGACATCAACGAAGGAGACGGGGCCTTCTACGGACCAAAGATCGATGTGAAGCTAAGAGATGCCCTGGGGAGAAAATGGCAGTGTGCCACCATCCAGTGTGATTTTACACTGCCTGAGAGGTTTGACCTAAGCTATGTTCACAAAGATGGGCAAAAACATCGACCTGTGATGATCCACAGGGTAATCCTGGGGGCAATCGAGAGATTCATAGGGATCCTGATCGAGCATTATGTCGGTGCCTTCCCCACGTGGCTCGCCCCGGTTCAGGCCGTGATTTTGACTGTGACGGACAGGAATATCCCGCATGCAGAAGTGGTGCTGAGGACCCTTAAAGATGCGGGCATAAGGGTCAACGCCGATTTTCGAAATGAGAAACTGGGTCTTAAGGTCAGAGAGGCCCAGCTGGAGAAGATCCCCTATATGCTGATAGTGGGGGACAGGGAATGCGAAAGTCAGGGGTTGACTCCAAGGCTAAGGGGTGGCCAAAATCTCCCCATTATGAGTCCAGGGGAATTTATTGGCCTGATTTCAGAGGAATGTAGACAGAGGAGGTAGTAACCATAGCAAAGAAATCCGATGATGTCAGGGTGAACGAGCGGATTCGTTCCAGGATGGTCAGACTGATTTCGGCTGAAGGTCAACAGCTCGGTATTGTCCCGATTAATGAGGCATTGGAGGCGGCAGGCGACGAGGGGCTTGATTTGGTGGAGGTCGCGCCCAATTCAGATCCCCCTGTATGCCGGATCATGGACTATGGAAAGTTCAAATACCAGACGAGCAAAAGGGTGCAGGAGGCGCGCAAGAAGACCCGGGGTGGCCAGTTAAAAGAGATCAAGCTCAGACCCCACACAGAGGATCACGACTTGGGTTTTAAAATCAGGAACATAAAAAAATTCCTGGAGAAAAAGGATCGGGTGAAGGTAACGATCTTTTTTAGGGGCCGCGAGATGGCCTATATGGAGACTGGTGTGGAGCTCCTCAAGCGGGTAGCCGACGAAGTCGGCGATATGGGGACGGTGGAGCAGGCCCCCACACAAGAGGCCAGAAACAGGATGAGCTTGCTGATCGTCCCGAAATAGACATCAATTCCGATGTTGCGTCAAGGGCACTCCAAATAGTCGAAGATCACTGTCAGACAGTTCTGATGGTCTCGCAAGAAGTCTTCAAAGTCGTGATTCCCATAAAGGCGGGGAGCGGGGATCTGGTAGCTGTTAAAGTTGAAGTGTCTAAAGTGATCCAAAGTGCCTAAAATGCCTAAAATTTTTCACAGCGGCTACTTGTTTTTTTATCAATTTAGTTCTTAAAATCGGCACCTGGAGAGGGGAATGATGGGCCTGAAGAGTTAGGGATTCTGTGTTCCCGGTCTATCCGGGTGAGGGAGGTAGAAATGCCAAAAATCAAGACGAACCGCGGGGCTGCCAAGAGATTTAAGGTTACGGGTTCGGGAAAGATCGTCAGAAACAAGGCCTTTGGGAATCATATTCTCACAAAGAAGAGCGCAAAGAGAAAAAGGAATCTGCGAAAATCAGGGTTGGTCGATTCTGCCAACGCAAAGCAGGTGACGAGACTCGTCCCGTATCTCTAGTAATATTTGCGGCCTCCTGGCTCTAGGCCGTTTTTTGCCAGAGTCCGCAAAATAAAAAAACGTAACACTTTAGCCTTTTCAAACCAGGGGAATGGGGATTCCGTTTTTCGGGTGTATAA
>CAZXCQ010000299.1:0-7561 GCA_964639275.1 uncultured Desulfobacteraceae bacterium | reverse complement strand
CGGCACTTCCGGCAGGCAGAGACCTTCTGACGTCTGAAACCTAACTGCGCAGCCAGAATTGGGAGAACCGGCGGTTTCCATTGCGGGCCATATATCTCTCCGTCCTTTATATGTCAAGTCTCCCTTTGACCCTGATCGCCCTTCCCTTCTTCTGGCATCCCTATCAATGGGGCGGCCCCCCCCTGCGGGGGGCAATTGCTGCCTCAGTTGCCGATCATGGCGCGTCCCTGCTCAAAGGCGTTCAGATTTACCTCCACCCTTGCAGCGGGCATGGTCCTGGAGATCACCGTTTCAAAGCCCTCGCGATCTAAGGGAAGCACCCGGGTTGCAGTGAGGGCCCCCACCAGCATGACGTTGCCAAAGATCGGATTTCCCAGCTTCATGGCCGCATCGGTGGCATTGACAAACCAGGCCCTGCAAGAGAGTTCCCGGATCCATTTCTCCAGGTCCCCCTGAGACGGGTATTCGAGCTCGCCGCAGATGACGCCCACCGAATGGATGGGTCGCATGTTGCAGATGACGCTCACTTCGGGATTCCCGTAATCCCTCAAGACCCTTATGGCCTCGGTGGGTTCTAAGGATACTACCATATGGGCCATGCCCCTCGGAATCTGCGGGGAAAATGCAGACTCGGCGGAGATCCGCAGGTGACTCATGACAGAGCCTCCCCTCTGGGAGGCCCCAAATGTCTCCCCGATGGTAATATTGAGACCCCTTTGAAGAAGCATATTGCCCACAATCCGGGAGGCCAGGACGTTTCCCTGCCCCCCCACACCCGTGATGATCAGATTAAAAGGATCCGATGATAGGGGTATCTGTCCCATGATCTTATGCCGCCTCCTTTTTTTGAATGGCCCCGGCGGGGCAGATGGATGCGCACACGCCGCAACCCGCACAAATCACTTCATCGATCTGGGCCATACCCTTTTCCCCGTCCCAGATAAGCCCCGGGCATTTAAAGATCCGTGTGCAAAAGCGATTGCATCCGCAGTTTTCACCCAGACAGACCGCTGTATCAACGGCCATCATGTAATCTTTTTTCCCCTTTCTCTCCGGGCTCAGGGCGCACGGCTTCCTCAATACCAGGACCTTTACCCCGTCTTTGTCTTCGAGGAGATCAAAGAGGGTCCTCTGGGTATCTTCCAGGTCAAAGGGGTCGCAGATGCATACCTTGGCCCCCATGGCCTCACAGACCCGCGCCACGTCGATTCCGAGGACCGGGTTTCCGGCCGCATCCACGGGGAGTCCCGGGTGGGGCTGAAAACCGGTCATGGCGGTGCCGCTGTTGTCCAACACCACCAGGGTGATGTCGGACTTGTGGTGCACCGCGTTGACCATGGCCGGCAGCACCGCGTGAAAAAAGGTGGAGTCCCCCGAGGCCGCCAGCACCGGCTGGTCCATTCCAAACATCCCCAGTTTCCCGAAACCGCTGGCCACGCCCATCCCCGCTCCCATGGCATGCTGGATCTTGGTGGTGTTAAAGCCGGTGGGGAGGATGGCCAGGGAATAGCAACCGATATCTCCACAGACAAACCCCTTTCGGTTGTCCATCTCCAGGGCGTTGTGGATGGACCAGAAAGAGGCCCGGTGGGGACATCCCGGACAAAAGGTCATTTCCCGGTTGGGCGCCCCAATAGAGGCCAGCTCACGGGACCTCCTTGCGTAATCCTCGGGTGTTTCCTGATAAGCGATTCCCAGGATCTTTGAAAGGGCCGCGATTACCGCACTCGGGTTCAATTCCCCGACCGAAGGAATGGCGCCGTCCCTTTTGCCGTAAAAGGTCTTTGTCCCGATCCTGAGTGCCAGCTCAGCCGCAAGGATCTTGACGTTCTCCTCCATGAACGGAATGACTTCTTCCACGATGAGGATCTTTTCTGTCCTCGCCATGTGCTTTTCCATGAGGATGCGAGGAAGGGGCCAGGTGGTTCCCAGTTTCAAAAGGCCGACCCGGTCTTCCACACCCAGAATCTGTATGGCCTCCCGACTGTAAAGATAACAGGCGCTGCTGGTAATCAAGAGCAACTCAGGGGATTCGGGTCCCACATAGGTATTGAACCGACTCTCTTCGAAAAGGGTCTCGGCCTTTTTTAGCTTCTCCTGCTGAAGCCCGTGCCGGTACGCTACCGGGAGGGTGACGACAATACCTTCCATGGGGTCCATGGCTGGGCCGTCGTATTTGAAAAAGGCCCGGGCCTCGGTCCGGGGAAGCTCCCCCAGAACGACATTCCCGCTGGCGTGGGACAGCCTGGTGACGCTGCGGACCATGACGATATTTCGGATTTCCTCTGAGAGCTCAAAGGCCCATTTGATCATCTCTTTTGCCTCCTGAAAGTCTCCCGGTTCGAGGAGGGGGATCTCCACGAGTCTGGCAAAATGACGGGATTCTCCTTCGTTCCCGCTGGACAGGGCCGCGGGGTCATCACAGGGCACGAGGACCATTCCGGCTCTTGTGCCCGACAGGGCGAGGTGAAGGAGAAAGTCAGAGGCCACGTTGACGCCGTTTTGCTTCATGGCGCAAAGCGCCCTGAGTCCCGCAAAAGAGGCCGCGGCTGTCACCTCAATGGCCAGCTTTTCGTTTGTGGACCATTCCACGTAAAGGTGCCTTTCATGTGAGACCTCGGCCAGGCTCTCGATAATCTCGGAAGATGGGGTCCCGGGGTATCCGGCCACCACGCTGACCCCGGCCTCCAGTGCCCCCCTGGCGATCGCCTCGTTCCCCATGAACAGACGCTGATCTCCCTTTTGACCGTCCAGTAAATTTGACATGATGCCTCCCTATGTTATGCAATAATCGCTTCCACAACCTCCTCGGGGATCCTTAAGGCCGCCCGTTTTCCTTCTGGCGGGCTGTTGAGAATGCCTTCTTCCCTGGCCCGGGTTAAGGCCCTTTTCTTCTTGTTGGCCGCAGCAAAGGAGAGGTGATCCAGGCTTTGCTGTGGGATCTTGTCCAGGACCACAAACCCTGCCTCCGAGGCCGCCTGAACCAGCTCTTCTCCCTTTTGCGTGCGCACGATGACGGTGTTCCAGTCAGGTGCCCCCTCCATAACACCGACGGATAGGTCCGCCCATTCGGATGTCATATCGGGGCAGACATGGCATGTTTTTGGAACGAGCGGCCGGATTTGGTCGAGGGGTATTTCGACTATCTCATCCCCCGTGTCCACGACAAATACCTCGGCCGGTGGTGGGGGGATGTCCGTTTTCCGAATCCTGCTGATATCCACCCGCTCCGAAAGAAAGGCGATCAACTTCCGGGTGTCCAGTGCCCAGGTACAAAAAAGCCCCACCACCAGGGCAACCGGGTCCACAAAATCGTCCCGTTTGAGGGGGTTCGACCGCATCTTTGTCACGGCCGTCACCTGACATGGGGTCCCCACGACGCCCATACGCCGGTACCCCTCACGCGCGCCCTGGTTGAGGCCGGCCAGGGTAGGGGCTGCCATATATTTGGACATGGCATATCTGGCCACCTCTTCCGGGCGGGTCACCAGCCCTGGAACCGGAACCATGTCTTTGTGGTCGGTGAGGACCCCGGCATCGATCATACCCGTCTTGAGGGCAAAGGTCATCAGTGCAGAGACGGTGCCACCGGCCTGGAATCCCGTATCGGCCATCCCGGCCCCTGCCTGGGCGACGCGCACATCGCGGTAGCTTCCCAGGGCGCTTCCATCATAGGGCCTTTTAAAGAACAGGGTGGAAAGCTCATCCATATCCAGCTCTGCCTTGGGGCATGCGGCATAGCATCGTCCCTCGGAGAGGGTGCACGGGAAAAGCATGGCGGTCTTTCCTTTGTAGTTTTTGAAATAGGGACACAGGTCTACACAGGCCCCGCATCCGATGCACAGATCAGCTTTGTGGACATCTTCCAAGAGTTCGTTTGGCCCAAAGATTTGCATTATTTATGCACCTCCCATGTCTTGATGGCGTTTATTCCGATACTGCCCTCGTCTGAAGGGTGTATGCCCCGGGCTGATAGCCCATGTAGCCAGATATCTCCGAGGCGGTCTGCGTCAACTCCTGGGTCATCTGACCAAAGTCTTTGCGAGCCAGCAGGCCCGCTTCACCCGAAAGACTGAGAGAGCCAGCCGGTCTTCCTGTATGGTCAAAAATAGGGACCCCAATACAGGCCAGCCCCATCATAAATTCCTCGCGGTCGACAGAATATCCCCTGATGCGCGTCTGCCTCAAGTCCTCGGCCAGGGTCTTTCTGGTGGTGAGGGTATTTGTCGTGTAAGGGTGAAAGTGGTTCTCTCTTAGATAGGTTTTCAGTTCTTGAGCCGGAAGATAAGCCAGGATGGCCTTACCGATGGCCGTGCAATAGGCGGGAACCCTCGGCCCCAGCTGCTGAAAAGGGACCCGCTGCCAGTGGGGATAAAGCGTGGCTGTAACCAGGACCGAGTTCTGATCCCACATGGCAATACGCGCCGTTAGCTCAAAGCGCTTGACCAAACGATCGGCCGGCCCCGACCCCAGTTGATTGACCTTTAAGGCCCCGCAGAGCATAATCCCCAATTCGTAGATCTTGAGTCCGAGGGAATACTTGCGTGTTTCAGGGTCCTGGGTGAGAAAGCCTCTTTTTACGAGGGTGCGCACGAGGCCGTGGACCGTTGGTTTGGGAAGCCCCTGGAGCCTGCTCATTTCTGTAATTCCCAGCCGCGGCCGCGTGGCGGAAAAGAGGGATAGGATATCTAACGCTCTGTCAACGGACTGGATATGCATTGGCCCCTAATGTTCAACACTATCGAACAATGTCTAGTATGGCTGAACGGTATTATAGGCCCCTGAGGATGTCAAGGAAAAAATGGTTGCCAGAAAATCCTGCCCAATCGACCCGGAAAGTACTCAATTGCCCGGGTTTAAAACAACTCTAAAGTGTTACGTTTTCTTGAAGTTATCCCATTTGACTCATTGGCAATAATCAGGTTTCCCCGCCTGCAGGGGGATCTTCGCCACAATTCCGGCGGACAAGTTCGACAGGTGTCAGGATTTGGGGTTTGCTGAAACCTGAAACCCCTCCAGGCCGTAAGCCTTATGGGCCAGAGGCGGAACAGCGGTTACTGATGTGATGGCGGCCGGGCCTTGATCTCTCAAGGCCCGAGATGCTTGAAGTCATGCCAAGGCTATTGTCCCTGTGACACACTGGTACACCCCGAAAGCGACCAGGGCGATCCCGGCCGCAGCGCTCAATAGGCGATGCACCCTCGCATCCAACTTTCCTGCAGAGGCAAACACGATAATGAGCGCTGCCAGACTGCACACAAACATCCCGTAAAAGCCCACGATAAAACTCGCACCCAGCCCCGGTGCCTCACGCCATCCTGTCAGCACGATGGGGCCGCCGATCACGCCCCAGAATATGTAGGGATTCGGATTGAGCATATTTAAGATCACCGCACTGATGAGAGTCCGGCGGCCGGCATTTTTCGATGGTTGCTGGACGTCAATCGGTCTTTTTACGGCCCTAAATACGCCTATGGCCAAATACAGGATAAAGAGACCGCCTGCGATGCGAAGGATATCCAGAAACCACTGCGGGGTCTGGGTGAGGACGAATAGGACCAGCGCGATAATCGGGCCATCAGAAATGAGTGGTGCAAATGATGCGGGCAGGGTGCGTTTCCACCCGTAGTTTAGTGCCCTGGTGAGCAGAAAGGCCTGAAAGGGACCTGGTGTAATTGTGGCAGACAGCGCGAGCACAGCCCCTTGAAAAAGGTATAATATCAAGATATGACCTCACGCGAGATTCTATCTCCCTGAAGATTTAAGAGGTACAATCGGTCCAGGATCATTCTATTGTAGCACCCTGGCCCCTTTGAGACCAGAGGCCTTCCTCATACCACGATTTCTACTGGTGCCTCCTGATTGTCATCATGTGGCCACCGGCGGTCTTTGTTGCCAAAGTCCCGTGGCCTGTTCAAAGGCCCAGGCCAACTGGAGTACCCCCCAATCGTCCTGGTGTCTCCCCACAATCTGAGCACCCACCGGCAGACCTTAATTAGACTTCTAAATAAGTGGGCGCTTAACAATCGACTTCAATGGGAATGGATTTCTTGATCCATGCCCTTGAGCGTTTGGATATTATGGAGTAACTATTTAAAATTCAAGAAAAATGTAAAAGACAGGCGAAAGCCATTCGGCTCTGAGACATGTCGACGAGCCCATCGGCAGTGAGACATGTCGACGAGCTCATGTCGAGTCGCTCAGGGCCGAACTGCTCATGTCGAGTCGCTCATGGCCGAAGGGCCGGAATCCAGTATTCTTGAAATCGTATCGGCCCTCTAAGCCCTTCCTTTTCATCTGGCTACAGGTTTAAGGGCTTCTGGATTTGTCCCAAATCAGACCTTCAATCCCATCTTGTTTATCTTGACGATATGTCGTATTGTTAAGGGCCATCAACGCCCTCCCTGCAAGACCTAAACAAATTGACCGAGGATGCGTCAACGCCCATGGGTTTGGCCGGAGTGAAAAGAAAGAGCCGGGTCCTGACCAAGGCCCAATTTGGTTGCCTCCGGGATGTCTACACCCTCAATATCACGCGGGGCTGTGAGTTTGGGTGTGTCTACTGCTATGCCAGGGGGTATCCGGGTGCGCCATCTCCCGGGGATATCCATCTCTATCAAGACCTCCCGGAAAGGCTGTCTGAAGAGCTTGACAACCCCAGGAGACGATCCGTGGTCAGCCGGGTGGTATTGAATACCGCCTCAGACTCCTTTCAGCGCCATCCCAGTATCCTGGACATTGCCTACCGCTCCATGAAGGTACTCCTTGTGAGGAAGATTGGCATCTCTTTTCTAACCAAAGGATCGATTCCGGATCGGTTTGTTGAGCTCTTTTCCAGTTATCCCGGACTGGTTACCGCCAGGATCGGCCTGGTTTCGACAGACCCAAGATTTCAAAAACGCTTTGAGCCCCATGCCGCTACCGCTGCCGAACGTCTTGAAAATATCGAAAGGCTCAAGGCCACAGGTCTGGAGGTTGAAATAAGGATTGATCCTGTCATACCGTTTTACACGGATGATGAGGTCTCGATAAGGAGACTGTATGAGGTCCTCGCGCAAAGGGATATCCGGCTAGTCTCGCTGAGCTATCTCCACCTGAGACCCGCAATCCTGGAGCAGCTTCAAAGGGAGCTACCTTCAACCGAATATAAGGTGCTCCGCAGTTGTTTTGAGACTCAACCCTGGGGCGTGGTGGGAACCTCCACACGGAGCAAGCTGATCCCCTTGCCGCTCAGGCAAAGGGGTTACAGACGCTTCAAGGAGCTGGGACAAGAATACGGGATCAGACCGCGTATTTGTGCATGCAAGAACCCGGACATGCCTGCCCATCAGTGTTCGACAGGCTTGAGAAAAAAGGACCCAAACAGAGAAGCGAGTGGGCAGTTGTCACTCTTTTCTTGTTAGCGGGGTCATCACCCAAACACTTTGCCCCTTTGACGAGTATGCCACGGCTTTATCCTTGCTGATTGAGATGTTGAATCAATTTAGCGTAACATCTCAAAGAACAGGGGAAAGGTGTGGCATGGGGGTCTTTTTTTCTTCCACATGCCTCTAATAGGGGG
>CAZXCQ010000298.1:0-7586 GCA_964639275.1 uncultured Desulfobacteraceae bacterium | reverse complement strand
GGTGTGAAGAATTTGGGTTACGCCCTTTGGAAAAAAGACTCTCGCGGTCGGCCATCTTACTCCTGAGTGTTTTCAAACCGCTAAAGTATTACGAAGCACTTTAGCACAAGGGGTCAAAGGGCGCCTGCTCGCACCCTTTGACCGAAAACAGCACTTTCACTTGTTTGCTTACCCTGTATCCGAGGTAAGTCGGCGCACGAAGCGCCCGAATGCCGCAGTATGTTACTTATCACCGTAGCCGACAACGCCCGCGTCCATCGCTGCCTTGCCCATCTTATAGTAGAGCCCGTTGACTTTTTCCTGGTATGGTATAACAACTTTCGCATAATCTTGCATTGAGGTCAGGACCTTCTTGAAGAAGGGGTCTTTTGCTGCATATTTGTCCAGGACTTCCTGGGTGGCCTTCATGTAGGCAGGATAGTATTCCTCGGGCGTATCCAGGACCTTCACACCCTGCTTTTTCACCAGTTCCTCGAGAGCGGTACCGTTCTGGTAAACGTTCCAGTTGTACGTGTCGGCAATACAGGACATGATCGCACATTCGAACATCGCCTTCAGGTCGGCGGGAAGCTTCTTCCACCAGTCGAGATTGATGTATATGTCGCCGATGTCGGTGGCTTGGTGCAACCCCTGAAGGTAATAATTTTTCCATATGGAACTGAGCCCCAGATTCCTATCGTCGGCAGGTCCGATCCACTCGGCCGCGTCGATGACGCCCCGCTGGGCAGATGGAACGATTTCACCGCCCGGCATGGAAACGGTCGGCATGCCTAGCCGCTGGAATGATTCTGCTGGAATACCTGGAGGCGTACGGTATTTGACCTTTTTGAGATCGTCCAACGATTTGAACGGCTTTTTGAACCAACCGAACGGGTCCGGTCCCATCGGCATACACATGAACCCTTTGATGTTGTACTTCAGAATTTCGGTAAAGTACTGCTGGTATAATTCCTTTCCACCACCGTCATAGAGCCACGACACCACGCTCACCTGATCCATGCCAAACCCCAATCCCGCGGTGGGGGCTGAAAAGAGGAGACCTGCGGGATGCTTGCCCGACCAGTAATGCGTCCAGGCCTGGCCCCCATTGACGACACCCTTATCAACGGCATCAAGTATTTGAAATACTGGGACGACTGCACCGGCAGGAAGCACTTCCACGATGAGCCTCTTGTTGGACATGGCCTCGATGCGTTTAGCCATACGTTCGATGAGCATGAAGTAAATGCTTGCGCTTGGCACAGCGGTTTGGATCTGAAGCTTGTAGCTATCAGTAGCCGCGGCGCTATAACCAGGCAGCGCTATTGTCAACACAGTCACAAGAGCAATAGCCATTCCAAGAATTTTGCTTTTTTTCATGATCCCCTCCTTAAGCAATCCAATGTTAACAGACACTTTCTTCACAATTCTCCAGCGCCAGTCTTCTCAAAGCCCTTTCCTCTCATCACCTCCTTCGTCCATTAAGGAATTTCGACCTTCTCGAACCGTTCGCAATAGCCCAGAAGGTTTCCCCTTTTGTAGCCGTTCACAGGTTCAGGGTTCACAGGTTCAGCGTTTGAAACAAAGACAAGATTGAAGACCCGGAGAATTGGGAAAACATGGTAATCTTGCCAAATAGCCTCCAATGGGCCTCCCATTGTCAGATTTGGAATGATGCACCCGTAGGTTTCGCTTCTGAACACGCACCGAAATTGGAATCCGGGGGAAGAATGGAACCTTGAACCTCTGAACCTTTGAACCCGTGAACGGTTACCCCCTTTTATCTCGAACAGCTACGATCGTTATTTTTCCCCCCTCTCATTTATCCAGTTGAAGATTTCATCTTCTCCTTTTCGAAGCCGAAGATGCAACTCCTTGATTTTCAAACGAGATCTTTGATTATGGCAATCGAATAGGGACTTGCCGATCAAATCTGAGTATCCTCGTTCTTCGCAGTACCTTCTCTCTGCAGCTCTGTTCATGAACCTGATCACATGTTCATTGTCGACGAAAACAATGGGATAATTGACTGTGTCGAGGATTGCCAAACAGTTCTCTTGTGTTAGCATCTCCTATCTCACCACTCCTGCTTATCTAATAATTTTCCTCCAAGATATTGATGACGTCTTTTTCAGTAACCTTCCTAGGGTTGTTGTTGATCAGCCGGACAGCGCCAACTGCGGTCCTCGCCAAATCCGGGATTTCATCTCCGGGAACATTATAACTGCTCAGACGATAGGAGATGCCCAGATCGTCCAGCAGGCTTTTAACTGCCTTGACCGAAAGCCTGGCTGCCTCGATCTCCGATAGCCCATCGGTCTTCTCGCCAAAGGCCCGTGCGATTTCTACGAACTTTGTCGGATTCGCCAACAGATTAAATGTCATCACCCAGGGACAGATAAAGGCTGTAAGAAGTCCATGGGGCAAGTGGAATTTTCCACCAATCGCCAGTGCAAGCGCGTGGTCGAGTCCATTCTGTGTGTTGGAAAAGGCCATTCCAGCCAAACAGCTGGCATAGAGCATGTTTTCCCTGGCCTCCTTATTGTCGCCATTGGCGTAGGCCATTCGGAGATTTCCTGCAATCATTCGAATAGCCTGAAGGTTCAAGGTATCGGTCAAGACTGTGGCCGCGATCCCAGTGTATGACTCCATCGCATGAACAAAGGCATCCATTCCAGTCATGGCGGTGATATGGGAAGGTAAGCCGATAGTCAGGTCGGGATCAAGTAAGGCCACGCTGGCAAACAATCGTTCGCTGACAATACCCTTCTTGACTTTGCTCCGAGCATCGGAAAGAACGCAGATGGAGGTCATCTCACTTCCGGTACCAGCGGTCGTGGGAATGAGGATCAAAGGGATACCTGGCTCTGGGATGAGTTCCATCCCGAAATATCTTTCGATAGGCCCTTCATTTGTGAGCATCGCGGCGGTCACCTTAGAAATGTCCAGAGAGCTCCCTCCACCGAATCCGACGATGACATCAGGACCAAAGGCCTTGGCCGCTGCAAGGCTCGCAGTTACCACTTCTATCTTCGGCTCGGGTTCTACCCCAGCAAAAAATTCATAGGAGATATGGGCGCGATCCAGCGGCCTGGCCAAGAGGTCGAAAAGACCGGCAGCCTTGATTCCCGGGTCGGCAACCACCAAAACCTTGTTTCCCTCGAGACGTCTGACTTCATCACCGAGGCCTTCCAAGCTGCCTGATCCATAAACGATTTTACGAACCGTATTGAATGATTGAAACATCGTTATCCTCCTCATTTATCGGGTTCTCAAAAAGGGTCTTCCCTCCCCTCCTTCCGTGACAGGAGCCGGTCAACTGGAGGGGTGACAGGAATTTACCTTTTGATTGAAGCTAACTGTAGTCCCGTTTTGGCATGAAGATGCTTCACTCAGTGATGTCGAGGTCGTCCAGACCCAACCTATCAAGAGTCTCCCTCTTGGGAACGCCGTTGCTGTCCCATCCTCTCAATTCGTAGTACTCATCCAGCATTTGATCCAGCTCTTCTGGTCTTGTCCTGAGCCCTTTTGAATTGCCTGAAGGGATTTCCTCGTTCAGAAAGCGATGAGGGAGCCGATCATCCTTTCTCCGCAATCCTTCACGGCAGTTGAAACCCCTCTCCAATAGGTGTATCCGGCATGCGATCTCTGTTAGTTCATCCAGCGTCAGATCCCATCCCACGGTCTGGTTGATGAGATCTGCATGGTGCTGGCCAAGGGCAAATCCAAAGACCCCCTCACAGAAACTGCAGACAATCATAGAATCCCTGACGGCCGTCCAGTTGGCTGTGTTGTAAGCCATCTTCACCTTTCCTTCGGTCTTGAGTCTTTCATCCCGGCCCAATCTGTATTCCAGGCTGGGTCGTGAATCATGGTGGGTCCCCCCGCGCGGGGAGATCGCGTAGCCGATTCCCATGGTCTTGAGCGCTCGAGCGGAGTGGCCTGGGGGCTCCAGGCCTCGAATATGACAAGCGAACTTGTGTGTTTCTCCGCTCGTCTTCTGCGCCATGCCCTTTACCCCCTGGGCCAGGAAATCGCCGAATCCCTCCCTCTTTGCGACCAGACGGGCGCATTCCACAATGGTTCGGCCGCGTCCAAAGGTGAAGTCGATACCGCCGGTGTCCTTCTCAGACAAAATGCCTCGCTGAAAACACTCCATCACGAACCCTATGGAACCGCCCAAGGATATGGTATCGATCCCGTAGTCATCGCAGAGTCGATCCGCCTCAATGATTGCATCCAGATCGTCCACACCGCAATTTGATCCCAGGGCAAAAAGGGTTTCGTACTCAGGCCCTTCGGTCAGGACAGATGGAGAACCTTTGGATCGCGCCACTCTCGTGCATCCACCCATACTGCAGGCAAAACACGCCCATTTTCGGACGAAATGCCTCTCCAGAAGACGATCAGCACTGATGTTCTCTGCCCGTTTCCAGGTCTCTTCCTGCCAGTTGTGCGTTCCCATGCCTCCGACCTCGTTAACGACCTCAACGAGAAATGGCGTCCCCATTTCCACAAAGCCCTTGAGCCCGAGAAACTGGCCTTGCTTCTCCCTGTACAGTCTCATCAAACCCTTTATGTCCGCCACATGAATATCCTTGGTGCCTCTGACTGAGATGGCCTTCAGGTTCTTGGACCCCAGCACTGCGGCGGTGCCACCGCGTCCCGCCGCCCTTCTCCCGCTTATGCAGCATGCGATGGGGACTAAATTCTCACCCGCTGGTCCACAGCAGAGCGTACTTATCCCCTTCCCCAGTCTGCTAATAAGCATGTCCTGGGCGGCCATGGTATTCATGCCCCAGAGATCCTTGGCAGGGACTAATGTGGCCTCGCCATCCGCGCAAAAAAGGACCACAGGTTCAGGTGATTTTCCAAGGACAACAATCACATCCCGGCCGGACTGCTTCAGTCGGGCGCCAAACTCGCCTCCAAAATAACTGTCCATGAAATATCCCGTTAAGGGGGACTTGGTGGCGATACCTGCCCGCCCACTTCCGTGGGCCAGGGTGCCATTCAGGGGGCCCGTGCAGACAATGAATGCGTTTTCAGGCCCCAGAGGATCCGTGCCGGCTGGCACCCGATCCAATAGGACTCTGGCCGCAAATCCGTTTCCCCCCAGGTACTTCCTCGCGAACTGTTCTCCTAAGGGTTCATCCCATATCTTCGCGTGTGTGAGATCCACATAGGTGATTTTCCCGGCATACCCTTTCATGCCCTCACCTCCTGTATTTTCAGTGCGTCTCTGGGGCACGCTTCGACGCATTGTTGAACCTTACCGCCCCCGCACAAGTCGCACCGAAAAATGTACTCATAATCGGGATGTACAAAGATCGCATCATGAGGACAGGCATCCAGGCATAGCTGACATCCGTCACATTTTTTGCGGTCAAACCGGACGATCTTTTTTTCATCATCCAGATACAAAGCCCCCGTTGGACACGCCTCCACGCATTCGGCATCGTCCTTTTGCCTGCATATACGTGCCTTGAATTCTCCATACCAGCCAGTATGTTCAATACGCAGGTTCGCCTTGAGGGGATTAAATACCTTCTGCCATGTTCCAGAACAGACAAGCTGGCAGACCTGGCAACCAACGCACTTTTCGGCATCATAGGCGACATATCTCATTGTTCCCTCCTTTTCCTGGAGTCCGAAATCGCCCGTCTTTGCTATTGGCTCTCTAACCGGACTTAGAATGACATTTCTCTTAAGAACTCTCCTACCTCTACTGGCTTGAAGGCCACCTTTACTCCCGCTGCCTCAAAGGCCTCTGTTTTGCCCTGAACACTGCCCTTTCCGCCTGTGATAATCGCCCCGGCATGGCCCATCTTCTTCTCCGGCGGGGCGGTTCGACCTGCCATAAAGGCCACCAGTGGCTTGGTGAAACCTCCCTGCCTGACCAGCTCGGCCGATTCTTCTTCCATGGTCCCACCCGCTTCCCCAACCACGACCACTGCAGCGGTCTTTTCATCCGCCTCGAAAAGTCTCAGGACCTCCGCAGTGCGTGTTCCTGGAACCTGATCCCCTCCGATGCCGATAACGCTGGTCTGACCTAACCCATTACTTGCAATATGGCTGCAGACCTCGTTCGTGAGACTACCACTCCGCGTCACAACGCCGATGGGTCCAGGCCGGTAAACGTAATCGAGCCAGAAGGGGATGAAGCCGAGCATGGCCTCACCGATGGTCGCGCTCCCCGCGGTATTTGGTCCAAGGATCATGACACCTTTCTCATTGGCAAGGGTCTTCATCTCCAGCATATCCTGGACAGCAACATGCTCCGCCAGCATAACGATAGTTTTCACTCCAGCATCAATGGCCTCGAAAACGGCGTCTTTGGAAAAAGCGGGGGGAACGAAGACTACCGAGGCTTCGCAGCCCTTCTCCCTGACCGCTTTCTTAACGCCGTTGTAAACGGGCACCCCATGAATTCTCTCCCCTCCCTTTCCTGGCGTCACCCCTGCAGTGATCCTGGTACCAGCCTTGAGCATCCAATCTGTCCAAAATGTTCCTTCCCGCCCCGTTATTCCTTGGACCAGCACACTTGTTTCAGAAGATAGGATAATTCCCATGATTTTAACCCTCCGCCAGCTCGATGGCCTTTCGAACGGCCCCTTCCGTGTCGTTGTAAGTCTCGATACCGATGGCCTCGATCATCTCACGCGCTCTCTCTTCTCCCGTTCCCCTCACCGCCATGATGATGGGAAGTTTCGGCTTGAGTTCTCTGACGGCCTCCACGACCCCTTCGGCAATCGTGTCAGCCCTGGCGAAGAGACCGAATGTCACCAGGAGAAGCACCTTGATCTGGGGGATCTTTAAGGCGATTCGGAGTGCGTTGGCAGAGTTCTTGTAATTGGCCCCGCCGAAGTCCAGGAAGTTCGCCGGATGGCCCCCATTGAGCTTTATCAGATCGAGGGTCGTCATGGTGAGGCCGGCACCTGTGCAAATCACGCCGATGTTTCCATCTAAGCCGACGAAACTGAGCCCGCTCTGATAGGCCTCGTACTCCAGATTATCATCGAATTGCTCCCTTCCTTTCTGGAACCCCTTGTGTCGGAACAGGGCGTTATCGTCGATCCTGAACTTGGCATCGGCTGCCCAGAGACCTCCCCTCTCATCCAGGACCAGGGGATTGATCTCCACCAGCTCGGCATCATGGGAACGAAAGAGTTGGTACATGGTTAAAAGGATCTTCCCAGCTGCCTTGGCCGTTTCCCCCTTGATCCCTATCTCGCTGATCATGTCTCTCACCTGATAGGACCTGAGCCCTCTGAAGATATTGATCTCCTCCCTCAGAATGGCCTCCGGCTTAGAGGCTGAAAGCTCTTCGATGTCAATCCCCCCTTCGCCGCAGGCCATCATCACGGGACAGCCTGCAGCCGGATCCACGGTCACGGCCACATAGAGCTCTCTTTGAATACTTAAAGGCCTCTCAATGAGGACGTTCTTGATCCTTTCACGGCCAAAGGGCTTTCCTATCCACTCAGCGACCGTGTGGCGAACCTGAATCCAATCGTCCTTTTTCTGTATGAGTCCGGCCTTTCCCCTTTTCCCGGCAAGGACCTGGGCCTTCGCCATGACAGGCAATTCGAATGCTTCAGGCCGCT
>CAZXCQ010000297.1:0-7709 GCA_964639275.1 uncultured Desulfobacteraceae bacterium | reverse complement strand
TGGCAAACCCCGCTCCTAACCCTGAACGTTGAACCCTGAACCTGTGAACGGATACAAGAAACGTGATACACGTAAGTTGAACCCTGAACCTGTGAACGGATACAAGAAACGTGATACACGTAAAATGTGCTAAGATTCCTCATACTCATTTCTAACGGGATAAGGGGAGAAGGGATTTGAACATCCTCTTTGTTGCTGATGTTTCGATTGCCAGGGTAATCGGTGGGGCGGAACGGGTGCTCTTTGAGCAAAGCACCCGTCTGGCTCAAAGGGGGCACAATGTTCATATACTGACCCGCAGGCTGCCTGACCATAGAGATAACCAGGAAGTCATTCAAGGCACCACTGAATGGCGGTATGATATAGACCAAAAGAGCATCATCTCGTTCCTCAGATCTACCTGGCAAAAGGGAAGACGGCTGTTTGAATCCCTCCAGAGGAGATACGGCTTTGATTGCATCAATTTTCACCAGCCGTTTTCTTCCTTTGGCGTTGTTCGATCGCCGCTCAGCAATAAAACAAGAAAGGTTTATACGTGCCATTCCCTGAGTTTTGAAGAGTTCATCTCAAGGAATGCTAGACCGGCCGGGTCATTGGATAGAGTTACATACATGGTCAACGTCCACACAAGGAGATGGATAGAAAAAGACGTTCTCAAGAGATCCGATGCCATTATCGTCTTAAGTCGATATACGAAAAGAAAATTGTGGGGCGTGTATGGAATCCCTTCTCAAGAGGCTTCCATTATCCCCGGAGGAGTGGACCCGAAAAGATTTCACCCTGCCGTTGATAAAACAGAAATCAGACGACGCCTCAGCATTCCTCATGAGAAGGTGATCCTTTTCACAGTGAGAAACCTTGTGCCGAGAATGGGCCTCGAGAATTTGATCGTTGCAATCAATAAGGTGGTGAAGTCCGGGGCTGATGTCTTTCTTGTCCTGGGTGGTGAAGGACCCCTGAGATGTGATCTTGTTACCCTCGCCGACAACCTAGGTGTTGGAAGCTCTATATGTTTTACCGGTTTTTTGTCTGAAGAGGATCTTCCCCAATACTATCGGATGGCCGATCTCTTTGTCTTACCAACCCGGGAACTGGAGGGGTTTGGTCTGGTTACCCTTGAGGCCATGGCCTCCGGTTTGCCGGTTCTGGGCACCCCGGTGGGTGGAACCAAGGAGATTCTTGTCAAGTTCGATCCGAACCTCCTGTTTAAGGATATCGACCCCAATTCCATAGCCGCTTTGATTATTGAAAATTATCACAAAATCAGGAAAAATCCCAAGGGATGGAAGGATCTTTCGCGTAATTGCCGGGGTTTCGTAGAACGCTATTATTCCTGGGAAAAAAATGTAGATGCCATAGAAAAGGTCTTTTCGCTGAACAAGAAGAGACCTCCTATTCCCTGAATATCTCCCGGGCAGTCACAAGCCTCATGATCTGGTTGGTCCCGGTATAGATCTGGATGAGTTTTGCGTCCCGCATCATCCTCTCCACGGGATAGTCCTTCATATAGCCATATCCCCCCATGACCTGTACGGCATCGGTGGTGACCTTCATGGCCGTGTCGGATGCCACAAATTTGGCCATTGCACAGAACCTGGGGACCAGGGACCAGTTCTGCCTGTCGATGTGTCTGGCTGCCTGATAAGTCAGGAGACGAGCGGCCTCTGTGTTGGCCACCATATCGGCAATCATAAACTGAATGGCCTGGATCTTTGAGATGGGTTGACCAAACTGTATCCTCTGCTTGGCATAGGCGACCGCCTCGTCGATCGCCCCCTGGGCCAGGCCGACGGCCTGGGAGGCGGAAAACAGACGGCTTGTGACAAGCGCGGACATCAGGTTTTCCATTCCCTGGCCCTCTTCACCGATCCTGTTCTCCTCGGGCACTATCAGGTCCTCAAAAAACAGTTCCGAGTTGATCGAGCCCTTCATCCCCATCTTGTTCTCATTCTTACCATAGACAAGACCTTTTGTTCCCTTTTCCACCACAAAGGCCGAAATCCCTTTGGAACCCCTATCCGGGTCTGTATAGGCATATACACTCAGGAAGTCAGCCACGGATCCATTGGTAATAAAGCACTTCTGACCATTGATGACATAATCATCCCCTTTACGGACCGCGCGTGTTCTCATCGAAAGGATGTCCGAGCCCGCCCCCGGTTCTGTGGCGGCAATGCCTGAGAGTTGTCCCCTGCAAAGTCCGGGGAGGTATTTGCTCTTTAGTGCCTCGCTCCCACCGAAAAGGACGGGCAACATTCCATCGGCCTGGGCAATCAGGATCAATGCTGACGAGGCGCACACCTTTGAGATCTCCTCCAGGATCATAGAGAAGATCAGATACTCCAGACCAATCCCTCCGTATTTGGGAGGAAGAAGGGGGGCGAGGATACCGTTTTCGGCAAATATCTTGACGGTATCCCACGGGAATTCCCCCTTTTCATCTATCTCGGAGGCCCTGGGCTTGATCTTTTCCCGGGCAATCATCTTCACAGTATCAAGGATCATTCTCTGTTCCTGGTCTAGCTCTATCATCTGCGCTGCCTCCCTTGTTTCCATTTGCAAACCAAACTTTGTGTCGACACTATATCGACTGCACAAAAAAGCGGCAAAGACTATAAAACATCCTTCCTGCCCCTGGCAATACCATTATTCGTATCAAACCACCGACGCCTATTAGAACTGGTGGTATGAGGACGGCCCTTTTGACATTGTAACGCAGGATGGGCTATATTGCCGGGGTATTCTAACGAAGCTCCGCCTCAAACAGAGGAGGCTCCACGATGCTGGTTGCTGGATGCTCGATCCTGGATAAATCAAAGAACATTCCTTTTAAAACCAGTATCCAGTGGCCAGCATCCAGTATCTGTTTGAATCAGGCACCACAATATGTAGAAACCTAACACAAATTCTAAGATCTTAGTCTATGTAGACAGTTAGTCTGTCTCTTCACCATGCAGCAACAGGAGGAGGAAAATGGCAAAGGATCAGACTCTGGTCAGGGTATTCGAATATGCCCTCAACCAGGAAAAGACAGGGAAGAGTTTTTTTGAGACCTCACTCCGGCGGATGGGGGTCGGGGCCGCAGTCACCGCATTCAAGCGGATAATCGAAGAAGAGGAGCGGCACATCCTCTTTATCAATTCGATCCTGGAGGATCTGAAAAGGGAGAAGGAGATCGACCTCTCAGAAGTGGTCGACCGGGTTCTCGAACCTACCAACTATTTTGACGACCGGGCAAGATCCGAATTCCTGGAGCGATGTGTCTATGAGTCAATGATACCGGATGTGACCGTCTTCAACACGGCCTGGTTGATCGAAAAGGACCTGAGCGAGTTCTATGAGAGGATGGCTCAAAACGCAGGGGGAATAGCCAAAGAGGCCCTCAATATGCTGGCTGGCTGGGAAAGGAGCCACGAAAAATTCTTCAGGGAGTACAGGGACAAGTTGACCGAGATCTATTCCAAAATGCCCTGGGGAGGATAGCAGCGGGATCATTGTGGCCAAAGGTGTGAATCTGTGAACGCCCACAGATATTCATTAGCAGCAACTGGACCGGGAGGATGGTTTTGGGCTTACAACCCGGTCCCCGTGGTCTCCGGCCGGCTCTATCACGCAGCAACATGAAGAGGGGTCCCGGCCCAGGGCCGTGTTGATGACTGCCGCGGCACACCCCACCCCTGCCTGGACCGTGATGGCCTCCGCAGGGCAGTTCCGGGCGCAGGCCCCGCATTCCATACAGAGATCCCGGTTTTCGATCATGGCATTGCCGTTATTCATCCTGAGCACCGCATGCGGACAAACAATAAGGCACATACCGCACCCCACGCATTTTTCCTGCTCAAGCGCCAGGGTGACCACATTTTTGAGATAAATCAGTTGTCCCATTCTGTAGGCTCCTCTATGTTGTAAACCGCGATCCCAGCCAGAGGCACAACCCTACAACCCCCCCTCCAATCTCGAGGGGAACGGCCCACTTCATCTCTTTCTTCACCCCTGAAAGGGAGGTATAGGTAGAGGCCCCCGTAAAATTCATTGCCAGAAACGCCGAAAAGGCCGGTATTATAAAAAACCAGCCCAGTATTTCCAGACGGCCCTGCCATGCAGCCAGATCCCCTCCACGAAAGATCGCAAGTACAAGTGTCGTCAAAAGACCCATACCGAGGCCTTTTAGCGAGAAGGCACGGCCCGGGAGCCAGGGCAAGAAAAGGGGTGTCAGGACCGACCCTGCCACCAGGGCGCCCAACAGGGCAACGATCGCAAAAAGCCCATAGTCTGTGGCGTTGGACCAAAATCCTGCGGGCGTTCCCAGACCCCCGAGAAAGAAAAAAACGGGGAGTACCGGCAGGGTCCATTTGAAGGCATCCACGAGCTCGATGGGTATGAGGACTACCCGCTCGCCAATAGCAAAGGTCTTTTGTCGCATCTCAGGGGTCGCCTTTAGACCGGCGTCGAGAAAAGCGGGCAGATCCATTGCCCGGATGGGGCCATAGATGACCTTGAAACCGGATAGCTTCATGGCCTGGTGGGCTGCAACCCCGGGTCCTGCCAGCTGGGGAAGTATCAGCTCCCGATGGGATACAATCTGTTCCAGCCCGCTTGAGGCGACACGCCGCACCAGTTCTTCTGTCCCGAATGTCCCCTTCCCTGCCGCGCACCAGACATTGATCCCGTCGGTGTCCAGCACCAGTATCCACACGTCACGGCCCGGCAGGGCCTCGCGCAGCCGATCAAAGCTCATCTTATAATTGGCAGTCACAAGGACCGGTGAATGTTCATCAGGGCTTCCCAGGGCATACAGCCCAGGGTCTATGGTATATCGCATCCTGCCCACCCCCCACCGGGCCTTGATACCCCCCCACCGGTCGGCCCAGACCAACAAGGAAGAGACCTGGGGGACCGCCCCCACCGGGGTCTGGACCGATCCCTCTACAAAGGGCTGGTCAAGTCGTGGAAGGCTCAACTGAGCCCCACCACCCTGAGGTCAACAGCTCCCACCCTTGGGATCGCCCTTGAGCGCATCCACAAAGGCCTGAGCGGGTTGAAAACTGACGGTCCTGAGCATTTCAGGGGTGTCTTTTGTCTGATTCATAAGAGTAAGTACTCCCCGTCCCGAGGAGGCGTTGAACTGGCTAACCGCGCATGTCTTTTGTACGGCTATTGAGAAGTATCCATTAAAACCGCGCTCCTGTCAAGTCCTGGGGTCCGCCTCATCTTTTTCCTTGAACTACATCTTTTCCCTGATAGGATAATGAAAAACCATACCAATACCGGGAGGTCTGCCTTTGAAATCGCTTCAACCCATCCCTCAGTGTGTGGACTGCCTCGTGGGTCTTGCCCATTTGGCCGCAACCTTTATCAGCAAAGATGACGCGGCCCTGAGAGAGCACGCCGAAAGGGCAGCTCACAGGGTTATCGAAAGGGCACGAGAAAGAGTGATGACCTCTCCTGAGATAGCCAACCATATACTCAGGGAGATTAGAGGTCTTACGGGTGTCCCTGATCCCTATGCCCGGTTCAGGGCCACAGAAATGGAACTGGCCCGAGAGATCTTTGCCCGGGTGGAATACCATAAGGGGGACGGTCTCCGTTCCCGGATCGATCTTGCCGCCCTCGGAAACAGCCTGGATTTTTTCAAGAGACCCGAAGAAACCCTGGCAGAGATCCCGCTGGAACTCCGGAAGGGGTTGAGATTCTTTCGCGATGATATATCTCGCATTGACGACTTCCTTTCAAGCGGTCCGGAACTGATCCTCTACCTGGCCGATAACGCGGGTGAAATCTATTTTGACTATCCTTTTTTTGAATACCTTCGAGACCGCTCGCATCGAACGGTCCTGGCGGTAAAGAGTGGTCCCGCCGTAAACGATCTGACCCGGAGCGATCTCCGGCACGCCCGTTTGGAGGACAGGTTCCCCGATGTGGTTGACACCGGTATCGACGGGGTAGGGATTGAATGGGATCGCCTCTCAAGGAAATTCATTGGTCTTCTGGACAATGCCGATCTGATCATCTCAAAGGGAATGGCCAATTTCGAGACCATCTATCCAAGGGATCTGCCCACACCGATCTTCTTTCTTTTCCGGGCCAAATGCCAGCCTATGCAGGACTATTTAAAGGCCCCGGCAGGGAGCTTCTGGGCCATGTGGCACGGGGACCACTAAATTGATATGACATGGCCAACCAAACCCAGCCGAAGCGGTCGGGTTCAGCATGTCGTAATGCCCCCATGTATCATTTTAACCTTTTTCAAAATTGGAGCTTAGACAGGGGAATGGGGGTTCGGGATCCCCATTTGCCCGGCTTTCAAACGGCAAAAGTGTTACGCTCCCATAAGGATCGGATGTTGTGGTAAATCGAACCCACTTTGTCTTTCTAAACATCGGCCACTTTTTTGACCACCTGTTCATGTTGGTCTTTGCCACGGTGGCCGCACTCACTCTTTCCCGCGAATGGGGTCTGAGCTATGCCGAGCTTATCCCGTATGCCACGCCCGGCTTCGTGGCCTTTGGCCTGGCCGCGGTGCCTGCAGGCTGGCTTGCCGACAAATGGAGCCGCGAGGGTATGATGGTTGCGTTCTTCATCGGCATCGGCCTGAGCTCAATCTCCACCGTGGTTGCGGAGACACCGCTCCAGATTGCGATCAGTCTTTTCTTTATCGGCGTCTTCGCGGCGATCTACCACCCGGTCGGTCTCGCGCTCGTGGTTCAGGGGCGTGAGAATACGGGTGTACCCCTTGGCATTAACGGGATTTTTGGAAATCTCGGGATTGCCTCCGCCGCCCTCATCACGGGGTCTCTAATCGATCATGCGGGTTGGCGCTCGGCCTTCGTCGGGCCAGGTGTCATCGCCATTGTTGCAGGATTGGTCTATGCAGGGCTCGTATATGCGGTTCGAGCAAAGGGCGACAGGGTTGTCGATCGCCATGTTGAGGTCAAAAAGGCTTCCGACACCAAAAGGATGGACAGGCGCCTCCTTGCTCGTGTGTTTGTTATCATGTTTTTTTCCACCGCGGTGGGGGGGCTTGTTTTCCAGAGCACAACCTTCGCGCTGCCCAAGGTCTTTGCCGAGCGCCTTTCGGAGTTGGCTCAGTCGGCAACAGGGGTGGGATCGTACGCCTTCATCGTGTTCGCCATCGCCGCTCTTGGCCAGCTCGCGGTTGGATACTTGTTGGACCATTTCTCTCTCCGCTCGGTATTTACGCTCGTGAGCGGGCTCCAAGCCATTTTTTTTGCGGTAATGTCCGGTCTAACGGGTGGGAAGGCACTCGTCGCCTCGGTGGGCTTTATGCTTTTGGTCTTTGGGCAGGTCCCGATCAACGACGTGCTGATTGGGCGGGTCACCCAGAGCGACTGGCGAAGTCGCGTATACGCCTTCCGTTATATCGTCTCTTTTTCGGTCATGGCCTCTTCGGTACCCCTTATTGCCTGGATTCATGCGCGTTGGGGCTTCGACGGCCTGTTCATTGTTCTCTCTGCGGCTGCACTCTGTATCTTTACCTCGGTCCTCATGCTCCCCCGCGCTATCTCGGCGATGCGTTCACCAAACAAGCCCTAACGCGGAATAAGATTGGTGATTGTCGATTTGCGATTGTCGATTGAAAAATGATTAATTCGTATCAATTTAGCTTTCTTAAAATTGGCACTTGGAGAGGGGTATGGGGGTTCCGTTTTGAAGGGTGTATCCTTGTCTGAGACCGTTAGAGAGCGTTA
>CAZXCQ010000296.1:0-7749 GCA_964639275.1 uncultured Desulfobacteraceae bacterium | reverse complement strand
TCCACGGGATCCCACTGACTCAGGCGGTGGGGGGAATCCTTTTTGCCTTGGCCTATGAGAAGGAGGGGAATCTGATGGCCCCCATCACGATCCATGTCCTGGGTAACATGGCCATCTTTTCCCTTTCGTTGATATTTTAGGGTGTTATTGTAACATCTCTACACAGTCCAAAGTTCTTCTAAGTAATTGATATTGTTAGAATCAAGAATTATGTGATGTCATTCCGGCGAAAGCCGGAACCCAGAATATTATCAATATCATATGACTTCTGGATGCCGGATCAAGTCCGGCATGACGAGAGAACTTTGGACTCTCAACTAACATCTCAAAAAGCGGGAAAAAGGCGTGGCATGATAAACAGAAGAGGGTCTAGGGAGAAAAACAGGTCCTCTGGGTGCGGGGCGTTTTGCGGTGCCATGTGCATCATGATATCCATTCTCGGGATTCTCTGGGTCCGGGATGCCATGGCCGGTTCTCGACGAATCGTCGTGGCCGGGATAGACAAGACAGAAATCCATCGTCTTATGACGGATAAGGGTTCCCCACGGCTCATAATCCTGATGGCTTCCTGGTGTGGTCCCTGCAGGCGGGAACTCCCAGCACTCATAAGGCTATATGGGCGATACCGGTCCCGGGGGCTCAAGGTCTTTGGGCTCAGCTTTGAGTTTGGAGGGCCTTTGGCCCTGCAGGCGCTCATGGATCGGATGAAAATCAATTTTCCGGTCTATTGGACCAAAGACGACATGTTGAGCGATCTTAAGATCTCTGCCATCCCAATGCTATATTTTATAAAAGATGGAAGAGTTGTGGAGAAGATAGTGGGAGCAAGGAGCGAGGCCTTCCTGGATCAAAAGCTGGGCGAGTTTTTGCGGTAGCAGGCCCTCAGCCCCTTTCCATGAGGTTACTCAAACCCATGCTTGCCCGCCAGCAGATCCAGATGGATGGTGGCCAGGTTTTCGAGCTCCAGAGGCGCCACCTCCTCAAAGACCCTTTTGTCTATGGTCTTTAGGTATCGGTTACATTTGCGGCAAAAGTAGACGCGAAACCCCTCCTCCTCTTCTGATTCAAAGTAACCCAGAGACTCCTGGTCTTGATTGTCGCAGAAGGGGCATCTTATCCGGGGAAAGGCCCACTCCTCGCCACAGAGTTCACAGTGGAGATAGCGTTTGCCGGTCTTTTCGAAACAGGCCATGTCGGGCTGAGAACCGCAGAGGGGGCAATAGCCATACTCCCACCCAGCTCTGTCAATGCTATCCGAGATGCTCTCCCGAAGGGCACGAAGCGAAGGCCTCATGGCCACCCCTCCCAAGAACTGGAGGGCCATGGGCTCCAGGTCAACCTCCTTTGCGAGCCTTGACAGGGCCTTTTTGTCCTGACTAAGTATCGCCTTAAAAAGCCTTTGGGGCCACCCGGATTCCGCCTCAGAGCGTTCCAGGGCCTTTTTTAGTCCCTCTCTGTCCTCTCTTTGGGTGGCCGCCAGGTGCCCCAGAAACCCCTTCAGGAGGCCTGAGGCCGAATTAAGATCAAGGGGCAGGTCTTCCCGCGAAAAGATGGGAAAACCCTCCTTCCGCTTGGTTTCCTTTAGCCGATCTTCCACCGAAACCGGGTGGGTCTCCGGCCTGGTCTCGGCCATGATGAGGACAAGCTCCCGGAATGGGGTAAGCACCTTTTTGGTAACCGGTCTCTGTTGGATCAACCGATCGATATGATTCAGGAGGTCCTGCATGGATCATCCCCTTTCCTGTTCCTCCAGCTTCCTGAGTTCCTCTATAAGGACTTCAAGCCGGCGTCTCTTGTTGATATCATGCACATCCATATATCGAATCAACCCTTTCTTATCGATAACAAATAGTGCCCGCTCCGATACCCCATCCGACCGTAAGACAGCCGTTGGTCGGTCATTTCCGGGACAGAGGACTCGGGAAAGAAAGATAAAAGGGATACCTTTTTCTGGCATCCCTTTTATCCTCATTGTTCAGAGACAGAGATCTCGTCTCAGCTGACCAGCTTATTTAGCATTTCCCATTCTCTCGAAAGATCTCTGAGCGACCTCCCGAGTTTCTTGAGGGCCATCTTTCTGTCCATTCCCATGGGTACAGGGCCTGCACTGGCATAGGTGTAATATCTATCCGCCGAATCAGCCAGCAGGTAGAAGACGCGGACATCCTCGATGCCCCGCAGGTTGGCCTTTGGAAACTTGGCCTTGGCCGCGGCCAACCGCTCCTTTGCCAGGGCAACCATCTTGTCCCTTTCTCCAAAATTCATGGCACCCGTGGGACAGGTCTTGACACAGGCGGGCAGAAGCCCGTTGTGGACCCTGTCCACACACATGGTGCATTTGGACATGTACCCGGTCCCTTTTTGGGCACGAGGAATGTTAAAGGGACAGGCATCGATGACGTTCTTGCTGTTGGCCTTCCTGAGCTTATCCGTATAGAGAACGGCACCGGTTTGGCTGTCAATAATGATTCCTCCCGGGGCATCGTCCTCTGCGGCCTCTTTACAGGGTGGCTCCAGGCAGTGCCGACACTGATCCGCAAAGAAATACCATACGGGTTTGTTGTCAGGCCCCATATGTTCCTGAAATCGAACCACCTTGTAGGTATAGAACGACAGGTCTTTGGGGTTTTGCATGCTCCCCCAGTTCCTTGTCTCCGTGGCCGGCAGTTGGTTCCATTGCTTGCAGGCAATCTGACAACCCCGGCACGCCGTACACACTGTGGTATCTATCAAAAACGCTTTTCCGCTCATCAGATCACCTCCTTTATGCCTTTCTCACATTGACCATAAAGGCCTTTGTCTCTGGAATCCGGGTGTTTGGATCACCGGCCGATGGTGTCAACAGGTTGGCTGAGTCGCCACCGTACTTGGGATAGACCCATCCAAAGTGCCAGGGGAGACCCACCTGGTGGACCGTGTTCCCCTGTATATTAAAGGGTTGCAGACGAATGGTCACAACCGCGACCGCCTCCACCTTGCCCCGGGCCGATTCCACTATGACCTTATCCCCGTTATTGATTCCCTTCATGCCGGCCAGTTCTTTGCTCATCTCCACAAAGAGCTGGGGCTCTGCCTCGAGCAGCCAGGGTTGCCACCGGGTCATGACACCTGTCTGCCAGTGTTCGCAGACCCGGTAGGTCGTGGCCACAAGGGGGTATTTGGGGTCGCAGGTCTTATATATGTCCATATCCGTGCCGTAACGGGCCGCCACCGGGTTGATCAGCTGGCTGGAAAGGGGGTTCTTTTCCACGGGGCACTCGATCGGCTCATAGTGTTCAGAGAAAGGCCCGTCGGCCCTGCCGGGGCCAAAGATGTGGGCGTGGCCCTCAGGCTTCATGATAAATGGGTACTTGGTATCCTTTCGATCCGTTCCGTCGGGATTCTTCATGGGGTACCAGCCCCCGTCCGGGACATCGCCGACCCACTTCTTGGAGACATACTTGCCGTTTTCTACCTTCCCCTTGAACTGGATCACCGGATGTTCCTTGTCCCAGGGGTTCCCGTATTTGTCAACCGAGGCACGGTTGTATATGATGCGGCGATTGACCGGCCAGCACCAGGCCCAGTCAGAGTAAAGGCCGATACCGGACTTATCCACCGTGCTCCTCCTGGCTGCCATATTTCCCTTGTTGGTATAGGAATTACAGTACAGCCAGTTGCCGCTGCTGGTAGACCCATCGGCCTTGAGAAAGGCAAAGCTGGGTACTAGGTCTCCCTTTTTAAAAGATTTGCCTTTGATGGTCACGTCCTTGAGGAAATAGCCATTGATCTCCTTGGCCACCTTGTAAGGATCATACTCACCATGGGATTCATAGTCCCATTTGAGATTGAGGATCGGTTCTGGAAATACCCCGCCCTTTCGATAGAGATATCGTACCTTTTTAAACAACTCCACCATGATTTCGCCATCCGGTAAGGCATCTCCCGGGGGATTGGCGGCCTTATAGCGCCACTGCATCCAGCGTCCGCTGTTGGTGATGGACCCTTCCTTTTCCACCGAGACCGCGCAGGGGAGGAAAAAGACCTCGGTCTTGATCTTATTGGGGTCCATGCCGGGCCCCTTCCAGAAGGACCCTGTTTCGTTATCAAAGATATTGACGTTGACCATCCAGTCGAGTTTTGCCATGCCCTCCCTGTTCTTGTTGGCATTGGCCCCGGAACCCGCCGGGTTCTGGCCCCACGCAAAAAAGCCGGTAAACTCTCCCCTGTACATGGCATCAAAGAGGTCGAGCCAGGAATAGGTTACGCCGTCATCCAGTTTGGGGAGCCAGTTGTACCCAAAGTCATTCGCCTGGGTCGCGTTCTTCCCGAAGAAGGACTTGAGCAGACTGACCGAGTATTTGGGATAGTTCCCCCACCAGTTGGCGCTCAGGGGATCGTTGGTCTTGGGGGTAAATTTCTTGTTATATGCCGCCAGGGTCGGTTGCGAGGCCTGTGGGGTCTTGAGATAACCGGGTAGGATGTGGAACAGGAGGCAGTGGTCTGTGGAACCCTGGACATTGGACTCACCCCTCAGGGCATTGACGCCGCCGCCTGCCACGCCCATATTCCCCAATAATAGCTGGATTATGGCCATGGTCCGGATGTTCTGGGTGCCCACCGTGTGCTGGGTCCATCCCATGGCGTACATGATGGTCCCGGCCTTGCCCTTTTCACCCGTGGCCGAATAGGTCTCATAGACCTTTAAGAGATCCTTTTTGGGTGTCCCGGTAATAGCAGATACCGTGTCGATGTCATATCGGCTGTAGTGCTTTTTTAACTGCTGGAATACACACCGCGGGTCTTGGAGGCTCCGGTCCTTTTTGGGAATTCCACCCGCATCCTTTACAAAGGCCCACTGGCTCTTGTCATATTTTCGCTTTTTGGGGTCATAGCCCGAGAAAAGGCCGTCATTAAAGCCATAGGAATCGGCCAGAATAAAGGGTGCGTTGGTATATTCCGCGACATACTCCGTAAAATATTTTTTGTTTTCAATGATATAGTTGATCATCCCACCCAAAAGTGCGATATCGGTCCCGGATCTCATGGCCGCATATATGTCTGCCTTCGAAGAAGTCCGGGTAAACCTGGGATCAACGCTGATCAACTTGGCCCCATGTCTCATGGCCTCAGTGACCCACTTAAAAGAGACTGGATGGCACTCGGCCGCATTGGAACCCATGATAAGAACACAGTCACTGTTTCGGATATCGATCCAGTGATTGGTCATTGCGCCGCGTCCGAACGACTCTGCCAGAGCCGCAACAGTGGCGCTGTGTCAGATACGGGCCTGGTGTTCGATATAGACCAGTCCCAGGGCCCTCATCATGGCCTGGAGGAGCCAGCACTCCTCATTGTCGAGGGCGGCACTCCCCACACTCGCTATTCCGTTTGTGCGGTTGACCACCTGGCCTTTGGCATTCTTTTCTACAAAGCTGGCATCCCGGCTCCTCTTGATCCTTTTGGCGATTTGCCAGAGGGCCCAGCTCCATGAAACCTTTTGCCACCTAGCGCTGTAAGGGGCGCGATACATGGGAGTCGTAATCCGGCTCTCATTGTTGGCCAGCTGGCTCAGTGCTGCACCCTTCGCGCACAAGGCCCCTTGATTGACGGGGTGATCGGGGTCACCTTCGATGTTAATAATCTTCCCGGCCCCTGCCTCTCCGGTGCTGCAAATCACACCGCAGCCAACGGCACAATAGCAGCAAATGCTCGTCGACTCCTTGGCAAAGCGAAGCTTTAAGGTCTGGGCATGCGATTTGAATGGTTTCAAATCGAGCCCAAGACCCAGGATCGCCGCGCCTGCTGCAGAAGCCCCAGTAATCTTGAAGAAATCACGACGCGTTATGTTCATTTCTCCTCCTTTCGTTAAGGGTTCTGGGGTTAGAATATTAAGATATTTAAGGTCCGAAACTGGACCCCGAAAAGGCCATATACGAAGGAAAACTTCCCATCACCGAGCGCTTTTTGTGCAAAGATCCTGTGGTTGGCGATTGCGGTCCCGGCTTGGCGGGGTTTCGCAATTCAAAAAGATCAGATGTATTTATCTACTATTCAAAAATTCGTCCTGTCAACCATTTTTATCATGATTTTTTAAAAAAATCAGGTACTTGTATATATCAATATTGACATAAGCCTATCCTGGAATTACCGGTGTAACATCCGCTATCATTGACAGGATAAGGGAACTGACGTGAAGAATCTTGTCCCGTCGGGGGTCTTTTTCTCAACCCGGGATGTCATCCACCAATGGATGACATCTGGCCGGAAAATGGGATGGGATGTTCAGAGGCTGGATGGTGGGCGTGGGGTTTTTTGGACGCGGCCCTGAGAAAGATCGCCGACAGCTCACTATCTGAGGCCCCGTCACGAAGGGGACCTCTCAAATCCTCCTCTTGATCCGAAAGAAGGCAGGGCCGTAGCCTTCCGCTTGCAGTGAGACGCAGCCGGTTGCATACGTGACAGAAATGGTTGGTTACGGGGCTGATAATGCCTATTTCCCCCGGGGCTCCCTCAAAGCGGAACCGCTTTGCCGGGCCCCCGTATTCGCTCCTGGGGATCGGGCTCAGCGTCCCCAGCTCTTCGAGTTTTTCTCTGATTAAGGAACTGGGGATGTGCTCTAAAGGCACATCCAGGGCCGTGACCCCGATCGCCATATATTCGATGAATCTCACATGAAAAGGGTATTGAAGGGATAGCCTTGCAAAATCAAGCAGCTCATCGTCGTTTATCCCTTTGATGGCCACCACATTGATCTTGACGGGATCAAATCCCAACTTCCAGGCGTGCTCAATCGCTTCCCATACCACCTCAAGACCATCGTAACCCGCTATCTTCCGGTATTTCTCTCTCTGTAAGGTGTCCAGGCTCACATTGAGCCTCTTTATGCCGGAAGCCCTGATCTTCTCAAGATTTGCCTTGAGATATATTCCATTGGTGGTCAGGGAGACATCCTCAAGTCCCGGGAGGGCGGTGAGTTTGGGTATAAAATCAAATAGACCTTTTCGCATGAAGGGGTCACCGCCTGTGAGGCGTATTTTTCGGACTCCAAGTCGGGTGGCTATCCTGGCGAGGCGGAGGATCTCCTCATAGGTCAGGATGTCCCTGTGCCTCAGTTTGGGCAGGCCCCCGCGGGGCATGCAGTAAATACACCGGAGGTTACACCGGTCTGTTATCGATATCCGGAGATAATTGAGATGACGGTTGTACTGATCGATCAGAGGTATCGGATTCTTTTCCATTGAAAATACGCTCGCTTCGCATAAATGTCCCTGTGGGAGGTCTGTTTCAAATATTACAAACCAGGCTCTGGAGTCAATAATAATCATCGTTTCAGGGCATAACAAGACAGAGCCGAATCAAACCTGGACCCCATGTTGAATCCCTCTTGCTGGCGGCTGCAAGATCAACCTATCCCGGAAAAGCTACAATGATATCAATTTAGCCTTTTTCAAAATTGATGGTTCCGTAAAAACCCATTAATGCCACTTTTCCGTCATTCCGGCGAAAGCCGGAATCCAGTTCTTTTAGGCGCTTACATAATACCTGGACCCCGGTTTTCACCGGGGTGACGACTTTTTACGAAACCATTAAATTTGACACTGGGCGGGGAATAGAGGTTTGGAATCCCCATTCCCCGGGTTTCAGAGGTCGAAAGTCTTACCCACAATGTGGTTGCAAAATGGGGGCTATTGTGGGATTACCTTGGGACCAAAAATCATCAAGCGGGGGGAACCATGTCAAGCGAGATAAAGGGGTCTGTGTTGGTTG
>CAZXCQ010000295.1:0-7855 GCA_964639275.1 uncultured Desulfobacteraceae bacterium | reverse complement strand
AAAATCGCCAATTGTCGCTATTCTAATACCCCGTCCGCTTGCGGCGGGGTAGTTTTACGAATATTGCCATGAAGGCCGCAGGGCCACTGGAAGGAGGTGTATGGGGGCTGTGTTTTGGGTTAGGGACCTCCTTTTCGTTCCTGATATTAGTGGGGGCATCGTCCACCCTGGTCCTCTCCGGTTTTCTGGGAGAATCCATTGTCTTTAAGTCCTTACAGAGGTGGGGTGGAATAGGAATGTTGGCAATAGGTGGTGAAATCTTGATCAACGCGATGGGTGGAAGATAGGGGTACGGTCAATAATCTAACTTTCTCTTCGCTTGCTGGACTCGAATCAGCCACCCTCCGGAAAACGTGTATTATAAGCGGCTTTCAAGGGACCCCATGTGATGGCTTCCCCTACCAGATCATGATCTTGGCAACGATGGTGAGATCCCAGCCGAGTTATCGGATCTCCCTAAGCATGGGCAAAATCATATTGGATTTTCCAGTTTGACAAATCGGAAAAGCAATAATATCTATTCCTGCCATAATTCATCCTGATCCACGAGCTCTTACCAGGAGTATCTCAATGCATCTATTTTTCGGCCTCACCTCGCTAGATAGCCATATCTTTTGCAGCGAGGTGGATATCCGAAAAAGCTCTATTTCTCTTCTTTTTGACCGCAGCGTCAAGCGTTCATCCCTTCCAAGCGGATTTACCTGAGTCATGGCCAAAAATTCTGCCCGGGTTTGGTAGGCCAGGGTAAAGCCGAGAAATGAAATCAATCTCCCGCTATGTAACGGGGGCAATGGTGCTGGGGGCCCCACGGGCTTCAAATCCGTTGTCCCGGTCTGAAAGACCGGAAGGAGGTTCGATTTCCCTTGCCCCCTCCACACATCGCGTGTCCCGGTCGCGGGGATCTTTGAAAGCGGAGATCGAGGTGAAGCATCCTTTTGAACCAATGATTTTGGCTTTTTGTTGTCGCTGGTGTTCCTATGCGGCCGCCGATCTGGCCGGCTCCATGCGCATCCAGTATCCGTCTAAGGTCAGGATCATGATGATTCCTTGCACCGGGAGACTCCACATCATTCATCTGCTCTATGCCTTGGAAAGGGGCACAGACGGGGTCTTTGTCTCCGGTTGTCTTATGGGGGACTGTCATTACATCTCAGGCAATGAAAAGGCCACCCGAAGGGCCGCCTACGTGAAAAAGCTCCTTGAGGAGATCGGCATGGAACCCGGGCGTGTTGAGATCTTCTACAATTCCTCTGCCATGGGGTCTCAGTTTGCAAAGACCTGCCGGGAATTCACGGAGAGGATCAGACAGATCGGTCCCATCTTTAGAGATAGGAAGCAACAAAAGGCCGCTGACAGGCAGGGTTTTCAGGATGACAATGTATGAGACAAGACATGTTCGCGGGAAAAGGGAACTCTGTTTCGAGATTGCTGCTGAGGCCCGGACAATTGCCGATGGGGTATTGGAAGCAATAGCTATGTTTCAGACCTGATAGGTTCCATCTCTTATGAGAAAACATATCACCATAGGAATTGCCGGACATGTGGACCATGGAAAAACAAGCCTTGTCAAGGCGATGACTGGCATCGACACGGATCGGCGGCAAGAGGAGAAAAGGCGGGGATTATCCATTGAATCTGGCATTGCACCGATGGACCTTCCCTCTGGAGAGGTCGTCGCTTTAATGGATGTCCCGGGCCATATCGACTTTATGAAAAACACCATTCGTGGCTTGAGTAACGTCGATGCCGCCGTGGTCATAGTGGCTGCGGACGACGGTGTCATGCCGCAGACCAGGGAGCACATCGAGATCCTCCGCTTTTTCGGCGTGGAGACCGGCTTTGTGGTCTTGAGCAAGGCCGACCTGGTGGATGAAGAAACCCTTGAGCTAGCAGGGCTTGAAGTCAGAGAATTGTTGGAAGGAAGTTTTCTTGAAAACAGCTCTATTATCCCCTTTTCCGAGACCGACCGCAGGGGTCTGGATGAAGTCAGAGCCGAGGTCGAGTGGCTGGTTGAGGCCTCGTGCGGAAAGGATCTTCAAGCCCCATTTCGATTATGGATCGACCAGGTCAAGAGTTTTCCGGGATTTGGAACAGTCGTAAGTGGAACGGTCGTTTCCGGGAAGCTGGTGGCAAACAATTCTGTTCAGATCCTACCGAGCGGCATTGAGACCAGGGCTAGATCTCTCGAATCTCATCATCATAAAGTAGACCAGGTGGTGGCCGGGCAAAGGGCCGGTGTCAATCTTCACAAGATTTCCGCAAATGAGGTCAACAGGGGGATGGTCCTGACAGAACCTGGTTTTATCGCGCCCGGCTATATTTTGAATGTGGACGTTCAGACACTGGGCAGTGCCAAGAGTTCGATAAAGAACAGGCAGAGGGTGAAGCTCTATCTCGGGACCTCCGTCAACAATGCCCTGGTGGTCCTGATGGAAAAGGAACAGCTGGAACCAGGTGAGAGAGGTCTGGCCCAATTTCGATTGATGAAGCCTGTGGCGGCTCTTCCAAGAGATCGTTTTGTGATCTCTCCACTTAACCTCCAGACCGTTATCGGTGGAGGGGCAGTCCTGGAGATCGCACGGGAAAAATTTAGGGCGGTCAAGGCAGAAAGGACGCTTCCATATCTCCAGTCACTTCAAAATGATGACCTGAAGGTAATTGTTGATCACTTTTTTGAAAGGAGTCTCCACCGTCTTGTCACAGCAGAAGAGCTTGCCCGGAACACCGGTTTTCCTTCCGAGGAGGTTGAGGTGGAAATCAGGACAAAGGTTGAAAAAGGAGATCTCGTTTCATTTGAAGATAGGGGATTCTTCGGAAGAATTCGTTACCAGACCCTGAAGAGACAAATGCTGGAGGTTGTTGAAAAGATTCTGAGGGAAGATCCATTAAAGACGACTGCAACTCCCGAAGAGATCAAAAAGAAGTTGGCGCCTTCTCTCGATGATATGCCTTTCCAGAGGATCCTTGGCGAACTATGCAACGAAGGGAAACTGATAAAGCAGGATGGAGGTTTTCGGATTCCGAAGCTCTTTGGCAAGCTCTCTGAAGATAGGGAAAGGGTGATCGCCATGTTGCTGGATTATGCGAAGGAGTCAGGTTTTGTTCCTTTTAGTGCGGATACTTTCTGGAAGCTCCATCGCAGGCAACACAATAAGCACGAGATCCAGAGGCTCCTGGACTACCTCCACGTGCAGGGAAGGCTCATTCGCCTCAATAACAGGCGTTTCATGACTCCCCAGGCCATGGAGCAAATCAAGATCAGGGTGAAGGCGGTGATCAAGAGAAATAGCGTCCTGACCATCGGAGACTGCAAAGATGTCCTGGGATACGGGAGGACCGTGGGGGTGCCTGTTTTCGAGTACCTGGACTCCATCGGATTCACTCGAAGGGAGGGAGATACAAGGAGACTTCGATGAGTCACCCATTTAAACAAATTATGAAGGAGGCTAAAGATGAGCGAAGAGTATAGAGAAATGTGGAAAAACTTGGGGCTGGATCTGGCAGCCCATGATGTCCTGCTAGGAGTCCTTGCGAAAGGTTATCAGGATATCTATCTGTCGCAGGAGAATCGGCCCGAAGGCATGGGCTATTTCGACTTTGTCATGAACGAAGTGCATGGGCTTCGGATCAAGGAATTGATGGATGAAAAGGCGGCCGGCCGCAAGGTGATTGGGTCTTTTTGTGTGTTCGTACCCGAAGAGATTGTGCGGGCTGCGGATGCCACACTTGTGGGCCTCTGCACAGGCGCGGATTTTGCCACCGACGAGGTGGAAAAGCTCCTGCCGCGTAATACCTGCTCTCTGATCAAATCGGCCTTCGGGTTCAAGCTGGGGAAGGTGTGCCCTTTTATCGAGTCTGCCGATATGATCGTGGGGGAAAACACCTGTGACGGAAAAAAGAAATCCTATGAGGTCCTGAATACGCTGGTTCCCAATCTGTATGTGATGGACCTCCCCCAGATGAAATCGCCCGAAGCGCGACACCTTTTGAGGGGTGAGTATCTCCGTTTCAAAGATGCCGTTGAAAAACTCACAGGGATCAGCATCGATAGGGTTAGGCTTCAGAAGGGGATCGAAATCGTCAACAACAAGCGTAAGGCCATCCACAGGCTGTCCAGTCTCAGAAAGGCTGATCCGGTGCCGATCTCCGGACTGGATGCTCTGTTGGCCAATCAGGTGTTTTTCTATGACGCCCCGGCACGCTTTACGGATTCCGTCAACAAGATCTGTGAAGAACTTGAAAAGAGGACAGAAAAGGGGGAAGGCGTATTTCCCAAGGGCATGCCGAGAATCCTGCTCTCAGGGTGTCCCATGGCCGTTCCCAACTGGAAACTCCCCTGGATCATCGAGACATCCGGCGCCGTGATTGTGGGTGAGGAATCCTGTGTTGGAGAGCGGGGCACCCGCAACTTGACCGATGATACCGGCAACACGGTGGAAGAGCTCATAGAGGGCATCGTGGATCGCTATTTCAAGGTGGACTGTGCCATCTTCACCCCCAATCCCGAACGTCTTAATCATGTCGTTGAGATGTTTGATAACTATGACGCAGATGGCGTCATCCATTACGGGTTGCAGTTCTGCCAGCCCTATCTCATGGAGGCAATGTCCGTTGAAAAGGCCCTGGAAGCGAAAAACATTCCCACCCTTCGGATCGACACGGACTACAGCATGGAGGATGTTGGCCAACTCAAGACCCGGGTGGAGGCGTTTGTGGAGCAGTTGAAATCGAAATGAATTGCCAGATTGTCAGCTCGGAAACCCTGCGGCTCGATCGGAGTTTGCACAGCGGCAGTGGATCTTGTGAATCATTCAGAAAAGGAGAAGAAAAATGAGAGTTACCAGAGGCACAACTTTGGGGGGAGGGCATTGATTGAAACATGATCCATATTGGACGCTTTCAAAGGCTGGGACTGCTCATGTTCCTCATCGTCATGGCGGGATTCTTCTCCGTCATGTCCCCCCATTTCCTGTCGTGGGAGAACTTCACCAACATCCTGGTCCAGTCCGCGGTCCTGATCATCGCCGGTGCCGGCATGACCATCGTCATTGCCACGGCAGGTATCGATCTGTCCGTCGGTGCAATCCTGGCCCTCAGCGGCATTATCATGGCCGGCGCCATGAAGGCCGGATGCGACATCCTGATCTCTATGGCCCTTGGCATTCTTGCTGGCGGGCTCATGGGCCTCATCAATGGGATCGGTGTGGCCAGGCTGGGCATCTCGCCCTTCATCGTGACACTTGGAACCGCCGGCATTTACAGGGCACTTGCCCTCATCCTGACGGATGCCAGGCCCATATATGGCCTGCCTTGGGGTTTCAGAATCGTGGGAACCGGCAGATTCGGGCCTTTGCCGATTTCAGCGCTTCTGGCCCTGGTATTGATCGGGCTCGCCTACTTCATCATCGTCTGGACCCGTTTTGGAACCTACGTGCGGGCAGTGGGAGACAATCCGGAAGGGGCCTATCGTATGGGGGTCTCGGTGAATCGCGTGCTCGTTGGCGTCTACGCCAGTTCCGGGATGGCCGCAGCCCTCGCGAGCATCATCGTCACAGCCCGTTTGAACACGGCCGAGGCCATTGCCGGCCTTGGCATGGAGCTGGAGGCCATTGCCGCCGTGGTTATGGGCGGCACGAGCTTCTTTGGAGGGGAGGCGAGCATCAGCGGGACCCTGCTGGGTGCCTTGATCATCGGCACGCTGGCCAATGGGCTAACCATCATCAATGTCCCCTCCTATTATCAGCAACTCGTTATCGGTATCGTCTTTATTCTGGCTGTCCTGGCCGACAATCTTCGACGCAGAGGACTGAGGCTTGTGTCTTAGAGAATATCAAAAGAAAGAGGAGGTGGTTTCAATGGACAAGAAGACTTACACAAGGAAGAGAAGGTTGGAATTCAAGGGAGTAAAGCGAATCGGCGCCACACTGTTACTGGTAACCATAGTGATGCTGATCCCGATGAGCGTGGGCTTGAACAGCCCAGTTCTGGCCGGGGAGGCGACCCTCTTTGAGAAATCGAGGGCCGAATCCTTCGCAAAGCTGGGCGAAGTCCCCAAACCGGAAAAAGGGATGAGGATGGGCGTGGTCCTGATCACGCTGGCCAACCCCTTCTGGGTCTCTATGAAAAACGGCTACGAAAACGCGGCCAGGGAGTTCGGAATCGAAATCGACATCCAGGCGGCACCCCAGGAAAACAGCACGACCGCGCAGCTCAATATCCTCGAGAACATGGTGGCCAAGGGATACGACGCCATCGCTGCTCACACCATAACGGCCCACAACCTGATCCCGGGGTTTGTCAAGGCCGCTCAGAAGGGGATTGTTACCGTCACGGACTGGCGTGTGGACATGAAGGCGGCCAGGGAGGCAGGGGCAAATCCCATCCCGCTGGGACTGGTGGACTATTACGCCCAGGGTAAGATCGGTGCGGAATACATCGCCAGGGAACTCGCCAAAAAGGGGGGCGGCAAGGTAGCGATTATCGAAGGAATGCCCGCGGCTCCTCAATCCCAGGGGCGGCGAAAAGGTGCGGAAGACGGGTTTAATGGAGAACCGTCCGTCAAACTCGTCTCTGTTCAACCCGGCGACTGGGACCGAAAAAAGGCCTATGATATCACCACAAATCTGCTTCAGGCCCACCCGGATCTCAAGGGTATCATGTGCGCCAATGACGTCATGGCCCTGGCGGCCACGGAGGCCATTGAAGCGGCAGGGAAGAGCGGCCAGATCCTGGTGGGCGGTATCGACCTGATCCCCCAGGCCAAGGAGGCCATATCACAGGGCCGGCTGGCCTGTTCGGTCGCCTTCAGCCCTTATGTCATCGGCGAACTGGTCACGAGGACCGCCATTGCCGCCCGTATGGGAAAGGAGATCCCAAAGGACCTTAAGGTGATCAGTGTCCTGGCCACGAAAGACAACATTCACGATCTGGCGGACTGGAAATAAACGGTAAGGCCCCTTGACCGTCGTCAATAAGAAGGACTGCAAAAAGGCAGATGAATCCCCCTGGTTGTCAGCCCATTATCAGAATGGATCGAATCTGTAAGTCCTTTAACGGCAAAACCGCACTGGAAAATGCCGTCCTGGAACTCATGGAGGGAGAGGTCCTGGGACTGGTGGGAGACAACGGCGCCGGCAAATCCACCCTGCTAAAGATCCTCTCAGGCTTCCACCCCATGGATGCGGGCGAGATCTTTTTCAAGGGCCGGAAGGTCCGAATCGAATCCCCAAAGCAGTCGAGGTCCCTGGGCATTGAAATGCTCTACCAAGACCTCTCTTTATGTGGGAGCCTGACGATCTGGGAGAATATCTTTCTGGGCCGATATGTCACGGTTTCTTCAAAACAGACCCTTATTCCGATCCTGAACAAACGCCGGATGTCCCGGGAGGCCAAAAAGATACTCCGGGATATGGGGATCGACCTGGCGAACATCAACGAAGCGGTAAGAAATCTCTCGGGCGGGGAACAACAGGCCGTTGCAATATCTCGATGTCTCCTTTTCCAGCCCCTGGTGATCCTGCTCGACGAACCAACGGCCAGTATGGCCCTCTGGGAACAGAAAAAGGTCCTGGAAATGATCCGCAATCTCAGGAGGGAAGGTCGTTCCATTGTCATGGTGACCCATAACCTTCAGGAGCTTTTTGAGGTGGCGGACAGGGCGCTCGTGCTCAAGGAAGGCCGGAGTATCTGGTGCGGGTCTCTGCAAGATATGAAGCCGGACAGCCTCGCACAGAAGATGTTTCTGGGAAAGGCATAGGTAATAGCGTTAACACCCTATCCGCTTGATTGAGGCCAATTGGACGTAACTTCTCAAAAACCCGGGGATAAATCGATTGTGGTGTGGCATGGGGGTCTT
>CAZXCQ010000294.1:0-7861 GCA_964639275.1 uncultured Desulfobacteraceae bacterium | reverse complement strand
ACGCTGAACCTGTAAACCTCTCCGAGCCGGAGGCCTGAACCTGTGAACGGCTACGATAATTTTCAGTGGTTGTGTATCTTCTCAATAATTAGACGGAAACACGTTTATTGCCAGAAGGTCTGGATTCCGGGGCCTGCCCCGGACTGGATCCGGGGTTCGCCGGAATGACGTGAGCTTAGCCTCTCTTGTCATTCCGGCGAAAGCCGGAATCCAGGTGTCCAACCGCTTTTGATTGAGATGCGACATTACGGTCTTGTCTTCCAAACAATGGGGCAACTCCGCTAACATCTCAAAGAACAGGGGGAAAGGTGTGGCATGGGGGTCTTTTTTTCTTTCACATGCCACACCACAATCGATCTATCCCCGGGTTTTTGAGAAGTTAGCAACTCCGCTATTTTATAATTATGTGTCACATTGTGGTATATTTAATAATCATTCTCCACATTTTCCCACAATATTTCTTGACAAAGACGTCTTTAAAAAATATATAGCATCTCAAAGAATCCGCTTTTTCTTTCTTTTGAAATCGTCATTGTATTTGCTCAATAAAAAGCCATCAGACCGAATCACCCCCACCCATATCCTGTCCTTTCAAGGGGGAGGGAGGGGGCAGAGAGTACCCAGGTTATTGAGCAGATAATCTCCATATTATCTTAATACCGTAGGAATAAAACCGCTAACTTCTCAATAGATCAGGACCAACGCTTTCTGGATTCCCGCCCCTTCGCGGCAATGACGCTGGGGGACGGAGCCTGTCATTCCCATGGGGCATGTCCTCACAAAGGCGGAGATCGGGATTTCAGTATCTTTGAAATGTTCCTGACTTTTGGTTGAGGTCCACAGGTTCTAAAAGCGATTAAGCACATTTGACCTTTTGCGAAACCTTCAATTTTGTATGAATTTGGCCTTTTCAAAATTGGCACTTAGTTAGGAAAATGGGGATTCCGTACGGAATCCCCATTCCCCGGGTTTAAGAGGGCTAAAATGTTACTCAATTTTCAGTTTTCCGGTTTATGCGGATGGGTTCTGACAGAAAGGAGGTGCTATTCTTTTGCAGGATAATTGCCCTGCCGCATAGACGGGGTGCGCTTTTTTGCAAGCACCATTAACCAGCATCAGGAGGTGCCGAATGAAAGATGAAGACAGGTTTTACGAAAGATTGGCGGAGAAGGGAATCTCACGAAGGGACTTTATGAAGTACTGTGGGGTCGTGACCGCTACCCTGGGGCTCTCTTCCTCATTTGTTCCCCGGGTGGCCGAGGTGTTTGCGGCCCCCAAACAGAGGCCACCGGTTGTCTGGCTCCACTTTGCCGAATGTACCGGATGCTCAGAGGCCGCGCTCAGGTCCATGTATCCATGGATCGACGAGTTGGTCATGGAAATCCTGGACGTTGAATACCACGAGACCATAATGGCCCCGTCCGGTCTTGCGGCAGAGGATGTCCTTCATATGGCGGTCAAGAAGTACAAGGGAAAGTTCATCTGTGTGGTCGAAGGGGCCGTTGCAACCAAATACAATGGTGCTTATGGAAAGATCGCGGGTCGTACATTCCTGAAAACTGCCCAGGATGTCTGCCCTCAGGCCCTTGCGGTGATCTGCATGGGCACCTGTTCCTCTTACGGCGGTATACAGGCAGCAGCACCCAACCAGGGGGGGTACAAGGGCGTTGGTGATGCCCTTGGGATCAAGACGGTAAATATACCTGGCTGCCCACCCAACCCCATCAATCTTGTGGGAACGGTGGTCAACTTCCTGCTGCTGGGAAAACTCCCCGCCCTGGATGATATCGGGAGACCGCTCTTTGCCTATGGTCAAACCATTCATGACCAGTGCCCCAGGAGGTCTCACTACGAAAACGACGAAATGGTGACAGAATTTGGTTCAAAGGAGGCGGAAATGGGGTATTGCCTGTACCAGATGGGGTGCAAGGGCCCGGAGACCTACAACAATTGCCCCACGGCCAAATATAACGACGGTACGAGCTGGCCCATAGAGGCAGGCCACCCCTGTATCGGTTGTAGTGAACCGAATTTCTGGGACAAGATGACCCCCTTCTTCAAGACAAGCGCATAAACGCGCATGGCATATGGTCTCGAAGACAGGCAAACACTCTTAAGAAAAGAGAGGAGACAAAATGGGCAAGAGAATTACAATCGATCCGATTACAAGGATAGAAGGCCATCTGCGAATCGAAGTTGAGGTGGCCGGCGGTAAGGTGGTCAATGCCTGGAGCTCTGCGCAGATGTTCCGGGGGATAGAGAATATCCTAAAGGGTAGGGATCCCCGTGATGCCCCCCTCTTTGTCCAGCGCTCCTGCGGGGTGTGAACCTACACCCACTATCTGTCCTCGGTGAGGGCAGTGGAAGATGCCGTAGGTGTCAAGATCCCGGACAATGCGCGCATAATCAGAAATCTGCTCCATGGGGCGCAATTCCAACAGGACCACATTGTGCATTTTTATCATCTCCACGCCCTGGATTGGGTTGACGTGGTCAGCGCCCTCAAGGCCGATCCGAAAAAGACGGCCGCCCTGTCGGATAATGTCAGCAACGACCCCCATGGGGGGGTGCCCTATTTCAAACAGGTCCAGCAAC
This sequence comes from uncultured Desulfobacteraceae bacterium, assembly GCA_964639275.1. Classification (GTDB taxonomy): domain Bacteria; phylum Desulfobacterota; class DSM-4660; order Desulfatiglandales; family Desulfatiglandaceae; genus CAZXCQ01. Next base: position 5,266 of record CAZXCQ010000294.1, on the reverse strand, counting down.
GGGTCAAGACCTTTGTGGATAGCGGCCAGCTTGGACTCTTTGCAAACGGGTACTGGGGCAGTCCTGCCTATAAATTGCCTCCAGAGGCGAATCTCATGGCGGTGGCCCACTATATAGAGGCGCTCCGTTTGCAGGCCAAGGCCGTAAAGATGCACGCCATATTTGGCGCCAAGAACCCCCACCTTCAGGCCCTGGCGGTGGGCGGGGTGACCTGTGTCAGAGATCTTACACCCGATCGAATTGCAGAGTTTCTGTTTCTCTGGAAACAGACCCAGGATTTTGTAAAGAATGTCTACATCCCGGATCTCCTGGCCATCGCCTCCTTTTACAAGGGGTGGGGCAGCATCGGTGGCACCACCAACTTCCTGGCCTGGGGCGAGCTGCCCTTATCGGACAAAGAACCCGACAGCCTCTTTCTGCCCCGCGGCGTCATCCTAAACCGCAACCTCAAGGGGGTAAAGATGGCTGAACCCGAGAAGGTCACCGAACACATTGCTCGCTCATGGTACAAGGGAAGCAAAGCCAGACATCCCTACCAGGGTGTAACCGATCCCTATGAAGGAGACCCCCAGTATAATACCGAAGCCCGATACAGCTGGCTCAAGGCCCCGCGTTATGAGGGTGAGGCGTGTGAGGTCGGTCCGCTGGCCAGGGTGCTTGTGGCCTATGCCCGGGGCAGCAAAGAGATCCAGGGGCTTGTGGACAATGCCCTCAAGGCACTGGGTATCCCTGTGACGGCATTATTCTCCACCCTGGGTCGGACCGCCGCACGCGGATTGGAGACCGTGGCGATTGGGGATGCCATGGAAGGCTGGGTCATGGATCTGGTGGGGAACCTCAAGAATGGGAACAACAAGACCTACAGTCCGTGGAAGATGCCAAAGAGTGCCAGGGGTTGCGGCCTGAACGACGTCGCAAGGGGCGCCTTGGGTCACTGGATAGAGATTGAAGATGGGAAGATCAAGAACTACCAGTATGTGGTGCCCTCTACCTGGAATCTGGGGCCGCGATGCGAGAACGGCAAGCTGGGTCCGGTTGAAGAGGCCCTTATTGGAACGCCTGTTCAAGACCCAAAACGTCCCGTGGAGATCCTCCGGACAGTCCATTCCTTTGACCCGTGTATCGCCTGTGGCGTTCACGTCATAGACCCGGACTCCAACCAGGTCTACAAGGTCAAGGCCCTTTAAGAATCTCTCAGAGCGAAAAGGCCCTTTGCCCTTCTCCGTTAGAGGGAAAGGGCCTTTTTGCTTCCGCCATCCCTCAAAGATTGATATATTCCACAAAACAATTGATCTAGACACCCTTAGAAGGGCCAACAAATGGGCTATCTCTCCAAAATACCCGGGCCGGAATCCTGGCTCAGGTATATTGTCAATCATCCCCGCCGGATCATCATCTCCGTTCTCTTGGTCACCCTCATCTTTGCCCTTCAGATCCCCGGACTCCTTTTTCAAACAACCATCTACGATCTCATCATTGAGGACCTTCCAGAGGCATCTCAATACAAGGCGTTCAAAGAGACCTTTGGCTGCGAGGAGATCATATTGGTGGTGGCCAAGACCAAAGACATCTTTCAAACAGAGACATTCGGCCAGACCGATCACCTGGCCAACGAACTGTCAAAGATCAAAGGCGTCAGACGGGTCTTGAGTCTGCCAGGGATAAAGAGGGCCATGGATATCACCGGAAAATGGACCCTGTCAGATTTTGAAACGATCATATCCCCGGTTGATCTGCTCCAGAGAAACCTCATATCCCTGGACCGGAAGACCACTGTCGTCTCTTTGATACTCGAAGATATAAAGGAAAAGGACCGGGTGATAGATGCAATAGAAGACGTGATAGGTGATTATAAGGCCACGTTCCCCCTCTACCAGATTGGAATGCCCGTTGTCTCCAAGGCCCTGGCGGACTTTACAGAACAGGATTTCCTCAGGCTGCCAATCATCACATTTGGCCTGATTGCCATGATCCTCTTTTTGTCCTTTAGAAACCTGAGGGGCGTATTGATCCCTGCGGGTTCGGTGATTATGGCCCTGATCTGGACCTTTGGGCTGATGGCCTGGACCGGGACCCCCCTTTCCATGCTGACCATGATTGTTCCCATCTTTCTTATTGCGGTGGGGACCGCCTACTGTATGTATATCTTCCCCGAATATCTCTTGGCGGTTAAAAAGTACAACACCCCCCACGAGGCGTCGCTCCGGTGTTTCCTTCAGCTAGGGTTTCCCACTTTTCTTGCCGTTCTTACGACAACCATCGGTTTGGGGTCCCTGCTTGTTAATAAGATCCACGCGATCCGCGAATTCGCCGTCTTTTCATGTCTGGGGATCTTGTCCATGCTTGTTATCATGCTCACCTTCCTCCCTGCGGTCATGGCACTGTTGCCCTTTCCAGAGGGGAAAGCCAGAGACCCGGTGGTCAAACGGGCCTTCATCAGCCGGATCTTGTCCGGGATCATAAGGGTAAACATCCGTCGCCAGAGAATCGCCCTTCCCGTTTTTGCCATCATGTCCGTCCTTGGACTCATAGGGATCTCCCGGATTGATGTGGAGACCAATCCGATGGATTTCTTTAAGAAGGACACCGACGTGGCCCGGAATTTTGATGATATCCATCATCATATGAGCGGGAGTTTCCCGATAAACGTCTCGCTCGACAGCCATGCGAGTGATTACTTTGAAGACCCGGCCCACTTAAAAAAGATAGAGCAACTTCAACAATTTCTGGGATCACTGGAAGGGGTAGATAAGACCATCACCTTTGTCGATTATCTCAAGCTGGTGAACTATGCCACCAATCAATATGACCGGAAGTCCTATGCCTTACCCGAAGAGGCCTTTGAGGTCCGGATGCTGATAAATAGCTACAAGACCATGCTGGGAGAAGATGTGTTAAAGACCTTTATGACCGAGGACTTCTCAAAGGCAAATATCATGCTGCGTACCCATATATCCAGTTCCCGGGATTTCCTGGCAATCCAGAGAAAGATAGAGGCCTATCTACAGGAAAATTTCCCGAGCCCTTTTTCCTTTCAGGTCACAGGGGTAGGGGTGGTGATTTCCCACAGTAGCCAGCTGATCACCGAGGGCCAGGTGAAAAGCCTCTTTCTGACCCTGATCCTTATCTTTGCCATTATGTTCCTGCTCTTCATGTCCTACAAGGTGGGGGTGATTGGGATGCTTCCCAACTGCTTTCCGATCGTCGTCACCTTTGGTCTGATGGGATGGCTGGGGATTCCATTGTCCCTGGCAACCAGCCTGATAGCCAGCATTGCCATCGGGCTGGCCGTTGATGATACCATACACTACCTGGTCTGTTATAACAGGGAGTTCAAAAAGGATCTCGACAAAAAGAGGGCACTTCAGGAAACCTTACAACACGTTGGAAGACCCATTATCTTGACCACCGTCACCATCGGTGTGGGCTTTTCCATATTGATGGTCTCCAATTTCAAACCCACGGCCACATTTGGTCTGCTGATGGTCATTACGATGTTCTCGGCCCTGATGGCCGACCTTATTCTCCTCCCCTCCCTCATGCTCCATGTGGAACTGGTGACCATCTGGGATCTATTAAAATTGAAGCTTGGGAAGGATCCCCAAAAGGGGATCCCCCTCTTTGACGGTCTCTCCCGCACACAGGTCCACTATATCCTGATGGCGGGTGCACTGAGGACATACGAGGCCGGAGAGGTCATCATGAAAAAGGGAGAGGTCGGGGAGTCCATGTATGCCGTGATCTCAGGGGAGCTGGATGTGGTCGATGTCTCGGATGCGGCGCGAGCGGATGCTGCCGGGGGCGTCAGACAATTCATTGCAAGAGTCAGGCCCGGGGATGTGGTGGGTGAGATGGGGATGATACGATCGTGCGAAAGATCTGCCACTGTGATAGCCTCCTCGTCGACCGAGCTCCTGGAGATCAACGAAAAGATGATCAAGAGGCTCCAGTGGCTTTACCCCCCAACGGCCCACAGGTTTTTCTTTAACCTCATGACCATGCTCTGCGATCGCGTGGAAGGGCTCACGGAATCGTTCCTAAAGGCCACCACCCTCGAGACCTTGACGGGTCTTCATACCAGAGATTTCTTTATGGGTGTGCTGGATCAAGAGATTGCCAGGGCCCGCAGATACAAGACGCCGCTTTCACTCCTTCTGGTGGGTCTGGAAAATTTCAATGAAATGAGTCGGCTCTACGGCCATCAGGCAGCAAATATCATGCTCACCGACACCGCAAGGCTCCTAAAGCAAAATGTCCGCCAGACAGACCTGGTTTGCCATTACAATGTCAACCAGTTTGCTATTATACTGACTCACACGCCACGTAAGGATGCAAATGCCCTGGGTGAACGGGTCAAGGGCCTCATGGAGGCCCATCGCTTTCAGGCTGTCCCAAACCCCATATCGGTCAAGGCCACTATTGGGCTGGCATCCCTTGATCCTGACCTGGAAAGAGGGGTAAAGGCGATGATCAAAGACGCCCTCCAGGCGCTCAGTGAGGCCAAAGGGGACGGGGGGACTGGAAAAATCCCTTGAAACCCAGGGGCTCTTCGGGTATAAGCGGGGTGTCTTGGTGGTCGGTGCGATGGAAGGGGCTGAGAAAAGACACATAACCGTCCTGGGGGTCGGCAATATCCTCTTTACCGATGAGGGGGTCGGGATCCATACACTTGAATCCCTGAGAGAACGATACGAGTTTTCCCCGGACGTATCGTTGGAGGACGGCGGGGTCCTGGGCATGAACCTCCTGGGGATTATCTCCGAGGCAGACCACCTGATAGTCGTCGACGCCATCAAAAACGGGAAAGCGCCCGGGACCCTGCACCGGCTCCAAGGGGAAGAGATTCCAAAACGGGTCTTTGCAAAGAACTCGCTTCATCAGGTAGATCTCCTGGAGGCGCTGACCCTTTGCCAGGCCCTGGACAAGGTGCCCGAAACGGTCATCGTGGGAATAGAACCAAAAGACATAGAGACCGTTGGGCTGGAGCTGACCCCCCCGGTGCGGGAGAAGGTGGACGATCTGATCCTGATGGTCCTGGGTGAGCTTGATCGTTTGGGGGCGGAATATCGGCCTCGAGGACCGCACAAAAACTACCCCGACGGATCATATGACCGGTCCATGGGCCCCACCCGTTGAGAGTAGGGGATCAATGGAGTACCGGAGTATATCATTATGTGCCTAGCCATACCGGCAAAGATCATAGCGATAGCCGAGAACATGGGGACCATCGATATGGAGGGGACCCGAAGGGAGGTCAGTCTCCTCT
>CAZXCQ010000293.1:0-7868 GCA_964639275.1 uncultured Desulfobacteraceae bacterium | reverse complement strand
TCATATGGGGGCATGTGGAAGAAAAAAAGACCCCCATGCCACACCACTATCGATTTATCCCCGGGTTTTTGAGAAGTTACGCTTTTTTCAAATTTGGAAGTTAGACAGGGGAATGGGGGTTCCGTTTTGAAGGGCGTATCCCTGCCCGCCGGCAGGCAGGCCTGTTTGAGACTGTTAGAGAGCGTTAAGAAATCACGGAGATCGACGTCGCCAAAAACCATAAGACCTTCCCGGAAGTACTGCCTCCTATTTTTTCCCCTGGCAGGTGATTTCTTTACGCTCTCTTACGGGCGAGTTATACGCCCGAAAAATGGAATCCCCATTCCCCGGGTTTCACAAAGCTAAAGAGTTACAAAAATTAGAACTGAGAGAGCAATGGGAGTTCAAAATCCCCACCCCCCGGGTTTCAAAGAACTAAATTGTTACGTAATCTTATAATATTGGATGGCGCCATGAAATCCAGAGTCATCGTTGCGGTCACAGTGGTCACAATATTGGTGCTTGCAGCCGTGCTCAGCAGGACCAATGCCCTGGAAAAGACCGACTATACCAACTGCTCGGGTTGTCACAAAGGGATAGAAACCATCAGCGCCAACCATGGTTTTGACTGCAAATCCTGTCATCTGGCCCCCGGAGATCGATCAGCGAGGGGAGTGGACAGCCACAAAAAGATTGTCCGGAACCCTTCAGACCTCAGACATGTGGACACCTTTTGTCTCCCATGTCACCAGAGGGAGATCAAAGAGGTGAGGAACTCCCTCCACGCAACCCTGGCAGGGATTATCAATCAGACCCGCTATCTCTGGGGGGCACAGAAAAACGCCTCCCCTGCCACATACGGAATAAGCGGCCCCCTAAAACCGCTCCCCGAACCTGATCTCTCTCTCTATCCCGAGCTACCGCGAACCCTGGTTGATGATTTCCTGAGGAGACGGTGCCTCAGGTGCCACATCCACACGGCCGGCCCTGGCGGGCAGGGGCTTTACAGGGCAACAGGCTGCGCTGCCTGTCATATGCTTTATGCCGATGATGGTCGCTACCGGGGGGGCGACCCTACGATTGACCGATCCAAAAAGGGCTACCCTGTCAAACATGAATTTACAGGGCTTATCCCCAATACACAGTGTCTCCACTGTCATAATCAAAATCATGTGGGGGCCGACTATGAAGGCCTTTTTGAGCATGATTACAGCAAGACCTATCACTCCCCCCTGGTGGGAGGTGAGCCTGTGCCAAAGATCTACGGGCTGGTTTATCATCATCTGGCAAGGGATATCCATGCGGAAAGGGGCTTATGGTGTATTGACTGCCATGGCAGGCGCGACGTCATGGGCGATGGCATGATCTATAGCTACCAAATGGAGGCCCCAAAACGTCTATGTTCGGATTGTCATGGTGGTCATGATGCGCCGACCCCTGACATCTCCAAAGGGGATATTGTAAGGACGCCAAGTGGATTTTTGTTTATCTCCCGAAACCGTGGAAAAAGACACAAACTACCCCTGTTTTCGAGGGAGAACATCCCCCACAGGGTTGAGGCCCATAGCAGGATACGCTGCAGCGCCTGCCATGCCCAGTGGTCATACCAGGACTACGGACTGAGCCTGATCAGGGAGGATCGGCTGCAGGGCAATAAATGGCACTATCTGGCCTGCCAGGGTGATCCTTATCTGGAAGGGATCCTGAAAAGGCAGCTGGAGAGCCGGCAGGATCTCTATCCGTTTTCAAAGGACTGGCTGTCGGGGCGGTCCGGGCTGGGCATCTGGTCGGCAGGGTGGCGGTTCAGGCGATGGGAGTTTATGCCTCTGGGGGTGGATCAGAGGGAGAGATATACGGTGCTACGACCGCTTTACCAGTATCTTGTCACCTATGTGGATCGACGGGGAGAAGTCCCCCTGGATAATGCCATCCCGTCCAGAGGGGACGGCAGCCACCGGGGATGGGCATTTATGCCATATGTGCCACACACCACTGCCCCCTCTGGGAGGCCCTGTGTGGGCTGTCACCTCAACAGGGTGGCGGTCGGCATGGGTGTCCATGATCAAGTGACCGTGGATACCCTTTTGACAGTTCCTTCCCCGCCACCCATAAAGGAGATGCGCCTCCTGAATCCTGAGGAACGTCAGAGGCTTCTCGGGCCATCAGAGAGGTGGAAAAGGGAAAGACTCAGATGGTTGAGCCGGCCTTCGGTTCCTTCTCCCCCTTTAGCAGATAAAGACCCTTGAGGGTGTCTTGCTGATCAGGCGATGCCCTTTTTCAGTTACCAAAAAGACGCTCTCAATCCCTGCCGAGAATTCGTTTTCAAAGAGGAACTTTGGCTCAAAGGCAAAGATCATGCCCGGCTCAAGGGGTGCCTCTCTGTTGGAGGCGATGATGGGTTGCTCCACCAGCTCAAGACCGATACCGTGCCCGACAAATGCCACCTTATACCCGGGCGGTCCCAGAAAGGTCTCGGCATAGCCAAGTGATGTTGCCTTGGCGATCGATAGATGAAAGAGATCATCCAGGCTGATGCCCGGCCTGACCATATCGAGGACCTCATGTTGTATTTCAATCGCTGCCTGGCTGGCGGCAAGGGCCTTGCGGGGCATGGAGCCGATCGAGAACATCCGGGTTTCATCAAAGTGATAACCATTCAATACAGAGTTAAAGTCAACAAAGATCGGCTCATTCGGGGCCAGTCTTTTGTTTCCTGCCCCGCATGGAAATGCGACCGATGTGCCTTCTCCGCTGACAGGGGCGTCGAGCAAGCCAACCAACCCGCCACTTCTGCCGCTCAGGATGTGCCAGGGGTATCCCTCGGTCTGATAATCCCTGACCCGCAGCTGGGCCGCATGTCCCAGCTTTCTCGCAAAGGTCTCAAACATCCCTGCAAACTCCATCTCAGTATAGCCCGGTCGGATGTTTTCCCGGATATATCCAAAGGTCTTGGATGAAAGCTCGGCAGTGTGCTCCATCTGCTCGATCTCCCATGCCGATTTTATCATCCTCACCCTGAGGATATGGGGTGAGGCGTCCACACAGTCCTGACCCTCAAAAAGCACGGAGAGGAAGTGAAACTGGTTTACAGGGATCACGTCCAGCTCAAGGCCCAGGGTGCGGGGGAGTCGTCCATAGAAGTCTATGATTCGATCCGGGATCTCCTTTACCGAACGGATCTCGATGATCTCCTTGATAGAAGACTCCCGCTTGGCCCTGGGCATGTATTTCTTTATCAGCAGGAGGGGCTCCCCTTCGGCGGGGATGAAAAGGAATCCGTTCTGGGCGGTGCCCGAAAAATAGAGGAGGTCAACACGCTGGACTACAAGTAGTCCATGGATCTCTTCTTTTCTCAATTCCTCCTGGATCCCGAGGATCCGGCTCTCTATCTCGCTTGCCGGCACGCGGAACTCTCCCGGCATTTCGATCTCAGAGACGTCTTTGCCTTTCTTCATATGCCTCCATGTCTTACCCCTAATATCTGTGTCTGTATCAATTTAGTTTTTTGTATCCGTTCACGGGTTCAAAGGTTCAGGGGTTCAGAATTGCATTCTTGTCCCCGGATTCCATTATGGACGCGTATTCACGTGTGAAGCGCCCGGATTCGTCATTTTCAAGCCGAAAACCGACAGCGCATTGGCAGGCATGCTACACAGCCACCATGTTTTTCGCGAGGACTTCGGGTCTTCAATTTTGTCGTTGTCCCTAACCCTGAACGTTGAACCCGGAACCTGTGAACGCTTGCCCTGTGTCTTTGTCTTGTGCGACCCGGTGAGGACCTGCAAGGCCGAGGGGAGATCTATCACAGATTTGTCCCCCGGTACAATCGCTTTTTCTCAGCCTATCTGGCCACGGGTGGGACGAATCGAGGGGCGGACCCTGACCACAGGGCTTTTGTAGGTTGAAAAAGCCTGCGGGGTCTGATAGATTTCCCACAGATGGAAAAGAACTTTGCCTCTATCGATATTGGGACCCATACCGCCAGGGTCTTGATTGCCCGGAGAGGTGGACCACGGGATCTTTTCCGCCCCATTTTCAGAGAAAGGACCTATATCCGTCTGGGCGAAGATCTTGACTATTCGGGGACAAAGACGATCCATTCCCAGGCCATTGCTCGTACTATCGACGCGCTTCAAGGTTTTTCACAACACATAGAGGATTTCAATGTCCAAAAGGTCCTGGCGGTGGCTACAGGGGTTATCAGGGAGGCATCAAACAGCGAGCTGTTTCTGGGCTCTATCCGCGAAAACACCGGAATTGGTGTCAGGCTTATCAGTGGGGATGAGGAGGCCCTGCTGACCGGAAAAGGGGTATTGCATGCACTTGGGGTTCAAAAGGACCCTTTTGTCATATTTGACCTTGGCGGTGGCAGCACGGAGTTCCTGTTTGGTGACAGGCATCCCCTAACGGTCCGATCGATCCCCCTGGGTGCGGTGACACTGACAACCGAACATCTCAGGTCGGATCCACCGGATGAAAAGGAGATTTCTTTTCTTTCGAGGTATATCGATCGTTCTCTCAAGGGGCTCGAGTCGGTGATTTCTCAAGAGGGGGATAAGCGCCCCAGGGTCCGTCTTTTGGTTGGTACCGGAGGCACCGTGACAACCCTTGCCGCAATGCTTTACGGAATTCTCCCGCAAGAGATAGCACCCGAGAGGATCAATGGGCTGATAATTAAGAGATCGGAGATCGGGGCCCTTTTTGACAAGATGAGGAAATTGGGCCTTGCGCAGAGACGCCGGTTGCCCGGTCTGGACCCGGCGAGGGCGGGCGTGATCCTGGCGGGTGCCCTGGCGGTTTTGAGGGTGCTTTATTTCCTGAGGTCGTCTCAGATGACGGTGAGCCTGTCAGACCTCCTGGATGGCATTCTAATCAATTATTTCGAGGGGGGGAAAGATGGATAAGCGTAGTGATATTGGATTCGGTTATACATTTGATGATCTCATCCTGGTCCCGGGTCGTTCTTCTGTCTTGCCGAGTCAGGTGGATGTCAGTACGAAGTTATCACGAAATCTCAAGCTGAATATACCCATTGTTAGCGCGGCGATGGATACCGTTACCGAATCGGCGACCGCCATTACCCTTGCCCGTCAGGGAGGGCTGGGCTTTGTCCATAGGAACATGAGCATTGAGGCGCAGGCCCTCGAGGTTGAGAAGGTCAAGAAGTCTGAAAGCGGGATGATCGTTGATCCCATCACCATAGAGCCTGAGCAGAAGATCCACGAAGTGCTCGAGATCATGGAGAAATACAGGATCTCCGGTGTGCCCGTGGTAAAGGAAGGGAATCTGGTGGGGATCATCACCAATCGGGACTTGAGGTTTGAGACCAATCTGGACCAAAAAGTCGGGGCGGTGATGACCAAAGACAACCTTGCCACTGCCAAGGTCGGAATTACCCTGGAGGAATCCAAGACCATTCTTCATCAGAGACGTATCGAGAAGCTCCTGGTGGTTGACGATGAGGGCAAGCTCCAGGGACTCATTACAATAAAGGACATAGAGAAGATAAGAAAATATCCCAATTCGTGCAAGGATGATCTGGGCCGGTTAAAAGTGGGGGCTGCCGTGGGAGTAGGGGCAGATACCGAGGAGAGGGTTGCGGCCCTGGTGGCAGCGGATGTGGATATTGTGGCTATTGACACGGCACACGGTCACTCAGATCTTGTTATACGGACCGTAGAAAAGATGAAAAAGAAATTCCCTGATCTGGAGCTGGCTGCCGGAAATGTGGCCACAGGTGAGGGGACCCGGGCGCTGATTGAAGCGGGGGCCGATGCCATCAAGGTGGGTGTGGGGCCCGGCTCCATCTGCACAACTCGAGTGGTGGCCGGTATCGGTGTGCCTCAGATGACCGCTATCATGGACTGCGCCAGGGAGGCAAAAAAATGGGCAGTCCCGGTCATAGCGGATGGAGGGATCAAATACTCCGGGGACATCACAAAGGCGATGGCAGGCGGGGCCAGTTCCGTTATGATCGGAAGCCTCTTTGGAGGAACCGAAGAGAGCCCCGGAGAGACCATTCTCTTTCAAGGCAGGACCTATAAGGTTTACAGGGGGATGGGTTCCCTGGAGGCCATGAAGGAGGGGAGCAAGGACAGATATTTTCAGGAAGAGATGAACCTCGAGAGTAAACTGGTGCCAGAAGGCATCGTGGGCAGGGTGCCCTATCGCGGACCGCTGGCCGATACCGTGTATCAGCTCGTCGGGGGGCTGAAGGCAGGAATGGGTTATCTGGGATGCCCCGACCTGGAAACCCTTCAGAAAGCGCCACACCTTATTCAGATTACACCCGCAGGCCTTAGGGAGGGCCATGTCCACGATGTGATCATCATCAAGGAGGCACCCAATTACCGCGTGGAATAGGGATGCGAATTGATCAATCTTGGGAGGGCAGATGTCAGGTGACCTTTACAGTCAAAAGATACTGATACTGGATTTTGGTTCCCAGTACACCCAGCTCATTGCCAGACGGGTCCGGGAGACAAAGGTCTATTGTGAGATCCATCCCTTCAATATGGATCCGGAAAGGATAAGGGCCTTTTCACCAAAGGGGATTATCCTCTCCGGGGGGCCTGCCAGCATATATGACGATGGCGCCCCGATGGTGGGGGGAGAGATCCTCGAACTGGGAGCACCGGTCCTGGGCATATGCTATGGGATGCAATTCCTTACTCACCTCCTTGGGGGGGTTGTTGCGAGGGCGACGCATCGGGAGTATGGGAATGCGGCCATTGTCGTTGAGGATGATCAGGACCTCTTTTATGGGCTTGGAAAAGGGACTGCCCAGACCGTATGGATGAGCCACGGTGACCGGGTTGACCGGGTACCCGAAGGATTTAAGGTCCTGGCAGGGAGCAAGAACAGCCCTGTGGCGGCCATGGTAGACCCCGAACGCAGGTACTTCGGGGTCCAGTTTCACCCGGAGGTCGCCCACACCCCGGAAGGCCCCAGGATTTTGAGAAACTTTCTCTTTAGGATTTGTGGATGTGAACCATCCTGGACCATGACCTCATTTGTCCGGAGAACCATCCGGCATCTAAGAGAAGAGGTGGGAGAGGGCAGGGTGATCTGCGGGCTATCGGGAGGGGTAGACTCCTCTGTCACAGCGGTCTTGCTGCACAGGGCGATCGGCAGGAGGCTTTCCTGCATCCTTGTTGACAATGGTCTCCTCAGGATGGGAGAGGCCCAGGAGGTCATGGAGATCTTCCGCAGGTATATGGGGATGGACTTGCATCTGGTTGATGCCTCCCGGCACTTCTTGGGCCATCTCAAAGGCGTCACAGACCCCGAGGAGAAGCGGAAGATCATAGGGAGGGAGTTTATCTCGATCTTTGAGAAAAAGGCCAAGGAACTGGGCAGGGCGGAATTCCTGGCCCAGGGCACCCTGTATCCGGATGTAATTGAGAGCGTCTCCTTTAAAGGACCTTCAGCGACCATCAAGAGCCACCACAACGTTGGCGGTCTCCCAGCGGTGATGAAACTAAAGCTCATTGAACCGCTCCGGGAGCTGTTTAAGGACGAGGTGCGCCAGGTGGGTCTGGAGCTTGATCTTCCCAGGGAATTGGTGATGAGACAGCCATTTCCCGGCCCGGGCCTTGCGGTCCGGGTTCTGGGGGAAGTGACCGCGGAGCGGCTTGATATTCTGAGGTCCGCGGATGTAATCGTTGAGGAGGAGATCAAGAAGGCGGGGCTCTACGAAAAGGTCTGGCAGTCTTTTGCCGTGCTTCTCCCGGTAAGGACGGTCGGTGTGATGGGGGATGAGAGGACCTATGAAAATGTTATCGCGGTGAGGGTGGTGGACAGCCAGGATGCCATGACAGCAGACTGGTCAAGGGTGCCCTATGAGATCCTGGGTGCGATTTCCAACAGGATTATCAACAGCGTCAACG
>CAZXCQ010000292.1:0-7880 GCA_964639275.1 uncultured Desulfobacteraceae bacterium | reverse complement strand
TCCCAATCTTAAGTATTTTGGGACCTGCTGCCCCATTGGCATAACCACCGCCAAAAAGCGGCATTGCTACCAAAACGACTAACAGTAGCAGGCTTACACATCCTGCCCAATGTTTCTTTCCGCACATTTTTCTTACCCCCTTTTCAATTTGTTTCATATCTTCGGAATTTATTGTCCTTGAAATCCCAACCAGATCTTGTCGGCTATGATTTTTTCTCAATTAGTTCAAAGGGGATATCGTCAGGCCCCCGAAAATAACAGACAGCCCATCTGCCTTTACCATCATTGCCTGGTACCAAAACCGGCGGACTATTAAACTTCACTCCCTTTTTGGATAGGTCATTATACATCTTTTCTATATCGTCCACCACAAACGCAAGATGGGCTACACCAGCATTGCAGACCTTTAGGTCAAGCCTTTTTCCCTCGGGTTTGACATATTCAATCAACTCGATATTCTTATCGCCAGGGACCTGCACCAGCGATAGACGTAGGCGTGCTCCGGGTATCCCCACAATCTTCTGTAAATCCTCATCATCTATCTCCACAACCGGCGTAGCTTTCAATCCCAGCAGGTCACAAAAGAAGTGAAGACTATCATTTAGGTTACTGACTGTAAAACTGAAATGCTCGGTGGACTTAATCACTTCTCCTCCCTCCTTATTGTCCCAGATAGACCTTTTTCGCTTAGTAATTCCTCACCGCTACCTTCGAATATAATGCCGCCGCTCTCGTGCACATATCCCCTTTGAGCAAACTTGGTCATACCAGATGTTGGGCTCAGGCCACCTAATCCCACTTTACGGTAGCCCGGGCGTAACCCATTCAACCATCCTGATCTTATCGCCCTGGATTACGGTAACTGGTAAGGGTCTCACCAGCATCCTGTTTACCCCCAGCGTCTTTAGGCCTCCCATATGACCGGGACCAAAAGTCGTCTTCAGAGTGCCGGGCGTGCTCATGCCCTCGAGTGTTTTCATGACCTTTTCCGGTTCGAGGCTCTGGGCCTTTTCTATGGCCTGGGCCAGGACCCAGACTTCATCCCAGGGCATCAGGGCGTCGTCAACAAACGGCTCGCCCGCATACTTTTTCTCCCACCTTTTCTTGACTTCTTTCATCATATCCGGTGCCTTGGGATCGCCAGCATAGGCCTGGTTGCACATAACGTCGTAGCAGTTTCCAGCCCCAGCGCCGGCCAATATGAACACAGGGCTGGCTGAACCCAACGACATGATGGGTCCCTTGAAACCCAGCTCCCGTGCTGCCTTAACCATCAAGGCCATCTGATCAGGACCAGAGTGTTCAATGGTGATGGCGTCGGGCTTGTGCTTCAAAATCGCTGTGATGAAGGGATAGAAATCAGTCCAGGCATAATCATAACGCTCCACACCAACCACCTCAAGGCCACTCGCCTTCGCCGCCTCCTTGGCCTCCTCAATGATCAGGTTAAAAGGATAGGTGCTTTCGGCATGGACCACCCTCTTCACATTTGGATAGGTTTTGGCCAGGTAGTCAAAAAAAGGCTTATAGGCAAGATTTGTCGTCGGCATGAGCAGAACCACCAGGGGATTGTCAGGACCCACACCCCACATTTCTTTGGTGTAAGGATCTTGTGTGTAGGCCAAAACATGTAGCACCCCGGCGGGTCTGGTGACGCTGTAAACCGCCTGAGAAGCGGGTGTCATAACTGCTCCGATCACAAACTTGACTTTATCCTGGTGGACAAGTTTATTTGCGGCAGCGGCTGAGGCCTCTGGACTAGCCTTGCCGTCCTCGTGTATAAACTGTATGAGATAGGTGTCATCCCCAACCTTCAAACCCCCTTGCTCATTCAGCCAATCAGCGGCCAGGTCAAACCCCCGACCCCAGGCGAGACCAATCACACCGAGAGGTCCGGAAATCGGCATCACCGTCCCAATCTTAAGTATTTTGGGACCTGCTGCCCCATTGGCATAACCACCGCCAAACAGCGGCATTGCCACCAACACGACTAACACTAGCAGACTTATACGTCCTCCCCAATGTTTTTTCCCGCGCATTTTCCTTCCCCCCTTTGAAATTTGTTTAATATCTTGAGCCCCCTTTTTATCTTTCGAATTCTATTATCACCTCCTTTTCCTCTCATTTCCCCGAGCCGTTACATGGTAAAAGGCCCCTTTGTACGGAACGGGGCCTTGATTTGTGACAGAACCCTCGCGATCTGTCAAACACCCCTTCTGGCTTTCTTGCCCTTGATTTCCTGGTTCACAAAATGCCCATCTCTTTTGCCATCTTCTTGGTGAGAATCAGGCCGTTGGGCAGCTCTACGAAATTGAGGGTATCGGAGACTTCCGTGGAGCAGAGACCTTCATGTCCCATGTGGATCTTACAGACCTTCTCAATCTCATTCGCACGGGCTGAGACTGTCGATTTCTTGGTACCGAAAAAACCACATATCGTATCCGGTGACAGATGGCTTGGACTGCTTTTATCAAACAGGAAGTTGAGGCGAGCGATCACATAGATAACCGCAGACGCCCAGACCTCCTTTTTCCCGCCCGTGATACTATACCGACGCTTCTTCCCAATCTGCTCCCATAGTTTAAAAACAAACTGCGATAGTTCCGGAGACAGGTGCTCTTTCGAAAACTCCTCCAGCAAGACCAGAACCTTCTGAATACGCCTTTCCTTTTCTTCCTTTGTATCCATTGTTCTTAGGGCCAGCCCTTACCACCTCCCTTCTTTTGGCCGACTTATTCACCAGAAAAGGTCATTTTTCCCTGAATCTGGTGAAACAAAATCTTATTCATTATCTTTTCAAGGCGCCAATTAATAACAGAATAGCAGATAGTGAAAAAATAAATGGACACAATTTGAAAGCTATAAAATTTATCTTAAAACCGGTAAGTATGGATAAAATGGCCATTGATACTAGCATTATGAAGGATAATAGATAGACCACTTTCTTAACTCTTGCACCGTCACTATTAATAAAAGTAAGTGATATAATTAATAATCCAATAAAAATAAGGGTGAACCCTTCGTTAATCCATTCCATCAAGATTATGCGTTTGTTATCTATTGAAATATTACCAAAATTACTAACAACATTGTTGGTGGGAATTAAATGAGAAATACCCCATAAAATATTTAAAGAACCAGAAATAATAAGTAATAACTTGCTTTTCATATTTATACCTCACTTCACCTATACCCTCCCCCTTCAAGGGGAGGGACAGGGGGGGTCAGGCCTGAAAATCAACCGGCTTTAAGCGCCTTAGCAGCCTTCTTGACGTCCGGGGGCTTTACCCAGAGGATCGCCCCGTAACGCCCGCCTCCGGCGCTCACTGCATCCACGGCAGTCACATTGATGTTCGCATCTGCTAGATTCTGCAACACCTCGGCAAGCGCACCTCTCTGGTCCTCACCTTGGATCAGAAAACCGGTCTTTTTGGGTCGCACCTTAAGCTTGGCCCGGTTCAAGGCCTTTCGAAAGAGCGCGGCATCCTCGGCCACGAAATCTAGCTGGGCACGTCGCCCACGGGGGAATCCGCTGAAGGCAAAAAGGCTTACCCCGGATTCGTTGAGAACGTTGAGAATACGAGCGGCCTCTCCCGGTTTGTTAGGCACATCCATGGCAAAGTAATTAACCTTCTTAATCTCATTCATCATCATGTTCCTCCTTTTACCTGTTGATTTTTACTCGTGAATTGACCCCTTATAACTCTATTGGCGTTGTTCCCCTCCCCTGCCCCAAATTGATTCGAGGAATCGATCGAGGCACCTGTTGACAATACTTGATGTAAGGGTCCCCAAATTCCTGCCTTAAAGCGGGTTTTCATAAAAAACGATAAACAGATGCAAAGCCAGAAATACCCCTAAAGGCCTGACCCGATTCCCCCTTTTATAATCAACCATAGTAACTCTGCATAAAACACGCTCATCACTGACCAAGGTTTGACCCCAGTCCTCCCTTGTGCTTTTCTAGCTTTTTTCCGAAAATATTGTGTTGACCTTGGAGACCACGGAACAACTCGACCCTCCAAAAGGATCACCTATGCACACATATCTGCTTTGTATAGATCTTCAAAGTTCATTTCCTTTACGGCCGCCATGATTCCCGCAATGATCGCTTCATCGGATGTAAAGGCACTCGAAACTTTTTCCTTTTCAGGTTCAATATGCTTTTGCTTTTGGATTTGCGGCATATGGGCAAGAATGGAGGAAATATCGGCCTGATCATAAAGCTCCTGAAACCGTTCCCTTGACATCCGTCCAAGGCCCCTCTCATTCCATTCATCAAAATAAAGCCCAAAATGCTGTATTAAATAGTCTCTATTCTGTTTTTTTGCCCACTCATACCCTATTTTATAGCTCGCCGATTCAAAGATAGCCCGGCAGTACCGAACAGCCTCAAGCTCCTGTTCGAACCCCCAATCCACTAACAGCTTCTCTAGTTCTCGCTCCTGTAAGGCTCTATCCTTTTCACCAACAGCATATGCTATTGCATGGGCAATTGTACAGATCGCCCGGTGTTCAGCCTCTTTGAGAACCTTTGTATTCAGATACACCAATTTTTCTACAGGATGATCAAACTGGTAGCTCAACATACACATTTCATGAAAATCATCATGAGAAACGATTTGAAAAGCCTCGTTATTTAAAACGTTTTCTTTGACCTCTGCCGGCAGTCGCTTAAACACATTTTCCAGATACGGATAAAACCGTGGATCGCAATGTTTGAACCTGGTTATTCTTTTGTCCATAACACCCTCCCTCAAAAAATACATAAAAGATCTGTTGACCCCTGCTACGGGCCCCAGATCCCTCATACGGGCCGGCCCCTGAATAGTTCTACCTACTCACTGCACAAGCGCATCTGCAACCATGGAACTCAAAAATCGAACCTCCACATCCATCTTATAATGATCGTTCAGATTGCTAAGCTGCGTATGGCAATTCTCACAGGCTGTTGTAAGGGTTTTGGCACCCGTTTCTTTGATCTGATCCGCTTTGACCTTGGATGACTTCATCCGGAAATCCAAAGTATCCTCGCCAAGCGCGACCAATCCCCCTCCTCCACCGCAACACCAGTTGTATCTAACATCCGGTGCCATGTCCCGGAAATCATCCGTCAGGTGTTTCAAGATATAGCGGGGCTCGTCGATTACACCGGCATTTCTGGCTATCTGACACGGATCGTGGTAGGTTACAGGCCCTTTGAATTTCGACTTGTCCAATTTGATTCGTCCCTCTTTTAGGTAGCGGGCGTGAACTTCAGTAATGGAAGAAACCTTAAAAGGCTGCTTCCCTGATAGTTGCTTCATTACTCGATACGCCGTGCCACACTCGCAGATACAGACCTCTTTTACTCTTAGCCGCTTCGCTTCATTGACAATGCGATCCAGGATCAGTTTCGTCTTGGTGGGGTCACCCACAAAGGCACCGAAATTTACGGCTTCAAAAAAACTCAGTGTCCAGTTCTCCCTTGCTGCATCAAACACTGCAGCAGCGGGGACGATAGAGTGAGCACCTGCCAACGCCACATAAAGGAGGTCAGCCCCCTCCACATCAATGGGAATAACCGTCTCGCCCGCCTCCAATTTCCACTTTTTGACCACATCTGCTTCAAGCTTTTTTATGCCCTTCAGGAAGTTCTCCTTGAAAAGGTCGAGCGATTTTCCCTTTTCAATGGAGGTATCCGCAAGCATTGTCAGGATTTCGGGTTCCGCATGAGCCCCAACGAGTAACAGTTTTGCAATGGACATAAGCATCTGGGTATCAATCCCAAACGGACAATAAACCATACAACGCCTGCAGCCCGTACATGAATAGGCAGCTTCATAAAGTTCCTCTAGGGCCATCTCGGTCAACTCTTTGGCCTCTCCTAAGGATGGCCATATTTTTCCTTGTCTTCTAAAATACTTCTTGTAAATCCTCCTTACAATTTCGGCCCTGTAGGCAGCGATGTATTTGATATGACCCATGGATTCATGGACATGACAGGCTTGGGTACAAACGCCACACCTGGAGCACGTTTCCAGGTAAAGTTTCATAGCCTCATTCAATTTGCTCTGGAAAAGATTTAGCAACTCCTCACGTGTCTTCTGATCCATAATTAACCCCTTCGCAATTTATTCATCGGCAAAGAGAAAAAGGAATGCATGACTTTGCTAAACGGAAAAAAGATAAGGAACAGATTTGCGAAAAAAACGTGTAGGACCAGCATAAAAGAATGTCCCGATGCTGTCACACTGAGCGGTAGTTCTGGCCTCAAATACAGGAGACTGGAAAGGTATTCCCGATAATCATCGACGGAAATCTCACCGTACTCATACCACCTTCTCGCCCAATCCATCTCACTCCCGAAAAGCATGGTGAGAAAAAGCAGGATGAGCAGATAGTAATCTTCGGGGACCGACAGTTCCCTGTTTGGAGACACGAATCGTCTGACTAGAAAGAACAGTAACGCAACGGATAGGATCAGCCCAATAAAGCCCCCTCCCAGAAATACCTCATGTTCAATGACTTGAAAAATCCTGAACTCATCAATCAACTCCAGATGTCCTATTATAAGAAGCAAGAATGAGATATGAAACATCAGGAGAAAAACCCACAAAACCGGGTTGTGTCTTCGAACAGTGGGTAATAGAAACGTATCGTAAAGCGCCCAAAACCACTGGGGTCGTTTCTCGGGAAAGATCTGCAGAGTCGCGGGATGTTTTGGCTCTCGAAACATCTTCACAAGCCTTATCCCGGTACCCACAAAGAAAACCGCAAACGCAACATACACCATGGGTATTAATATGAGATAATATAAGGTTCCCACAAAAAACCCTTTTCTCAAAACGATCAAATGACTGGCCCCTTTTTAAAGGCGGCAGTTCAATCCGGTATTATGCTTTTCGCTTAATATAGAATTTAATGACATCTCCATCCTGATCGGTCTTCAAAATTTCGTTTCCGCTTGTCTTGGCCCATGCAGGAAAGTCAGCCAGTGAACCCGGGTCCGTGGTTTGGGCCTCAATCACCTGGCCGACTTCGATTTCCTTGATTCCCTTACTTACCTTCACCACCGGCATAGGACACGCCAACCCCTTCAGATCCATAACCTTGTCAACTTTAATCTCTTCACTCATCTTTAAGCTCCTTTCAGAGTTAGATGTGTTTATATAAAAAGCTGAATTCTACTGCTCATTGCCTCTTCCAGAAATTTTGCAACACCGCCATAGCTCAGGTTGGGATAATCGATCATCTCCTCTCTTTTAAATCCCATGAGATCCATTGACATCTCACATATGACAATCCTGACACCTACTTCCGCAGATAATTCGAGCATCTGGTCTAAGGATGCTACGTTCTTCTTCTTCATGAGTGATTTCATCATGGCCGTGCCCACGCCGCCCATGTTCATCTTGGAAAGTTTCAGCTCTCTGGACCCCTTAGGAAGCATATTTTCAAACATTTTCCCCATAAAATCCTTGCCACCCACCTTTTTGTTTTTGTCTCTGAGAATGGGCGTTCCCCAGAATGTGAAGAACATGACCACATCCATTCCCATGGCAACGGCTCCGGTGGCGATAATAAAAGACGCCAGCACCTTATCCAGTTCCCCGCTAAATACAATCATGGAAAGTTTATTCTCCGGCTTAGCGCCGGATAGGGTTTCCAGCTGGGACTTGAGTTCGGATAGCTTTTTTTCAATCTCTTCTTCTTTCATAATATTTCCTCGATTTACGATCTGTTAAACTATTTTGAAACCAAGTCCACCCGCTCCTTCCAATGGATAACTCCCTTACTTCCAAAGGCCACCAAGCCTTGCCTGCCTTAGGGCTCGCTCAAAAATAACTTCGCAGAATTGACGCTCAGATTTGGGTCAGATTTGGTTGCCGTGATTGAGT
>CAZXCQ010000291.1:0-7911 GCA_964639275.1 uncultured Desulfobacteraceae bacterium | reverse complement strand
GTAACATCTTGACATCACACATTAATTCAATTTTTTTCCGGAATATGGGATATAATCAAAGAAAAACCCGGAAAGGTGCTTTTTGGGAGGATCGTTATCATGCAACTGCGGTTGAAGCAGACAGGCATTTGGTTCAGTGCCTCGTATATATTGATCTTCACCCTGTTAAATAGTTTGAGACCAGTATGTACCACATATATGTTTTGCAAAGTGACAATGATGGTAGGTTCTACAGTGGATTTACAAAAGATCTCAAACTAAGGGCTTGCGCAGAAATAACTTCACATTTTGGCATCCCATCTTCGGGTCATCTTCGGCCGCACCTCAATCGCAAGATCCTCGAAATAGTACTACTATTCCTGTGGTCTTGCTCAATCGGCGCAGCCAAATCTGACCCAAATCTGGACGCCAATTCTGCGAAGTTATTTCTGCGCAAGCTCTAAGATTTGATCAGCACAACAAGGGGTTAGTGGATTCCACACGGGACCGAAGGCCGCTCAGACTTGTTTATTGTGAAGCGTGTCTTCACCAAGATGACGCTACCAGAAGAGAGAAATACCTCAAAACATACCATGGCAAAATGTTCCTAAAAAGGAGACTCAAATCTTATTTAACAGGGTAAATATGGTTAGGGCCGGTGTTGTGAATCATCCAAAGGAATGGCCTTTCTGTGGGTACAATGAAATCCAGAATCCCAAGCGACGGTATGCCATAATTGATTATGAAAAACTGATATCATTGCTTCAAAAGAAAAATATTGAAGATCTACAAAGATTGTGCAAAGAAATGGTCGAATCCAGACTGTCTCAGGGCATTCCAATAAGAGACAAAAAGTGGTCGAAGAACATAGCGGTTGGAACCAAAGAATTTATTGAGGCAACAGTAAAGAAAGTCGGTATTAGTGCGAAAGGGCGCAAAGTGATTGGCTCAGCTGAAAACTCGTATTTTTGGAATGGTATTCAATAGAAATCAATAGGTTGGTTTGGTCCGACCCCAGATCCAGATCGCGCTCGCGAAAACTCGGCGCGTTTTTGAAACTCCGTGCTGCAAAGATGGTTGTATACTATTCAGTCAGATTACACTCCACTTTTCGCGGAAGCTTATGCTTTACGCTGGGTGGGTAAAAAACGAGGAGAATGATAACATGTTATTTGCAGTTCGAGACCTCCATAGTTTATCAAATAGGGTTCAAGAAATGAATGCAAAGAAACGCAAAACAGTTACAACCATGCTGCATCGGCGGCAACCGGAGTTTTGTGAAATAATTGATTGGGTTGGCATGGACCCTCGTTGTGCCCAAGCTCATTCGTTTTGTACATTATTCTGTGGAATAGCATTAATGGACGCTGAGAAGGCGGCAGGACATAGGCTTCCAAGCTATTCCGGCTATGCAATCCAGGAAATGGCTGGCTCTATAGCGAGAGGGGAAGAGGCTCAAGTCGGAAAAAGGGCTTGTGGATTTCGAAAGCGAATTGCCAATCATGTACTGAGTCACTACGACTTCGACAATGATGATACGGAATGGCTCTGCACACATATTTCAACATTCTTGTTTATGATTGAAAGGTCTTTGAAAAGAGAGAAAACGGATACAGATCACCCAATTAGGCTTTTGCAGCGGAGCGCAAAAAGCCGCGCCCGCTGAAAAGCTGCGTTATAGATAAGAAGATATTAAATGGAAAATCTAGGCAAAATGATATATATTGTAGGTTTGGTTTTAAGTATTTTCATTGCGTCTGAGGGGTGAGATGTTAAAGGCGGAAGGGAAAGTTTTTGATTTTGGAATAAGCAAAAACAGCACAGTTAGCAGTATCATTGATAGAGTCAAATATGAGATGAGCAGGGATAAGGGCATTAAGCTACGAGTTGAAAAACTGGTCAAGACCCTGAACAACGGTCAACCGTAGGTTTGACCGCATTTCTAAGGGGCATAACGACCGAAATGCCGCCATAAACATTATAAAGGCTATGTTTGCGAGACTGGAAAGGGAATAGTGCTTCTCATCCTAATGAGCTGAGGGCCTCCCTTGCCTGTTTCAGAAAGACCTCCGATTGGCACTCTTCAAGGATCTCAATGGCCTCTATAAAACAGTCCCGCGCCTTGTCTGATCTGCCTCTTGCCTTGTGGAGGCGACCCAGATCCAGATAGGACTGGCCCAGAGTGAAACGCGCCCCTATCTCTTTTGCTGCTTCAATGGCTCTATTGAAGTGTTCTTCCGCCTTCTTGCCGGCTGAGGGGACATTCTTCATTATAAAGCTGATATTTTTCGCCATCGTGCTCAGACTCACCTTGGCTGATTTATCTACAATCTGCAAATAGATCTGCCCCAGGGCATGCTCTATTACCGGATGCCACCATTTCCTCTGATTTTCATGGCAGGCGCGTAGAGTCTCTTCAATCATTTTTAACCCTTGTCCCATCTGGCCTTTGGCAATGGAAACAAGCCCAAGCAATGCATGGGTTGGAGTTCCAAGTAGCTCGCAGCCAAAATCCCGACTATAGGAAGCAACTTCCTGGAGGGCCTCTCCAGCTTCCTGTAATTCACCGTTTCGGGCATTGCCTAATCCGAGGCAAAACCTTGAAAATTGAGAATAAAATGGGTCAGCTGCGGTTTGAATCCCTCTGCCAAAGGCATCAATGGATGCTTGGAAATCCCCATCCACAAAAGAGCTAAGCCCTGTGACAAAATGGCCCATCACCATGCTTCTTATATTGGAATGCCTCTGGCCATAATCCAAAATGGCTGTCCCTGCTTCCAAAGCCTTAGCCCTGTCTCCCTTATAAAAAGAGGCTAAACCGATTCCTCCCAAAGATTTAAAGTATAGGTAATGGTCAGATGGGATATGTTTGGATATCTCTTGGGCCCTCTCACCGTAAAGAATAGCTTCCTCCAGAGAGCCTAATTCCGCACAGGTCCAGGCAAGCCATGTGCAGGCGTAGCTGATTACCTGATCGTCTTTGGTCTCCTCTCCAAGCTCAAGTGCCCGAAGAAGATATTCATAGGAATCCTTTAACCTCGCTCTGAAATACATGGAAAAGCCGTACCAGGCATAGAACATCCCAAGCCTGGCCTTGTCATCCAGTGACTCTGCCAGATCCCTATGTGCACTCAGCAGATCCACCTGCTCCCTGAAATCTCCGCGGTAATAATAGACCAACGACCATTTGATAAGGAGTTCGATGAGAAGTCCGTCTTCATCCTTTGTCCTGCCCGGCTTATCCTTCAGCAGGTCAAATCCCTCCCTGAAATACCGGTGGGATTCCTCCACTGCATACCTTCCCAGACTCTTCTCGCCAGATTTCATTAAATAACGGACAGCCTTAAGGGTGGAATGGCCTTCTTTGAAATGAAATGCCAAGGTTTCGCAAAATTCAGGAAGCCGGTTACGGAATAAATTTTCCATTACCAGGGCAATTCGCTCATGGATTCCCTGGCGCTCTTTTCTGAGAAGGCCGTTATAAACCACTTCCTGCGTCAAGGCGCTCTTAAACATATACTCCAAGTCTGGCTGAAGGGACCTGGTGCGGATCAGATCAAGACGCTCGAGCCCGGTTAGATTCCTGTCCAGTTGTTCCTTCAGACTGGTACAATTCTTGAGTATTTCATAGAGGAATGTCCGTCCTATGACCGACGCCTCCTGGAGGACCCGTTTTGACTCGTTCTCCAGATGATCGAGCCTTGCTGCGATGATCCCGTGAATCGTTGAAGGCATGTCTATCTGGCTGATTGGCCGGTTTAGGCTCCATTTCCCATTGTCACGGGTCAAGGCGCCGGCCTCAATCAAGGCATTGATGACCTCTTCCAGATAAAAAGGATTGCCTCCCACACTTTTCTGGATAAACTTCAAGAGATCCTTGGGGATATCTTTGGCCTTGAGAAGTGACTCCAGCATCATTTGCACTTCTGATAATGACAGATCATTAAGTTGGATTTCCTGATATTCCGCCCTCAGACCCCTTAATTGATGGCTTGTAAACAGACTGATGGTCGGTCTGTACACACAGATAAACAAGGCCGGAAACCTGAATTCTAATAACACGAACCGCAGCAAGTCCACAGAGGAGGGATCTGCCCAGTGAAGATCCTCCAGACAGATGATTGTCGGCCTACTCTGGGCCAGAGCCGAAAGAATTACATGGATAGCCTCTCGGAGCCCGGACTTCCAGAACTCTGGGCTAACCTCCTCTATCTCAGGATAGCTGAGGGCATAGAGGCTTCCCATGTAAGGTATGACATCCCCTCTTTTCCCGACCAGTGATTCGACACCTGACTCAATCTTCTCCCTGACCCTTTGGGGAGCATCGCCTTCCTTAATCTGAAATCCCCGATTAAACAGGTCAATCAGGGGAAAATAGGGAATGTTCTGAGAATAGGCGTAGGCCTGTCCGTCCATCCATTGAATCTCGTCAAGATCCAAGGTGGCCCTAAACTCCTCTATGAGCCTGGTCTTTCCTATGCCGGTCTCACCGCAGATTGAAAAGATCGCACCTTTTCCCTGTCGGAGCCGTTCGGCCGCTTCCCCGAGTTGAGCCAACTCCACTTTCCGTCCGATTAAGTCAGCCCTCAAGCCGTGGTGACGGTGGGTTGTACTGGGCTGCTCTTTTGGGGATAGAACCTTATGAATCTGAATAGGCTCTTGCTTTCCTTTGACCCTGGTCGGTTCCAAGGCCTCAAAGGCAAAATAGCCTTCAGCCTGGTGATATGTATCCGGTCCGACGATGACTTGATCTGCTTCTGCCAGACCACTCAACCGGGCCGCCACATTGATGGTATCCCCTGCAACCCCGTGTGTCCCTCTCTCCAAGTTGACCTCACCTGTCACCACAATACCGGTATTGATGCCGGTATGCATGGTGAGGGGCTTCCCTATCTTTTCTTCGAGCTCAGGACTTATGGCCTTGATCAGATCGTGTATTTCTCTGGCAGCCCTGATGGCCCTTATGGGATCATCTTCGTGCGCCTTTGGAATACCGAAAATGGCCATTACTGCATCCCCGATGAATTTTTCGATGAACCCATCGTATTTGTTGACGATCTTAGAGATTTCACCGAAGATTCGAGTCGTGATCTCTTTAACCTCTTCTGGGTCAAGCCTCTCTGACATGGCAGTATATCCGGACATGTCCGAGAAGAGGGCGGTGACATATTTTCTCTCTCCTTCAATTGCTTCAGGGGTAGGCGAAATCTCAGGCGCTGCACTTTCAGGGGCGAACGATTCTTGATCTAAATCAACCCTAGGGGGGGTCCCCTTTGGCCTTGCCAGATCAAAACCGCATTCACCGCAAAATTTGAAATTGGGGGGGTTTGAAAAATTGCAGTCAGGGCAGATTTTTTCCAGCTTTGCTCCGCATTCACCGCAAAATTTCATGCCTTCCGGGTTCTCAAACTGGCATTTCAGGCATTTCATATTTGAGCCTTCCAGGTCCAAAGAAAGGTCTATTCGGTAGACAAAAGGATGGTTTTTTTCTAATACAATAAAGTATAAGAAAAATGTGGTCCTGTGTCAAACCGCAGGCCGACCTATGACTTGCATACGGCAGGCAAGGCCGTTCGGGTTCAAGTGAAGCGGCAGAGACATGGATGCAGCCATAGTCAGGTCCTGTCGGGTATCGAGTCATTTCACTGTAATCTTCACTGGACCAGGGCCACTCGCCCTATTGACCTGCGTTCGAGCACCGTGCTCATGGCCTCCTGGAATTCCTCTAAGTGAAAGCGGTGTGAGATGTGGGGGCGAATCTTTCTCTCCTCATACCAGAGGCAGAGCCTTTCCATGATAGACCGGACGCTGGGCTCGCTTTCTCTTCGTACGCCCATTGGGCCCCACCCCAAGAAATAGCCGAAATTGAGGCCGCAGACAGTGACATTTTTTACCAGAAGGATGTTTGCGGGAATCTGAGGGATTTTTCCGCTGGCAAACCCCACCGGCATGATGCGTCCCTCCGGCGCAATGGACCGAAGGGACTCTTCGAACACGTGACCCCCGACCGGATCCATGATGACATCGGCTCCTAGTCCGCCGGTGATTTCAAGTACCTTACGGCGGAAGTCCTGCTTCATATAATTGATAACGTGATCCGCCCCGTGATCTCTGGCAGCAGTCATCTTTTCCTCATTTCCGGCAGTCCCGATGACTGTAGCTCCGAGGAGCTTTCCGATCTCCACCGTGGCAAGGCCTATTCCACCGGCAGAGCCGTGCACCAGCAAAGTCTCACCAGGCTGAAGCTTCAGGAGGTTGGGCCAGGTGAGCGCTGCGCAGGTCGTGCCATAGGAATGGGTGAGGGATATTGCCTCGGCGAAATCCATATCGTCAGGAATGGGATAGACATTCACCGCATGGGCGACCGCTTCCTCTGCCATACCTCCCCAGTCAAGGGCTGCGGCCACCCGATCACCTGGGGAAAACGTGGTGACATCAGGAGCAACCTCCATAATCACCCCTGAGACCTCGGTGCCCGGGACAAAGGGCAGGGGCGGCTTGACCTGATACCGGCGGGATACCCAAAGGCTAAGGGCAAAGCTTACGCCGCTTGCGCGTACATCCACGCGGACCTGGCCCTCGTCTAATTGCGGAGGCGGGACATCCTCGAGGGTCAGGTTTTTGAAATCTGTAAACTCCTTTACGAGCACTGCTCTCATGGACCCTTCCTCCTTTGATTCAGTGTCACCGTATTTTAGAGACTGCCTAGC
Organism: uncultured Desulfobacteraceae bacterium; assembly: GCA_964639275.1. Taxonomy (GTDB): domain Bacteria; phylum Desulfobacterota; class DSM-4660; order Desulfatiglandales; family Desulfatiglandaceae; genus CAZXCQ01. The sequence goes on along the minus strand of CAZXCQ010000291.1, from coordinate 1,222 downwards.
AAGAAATGCAAACAATAAAATACACATAAAGGTTTGAGGGTTTAGAGGTTTTCAGTTGCGGCCCATTTTCTGGCCCACATGGATCCCTGGCTATCCTCAAACGCACAATAGGTTTACCCTGATCAAGCTCGTAACTGACGATGGGATTGAAGGGTACCCTGCCGGGGCTGCCATGGGAAATAAGAGACAGGGGCTAGGTGACCTGATCGGGGGGTATCTCTTGGGTGCCGATCCGACTCATATCGAAGGGATCCAGGGCCTCTTGAAACAGGTTGGGTTCCTGGAATGGAGGAACTTCTGGATCGAGCCTGCTTGCTGGGATATCATCGGAAAAGATCAGGGAAGGCCCGTTTATGAGTTGCTGGGTGAGAAGGCGAGACCAGTCGAGGTCTACTGTTCCACCGGGGAGATGCATGAGCCTGAAAAGAGGGTTGATGAGTTGGATGCATTGATGGATAAGCGGTTCAGGACGGTAAAGCTGAGGGTCAGAAACAGGGACCTGAAGGAAGATATCAGGCACATTGAGGTGATCAGAAAAGGTGTGGGCCATGGTCTTTCCCTGGGGGTTGACGCAAACCAGGGATGGCCTGTCAGCATCGTTGACAAGATCCCGCCCTGGGATCTCCGGCGCACGGTGGATTTCGCAAAGGCACGCAAGGCCAATGCCATCGACTGGATGGAAGAACCCCTGAATAGGGGTCTGCTCTTGGCTCATGTAGAATTTTTAAAAGAGTCAAAAGTAGACCCGACACCGCCTCTGATGGGTGAGCCCTTTATGCGGTGGTCTCATTTGCTTTTTCCGTGCTGAAATCAACACCTGTTTCAGAGGATCTTTTGCGGGGCAGGAGCCTTGAAATCAGAAATCGAGCAGGGCTTTAGCCTCTTCAATTCATCAAATTTAGTGAGGTCCCTAAATCCAGGGAGGGGAATGGGGTAAGGCCTTGAAATGTGACAATGCAATGTTTCATAAATGCTTTTGGAGGCATTCATAGAGCAACGGCTGGACCAATTAGAATTGAATACAAAAGTAAAGTGAGGGACGCCTGTTATACACGCGGTCATAAATAAATAATTGCGCATAATCCATCCCTGGAGGTAGTATTATTACCTGTTATTCAATGCATTTTGCGCATACAATTATGACCGTCTGTATAATTTGATGAATTATCAGACTTTTCCAGGTCTTTTCGGGGCTCAGGATGTCGGGGCGATTTGAGGGCAG
>CAZXCQ010000290.1:0-7990 GCA_964639275.1 uncultured Desulfobacteraceae bacterium | reverse complement strand
AGGCTTGTCTGCCTCAGGCAGGGATACACCCTTCAAAACGGAACCCCCATCCCCCTGTCCAGGTGTCAGTTTTGAAAAGGGCTAAATTGGTACGAAAGGAGAAATCTGAATGCGAACAGGATTAGGAAGATCGTTTGGCCCCTTGATCGCATGCCTGTGCCTTCTATGGATAGCATTGCCGGTGCTGGCATCGGAAAAGAAGGTCTTGGAGGACAGGGCGGCTGTTGTTAACGGCGTGGTCATTACCCAGGAAGATTTTAAGAGGGAAATGAGCGGTGTCCTGCAACGGCTTTTGGCCAGGGGCAGGTCTATCAGTGATAGCCAGTTTCAGGAACTCAGAAAAAATGTCCTTGAAAATCTCATCAACCTGGAGTTGTTTTATCAGGAGGCCAAGAAATCGGGGGTCAAGGTCGATGATGCAGCGGTCGAGGATCATCTAAGTAGCCTCAAAAAGCGATTTCAGAGCGAAGAAAAATTCAAAAAGGCCCTGGAGGAGATGAATCTGTCTGAGGCCGAGCTGAGGGCTCAGACCGGGAAGACCCTTGTTGTGAAAAAATTTATCGATGAACAGGTGGTTCAGGATATCCCGGTCTCCGACAAAGAGCTCAAGACCTACTATGACAGCCACCCCGAATCCTTCAAGCGACCGGAACAGGTCAAGGCAAGCCATATCCTGATCAAGGTGGAGCCCGAAGCCAAAGAGGCGGAAAAGGACGCGGCGCGCAAAAAGATCAAAGAGGTCCAGCAGAGACTAAAGAGTGGCGAAGATTTTGCCACCCTTGCCAAGGAATTATCGGAAGGTCCCAGTAAGGCCAGGGGTGGAGACCTGGGCTACATCAGACGGGGACAGATGGTGGGCCCATTTGAAAAAGCGGCCTTTGCTTTAAAGCCGGGTGAGGTCAGCGAAGTTGTGGAAACCAAGTTTGGCTACCACCTGATCAAATGTTTTGAAAAGAGACCCGAGACGGTCATCGCCTATGACGATGTCAAGGAGAGGCTTCGTCAGTTTTTGAGGGACCAAAAGGCCCGGGATAAAGTGGGCGCCTATGTTGAAGAGCTAAAGAAAAAGGCAAAAGTGGAGAGATTTCTGACCGAAAAACCATAGTGGGTTGACGATGAAAGAGGATCATTCACCGGCGAGGCTGCGCGAGCTTATCAGAAATCGGGAGTGGACGGTACCCACCACCGGTGTGGCCCCGGGATATGTCCAGGCCAACCTGGTCATGCTTCCAAAGGACGAGGCCTTTAATTTCTTGCTCTTTTGTGTCCGAAACCCAAAGCCGTGCCCGATCCTGGACGTACTGGAACCCGGTCAAGTGGAACCAAAGATAGCCCCGGGGGCTGATTTGCGCACCGATCTGCCTCGATATAGGATCTTCAGAGATGGGAAACCGGCGGAAGAGGTTGAAGATGTAACCGGTTTCTTCAACGATAAGATGGTAAGCTTTCTGCTGGGGTGTAGTTTTTCCTTTGAGGATGCCCTCATAAAGGCGGGGGTGCCGGTCAGGAACATGGAGGAGGAAAAGAATGTCTCCATGTATATCACCAACCGTGCCTGCCGGCCTGCCGGCCCATTTTCCGCTTCCCTGGTTGTCACCATGAGACCCATGAGGCCAGAAGAGGCCATCAGGGCCACACAGGTGACGACCCGGTTTCACCTTACCCATGGTGCCCCGATCCACCTGGGAGCACCGGAAGAACTGGGTATCAAAGACCTTGGAAAACCGGATTTTGGCGATGCGGTTACGATCAGGCCTGGAGAAATCCCCGTGTTCTGGGCCTGTGGTGTTACGGCCATCCTGGCTGCCACTTCGGTGGCACTGCCTCTGGCCATCACCCATTCACCGGGCCATATGTTCGTATCTGACCTCCTGGACGACCATTTGACCATACTCTGATTGACCTTTCCTAACCCTCACATAAGCTTGACATGCCTGCTGGCCAATTCTATACTTTTTGCTAACGTCCAAAAAACTGGGGAAAGACATGGCATGAGGCCTATTTAGAACCCCATGCTTTTGAGAAATTACACTTTTTCACTATCCAATTACATTTTGCCAGGTGTTCTGATGGCGATGGTATTGGTCCCGGCCTTTGATCCAAAAGGCCCGGGGAGGCGCTAATACTTGGTCAAGGGCTCTTGCCCTAGAAACGGAGGTTTGGTGATGAAGTCGATTTTCAGGTTTACCATGTTAGTCTTTGGTTTGCTGGCAATGGCAGGACTTGTCGCCCCGGCCGGTGTACTGGCCGTAGAAGAGGTCAAGATAGGTGTGATATACCCCCTTACCGGGGGTGCGGCTGCGGCAGGTCGTGAGCTTCGGGCCGGTGCGGAGCTTGCAGCGGAAATCGCAAATAACGTCATGGCCGATCTTCCCATGACAATGGCCCAAAACAAGGGGATCAAGAACTTGGGTGGGGCCAAGATCAAGCTTATTTTTAAAGACCACGAGGGCAACCCCACCCTGGGGGCAGACCTTGCCAAGAAGCTGATCTTGGACGATAAGGTGGATGGCATATTGGGGTGCTATTTTAGTTCGGTGACCAAGACCGTCAGCGCGGTGTGTGAACAATATGGCATCCCCATGATCAACGGGTCTTCCACCTCCCCGGCACTCACCAAAAGGGGTTTTAAATGGTTCTGGCGGACCACGCCCCATGACAAATGGTTTACGAAAGACCTCTTTGAGTTATTGATAGGCCTCACAGAAGGCAAGGTGAGGGGGGTAAAGGCGGTCCCCAAAAAAGAGATCAAGAATCTAGCCTCGGCCTGCGAGAAGACAGAATGGGGTTCCCATGTCTCAGGGCTGATCAAGGAATTTGCCAAGGAGTATGGTTTTACTCTGAGAAAATCACTCCTGTATGCGGCCAAGACGGCGGATCTCTCCAGCGAGGTGAGATCGCTAAAGGCGGCGAGGCCGGATGTGATGCTTTTCGCCTCATACACCTCGGACGCCATCCTTATGGTCAAGACACTGAAGGCCCAGAAGGCCCACCCCAAGATTATCTGGGGACAGGACGCCGGGTTTGAAAAGCCTGAGTTCCGGAATACCTTGGGTGATAGCATTGATGGCATCCTCACGCGCACGGTGTTCCTCCCGAAAGTGGTGGAGATCAAGAAACTGGCCGGACAAGTCAATGCCCTGTACAAGAAAAAGACTGGCAATGACCTCGGTGGGGCATCCGCCAGGGCCTTCACAGGTCTTCAGACCTGGGTGGCTGTCCTTGAGAAGGCAGGTTCCACAAAACCGGCTGATATTCAGGCTGCGGCCAATGCCATCGATATCCCGGGAAAGGAGCTGGTGGTACCCTGGAAGGGGATCAAATTTTCCACAAGCGGTGATGAACTGGGTCAGAATGTCCTGGGTTCCGGCCTTATCGGCCAGTACCAGAAGGGCAAGGATGGCAAGATCGGCCTGGAGATTGTATACCCCTTTGATGTTTCTTCAGCAGATATGATCTTCCCCTTTAAGGGGTTTTGATCATCCTTTACGGCATATACCCAACTCGCACCCCCTCTCTTTTTTGGAAGATTAGAGAGGGGCGAGCGAGGGTGGGTGTTTTGTTACTCTAGGAGCTCTGGGTCATAATGGATATCTTAATCGGGTCCCTCTTTGCCGGTCTGCTCATCGGTATGGTCTTGGCCCTTGTTGCCCTGGGCCTGACCATCATCTTCGGGGTAATGGACATCGTCAATTTTGCCCACGGAGAGTTTCTGATGATCGGTATGTACACGGGTCTCCTGACCGCCCAGGGTCTGGGTATTGACCCCCTCCTGACCTTGCCGGTGGCAGCGGTTGTGGGATTCCTGCTGGGTATCATCTGCTACTTTGGCTTTATCAAGTTTCTCCTGCGGGGACCCATGGTGGCGCAGCTATTGGGGACCTTTGGTCTGATGCTATTTTTGAGAAACCTGGCCCTGCTCATCTTTGGTTCTGAGGACAGGGCACTTCATCAGGGGCTCCTGGTGGGAAAAAGCTTTGACCTGGGCTTGGGGATAATCGTCCCGGCCACCAAATTGGCCGCTGCAGGTCTTTCGGTCGTCGCCTTTGTAGCGGTGTGGCTTCTTATGAATCGGACCAAGATAGGAAAGGCCCTGACCGCTACCGCGCTAAATGCCCAGGGGGCCCGTTACATGGGCATTCCAACAGAGAAGATGAATGCCCTGGCCTGGGGTATCGGTGGGAGCTCCGTCACCATCGCCGGGGCCCTCATTGTCAATTTCTGGTCTGTTAACCCCTTTATTGGTCTACTGTTTACCATGATTGCCTTTGCAATTGTGGCATTGGGTGGGTTTGGCAGTGTGCCCGGGGCCTTTTTTGCCGGACTTGTGGTAGGGACGATAACAGAAATTCCTGGGTTTTGGGATTTCTTCACCTATACCTTTGGCGCTGACTGGATGGTGGATATCCCCATGACATCCTTTAAGTATATGTGGGTCTATCTGGCGTACTTTTTGATCATGGTGACCCGACCCAGAGGCCTGTTTGGATGGAAACAATAAGAAATGCCCTCGATTTCTCAGATTTTCCCCGCCTTGATCTGAGCGTGGCCGGCGCGGTCGCTATTGGCCTTGTTATCTTTGCGATCTTCCCCCACTCATCATTCGCAATGGCAACCATGATTCAATTTCTTATGTTCTCGTTGTACGGGATGGGTTGGAATACCATAGGCGGATACGGTGGTCAGGTAGACCTTGGAAAGGCCCAGTATGTCGGGATCGGGGCGTTTACCACCGCCGTTATGTTAATTCGGTGGGATGTGCCCTTCTGGGTATCCATGCCCATCGGCATGTGCTTCGCCGTAACCTGGTCCTTTATAATCGGTTACCCTCTTTTCCGGTTAAAGGGGCATTACTTTGCCATTGCCACCATTGCCACTTCATTGGTGCTCAAGGATGTATTTGAGGTATGGGACCTTGTGGGTGCAGCGCGGGGGCTTGAGATATCCCCCATCAAGTATAGCCCCCCCGACTTCCTACGGCTCATCTTTAAAGACGACATCTATTACTATTATGTCATTTTGGGGTTCTTCTTTATTGGAATCCTCTATGTCAACTGGTTTAGAAAGTCACGGTTGGGGTTTCAGCTCCGCTTGATTAAGGACAACGAAGATGTGGCGCGGTCCTTGGGGATCAATGTCCATTGGGCCAAGGTCAAGACCTATGCCATAGCAACGGCCTTTGTCAGCATGGTGGGTTCGTTCCACGCCTGCTACATCAAGAATATTGAACCCGAAGATACCATGAGCCTTGATCTCTCTATCCTGATCGCCCTCATGGCCATGCTGGGTGGCGCCGGGTCTCTTTGGGGGCCCATTATAGGGGCCGGTATTCTGATCCCACTCAAGAGCTATCTCAAGGAATGGCTGGGTGCGAGGGCCGGGCTGGTGGGTATCGACCTGATTATTTATGCCATCATCATCATGGTGATTTCGGCCTTTGAACCCAGGGGGATATGGGGCATTGTGGAGAGGGTGCGCAGGAGGAAACGGAGCTGATGGCATTTCTGGAGATCCATAACCTGACCAAGGATTTTGGAGGGCTGAGGGCCAGTGATGATATCTCTTTTGGCATAGAACGGGATGAGCTGGTTGGCCTGATTGGTCCCAACGGGGCCGGCAAGACGACCCTTTTTAACTGCATCTCAGGCCTCCATCCGGTTACCTCAGGCCAAATCGTTTTTGATGGCGAAGATATCACCGGGCTAAAGGCCTATGAAGTGGCCAGACGAGGACTGGCAAGGACCTTTCAGGTGTATGTCGCCTCAGGCGACCTTACCGTGGAAGAGAATGTCATGGTTGGGTGTTTTATGAGGACCCGTTCGCGATCCAGGGCCAAGGCACGGGCAACCGAAATACTGAGCGATCTGAAGATAGCCGATCTATCCGGGTATCTGGTCAGCGAGCTACCTGTGGCCTCCCAAAAGCGCGTAACCATGGCCACGGCTATCGGCTCCGATCCCAAGCTCCTCTTGCTGGATGAAGTGGCGGCAGGACTAAATCCCAGTGAAGTGGATGGGATCATGGCCATCATTCGACACGTGCATGAGGACCTCGGGATAACGGTCATGCTGATTGAGCACGTCATGGAACTGGTGATGAAGGTCAGCCACCGGGTGATTGTCCTGGATTATGGAGAAAAGATAGCGGAGGGGGTCCCAGAAGCGATTTCCAGGGACCCTCGTGTTATCAAGGCCTACCTGGGAGAGCGATATGTCAAGGAGCACGGAGGGGATTTGGATAACCCATGAGTCAGAGTATTCTCCAGGTCGAAGATATCAAGGTCCGTTATTCCGGTCTCCCCGTGCTTCACGGGGTGTCCCTCAGTGTGGATCGGGGGGAAACTGTATGCGTGGTCGGCGCAAACGGGGCGGGAAAGTCAACGCTGTTACGGTCCATTATGGGGACCCAGCGGGTCTTTCATGGGAAGGTTTTATTTAAAGGGCGCGAGATTCAAAGACTCCATACAGAAGATATCGTCCGCATGGGGATTATCTATGTGCCTGAAGAGAAAATGCTCTTTAGTCCCTTGAGTGTTGAAGAGAACCTCTTGATTGGTGCATATACCCTCAAAGACAAACAGCGGGTTGAAGAGAATCTCCGGTTTGCCTACAAGCTTTTTCCACAGCTAGAGGATCGTAAGGGACAACCTGCATCCACCCTATCCGGCGGGGAGCAGCAGATGGTGGCCATCGGACGGGGGCTTATGTCAAGTCCCCAGATACTAATGCTGGACGAGCCCTCTCTCGGACTGGCGCCCATGCTTGTAGATGAGGTCTTGGATACGGTGCGGCTTCTCAAAGAGCAAGGGATTACCATCCTCCTGGTAGAGCAGAACGTGCGGGAGGCCCTTGACCTCTCTGATAGGGGATACGTGCTTCAGACCGGCAGGATCGTGGGGGAAGGTCCCGGAGAGCAACTCCTTGAGAGTGATATGTTTCGGACCGCATTTCTCGGTATTTGATCATCCTCCCGGTTTTTCCTTAGACCCTTTGCTCATGTCTTCCATCTCTTTTACTCATAGCTCTTTCGGGCCAGCAAGGCCTCTGGCACCTCTGCCTTATCCGGCCATCCATACGGTATGATCTGCCCGGGCTTTTCTCCCTGTTTTTCTTTAAGCCGGGGCAGCTGGGGTCTCTTGAACTCCTCTCTGCGCTCCTTTGGTATCCTGCCATTGAGGATTGACTCCGAACGTAGCCTCCTGCCGATGGTCTTTTCCATCAAGGTGCCAAGCTCCAGGACCCTGTGGATACTAATACCCCCGATATGGATCCCCATCTCATCGAGCATGACACACATATCCTCAAGGCTCACGAGCCCAACCACATTGGGATCTCTGTAGTAATAGGCCCCGGTGCCGGGCACCGGTGTCCGGTTGAGGAAATTGGTCGGCTGTCCACCGATCCCCCCCAGGGTACCCTCGAAGTTTTCGATACCCGCCTGGAGGGCGGCCAGGACATTTGCCAGACCCCATCCCCGGGTTACATGAAAATGGGCCACATGGAGGTCAGGATTGGGGATCTCGTCGAGGAGCATCGAGAAGTAGCGGTAGACCTGATCGGGCGGGGCGGAGCCGTCATGGTCCGCATGCTCAATGTCGTCGGCACCGATACTCAGCCACCGTTTTGTGAATTCAATGGCATCTTCCAGCCTTGTGGGTCCCGATATGGGGCTCCCCCAGATGGTACTCACTGTCCCGCACATCTTGATGCCCGCATCCTTACACCTTTTAATGCATCGTTCTGCCTCCTTCCAGTAAAGGGGAAGGGTGGCAGCGCTGTTTGCAAAGTGATGCTCCTCGTCTGTGGAGACCATCATCAGAACACGGTCAGGGCCGTAACCTTTTTCTTTTAAGGCGATTGCCCTATCAACAGCCGATTCCCTGATGGTTACAGCGCTCCATTCGATATCCTCTGGATTGATTCCCCGCTTATTTAGTCTCTTTATGAATATTTCATCCCTTACGCCCTTTAGCACCTCTTCGGCGTCCTTG
>CAZXCQ010000289.1:0-8001 GCA_964639275.1 uncultured Desulfobacteraceae bacterium | reverse complement strand
ATAAGGGGTGTGCAATGAAGGGTAAGATCGGGTGGGGGCAAAAAATGAACCCAAGAGATGGCCAGGGCCGCGGGGGCCTTTCCGGTTGGATAGGGGACCTGGGTTTTTCGGGGGAAGACAAAGCTGAAAGGGTCGAAGGAGGGGCAGAGAGAGAACCCTATGCGGACAGCAGACCCATCGAGCCAGGGGGGAAAAAGCCAGGACGGCCGAGCATCCTAAAATGGGTCATCTTCCTCCTCTTGATTGTCTATATGCTCCTTTCCTATTTCCGTGTGCCAATCCTGACGCGTCTGGGGGAATATCTGGTTGTCGAGCAGCCCCTCAAGAAGGCCGATGTCATTGTCTGTATGGCGGGAAAGCCTGTTGAGCGGGGCCTTGCGGCTGCCGAGGTCTATAAGCGGGGTTTCGCCCCTGAGATCTACATCCCCAGAAGGGAGCCGCCAGATGGCGAGGAGGTCCTGAGGGCGAGAGGGGTCCATTACCCGGAGGAGAGCGAACTCTTGATTATGATGCTCAGCGGCCTGGGGGTTCCCCGGTCTGCCTGCATAACCAGCGACCAGTCGGTTGGATCCGTCCTGAAGACGGCGCAACTCGTCAGGGAGAGGGCTGTTGCAAAGGGCTATCGCTCTATTATTGTGGTGACATCTCCTGTCCGGACCAGATGCACCGGGTTGATCTTCAAAAACGTCTTTGCCAAAGACGAGATGGAAATCATAATGACCCCCTCCCGCTATTCCCATTTCAAAGCCGACGACTGGTGGAAGACGGGCAGGTACCTCAATGAGGTCATTAGCGAGTACCAGTGGCTCGTCTATTACACCGTAAAGTTCCTCTGGTAGCAAGAGAGCAATTCTCGTAACACCTTAACGTAACGTATCAATTTAGCTTTCTGAAAATTGGCACTTGGAGAGGGGGATGGGGGTTCAGAATCCCCATACCCCGGGTTTCAAAAGGCTAAAGTGTTACGACGTAACATGAAAGACCAGGGGAAAGGCATGGCCGACAAAAACAACCCCTGAGGGAGGTGTAGGATTTGGGATCCAATTATGCAAAGATCATCAATGCGAACCTTTCAAGGCTTTTTTCTCAGTTACCCGATGACCTTGAGGGACTGCTTGGAGGAGAAAGGCGGGGTGATCATTTTTTTCTTCGTGCCTTTGGTGAACAATGCTGCATGGGGCCTGACAAGATCTCATTCTCTGGTATACCCTCTGAGGACCCAAGGGGCCTCCTGGTATCCCTTTATGCCATAAAGGCCAGCCCGGATCCTATTCAGTTAGAGCCTTTGAGATCGTTTAGGGATCTGCCCGGCAGCATGCCTTACCAGGGTGCCTTTCGGGCCAATAGCGAACAGGTGCTTGTCCCCCACATCCCCCTGATCCGTAAAAGACAGGAGGCTATCAAACGGGTCTTTGATGGCCAGGACGACAAACAAGGGCTTGGCGGCGACTTTGGGTTTGTCCTGTACCCGCTTCCAAAGATCGCGCTCTGCTACATTTTTTACCTCCCGGATGATGAGTTCCCGGCATCCGCCACTTGTCTTTTCTCGGCCAATGCCTTAACTTTCATGCCGCTTGATGGGCTGGCGGATGTGGCGGAGTACACGGCAAGGGGGATACTGGGTTTGATACGGGTCTAACCCGGATACCCCCCGGCCCAGACATGGGTCGGTCAAAACCCAATGATTGTATCTGCCTATCGGCCATATTTTGCTCCTTTTCCAGGCTTTTTTCAAAAGGCCCTGCGTTCAGACACCCTTGTCCTCATGGACTCGGTCCAGTTCCCCCAGGGCACCACCTGGTTGACCAGAAACCGCTTCAAGAATGACCAGGGCACGCTCTGGATGACCGTCCCTGTCTGGAAAAAGGGCCTGGGGTTTCAGAAGATCAGTGAGGTCAGGATCTGCCACGAGGGACGTTGGGCAGGGAAACACCTGGCAACCCTAAAGACCGCCTATGGCAGGGCCCCGTTTTTCGAGGATCACCTTGAATTTGTAGAGCGAATCTTTACAGAGGGTTTCGAGCGCCTGGTGGATCTGAACATTGGGATAATTGAATACCTCATGGCGCACCTCGGGATTTCTGTTGGGATATGTCTACTGTCGAAACTGGGTATTGATGCAAGGGAACCCCGGCTATCTCTGGAGGTCTGTAAGGGGCTGGGGGCCTCTGATTTTCTGGCACAGGCCGGCGCCAGGAAATATCTGGACCGGGAGGCGTTTCAAAGGACAGGCATCGGGCTTCAATTTTTCAACCCCAGGCCCCCTGTCTATCCCCAGTTGTGGGGAGGCTTTGTTCCAAACCTTTCCGCATTTGACCTCCTTTTCAACTGCGGGCCAAAGGCAAAGAGGATTATCGCGAGAGGGTAAAGATTGTCTGTCTCACAAGATATGGAGGAGGGAAAGGCGCCCCTGTGGAAACGGCTTATCTCCCGGAGCATCACCACCCCTGAGGCACTGGCAGAATCCTTTGAGATTGATCTCTCCGGGCTTCAGGATGTGGTTGTCCGGTATCCCATGCGGATCAACCCATACTATCTGAGTCTGATTAAGACCCAGGGGGACCCCATTTACAGACAGTGCATCCCCGATGTGCAGGAGGTGATTGATCAAAGCGGACTTGAGGATCCCCTGAACGAAGAAGGGCAATCCCCGGTCCCCGGGCTGACACACCGGTATCCGGATAGGGTTCTCTTCCTGGTCTCCTCGCAATGTGCCGTATATTGCAGATTCTGCAACCGGAAGAGAAAGGTCGGCAGGTCTTCTATGGTGAGCGAGGAATCGATCAGGGAAGGGCTTTTATATATCAGGGGGCATAGGGAGATAAGGGATGTCCTTCTATCGGGCGGAGACCCCCTATTACTCGATAACAGGAAACTAAGCCAGATCCTGACCCGACTTCGCTCAATGTCCCATGTGGAGATTATTCGTATCGGGACAAGGGTCCCCTGTACACTGCCCCAGAGGGTCACGTCGCAGCTTGCAGCGATCCTGCGCAAATTTCACCCGCTGTATATCCTTACCCATTTTAATCACCCCGATGAAATCACCGATGCGGTCTCTCTTGCCTGCGCAAGGCTTGCCGATGCCGGCATCCCATTGGGGTGCCAGACCGTCCTGCTCAAAGGTGTAAATGATGATCGGTTGACCATGAAGAGATTGATGCAAAGACTCTTGTCGATCCGGGTGCGACCTTACTATCTCTTCCAGTCCGACCTTGCAAAGGCGACATCACACTTCTGGACCCCCCTCAGTAAGGGGCTTGAAATCATGGCTGGATTGCAGGGCCACACCTCGGGGCTTTGTATGCCCCATTTTGCAATCGATCTCCCGGGGGGAGGGGGTAAGGTTTCACTCCTTCCGGAATATGTTAAGGGGATGGATAGAAACGCACTTCTGATAAGAAACTATCTGGGAGAAGAACACCACTACCCCCCCGTGGGGGACACAGGAATTGATCGAATTTTTACCTCGAACCTGCCCGGCGTCCTATTTGAGGCATATAGAAAAAAATAGTCCCTGTAGCACGCCAGAGACTATTCAAAACCCCCATGTCTTTGAAAAATTACGTATTGATCATGTGTTTCCAAAATCCTCGGGCTTTAGATTCTCCAATAGCTCCTGCCATTTCTTTCCCTCTTCTGACCTGTCCTCAGGTTCAGCTCTCATATCCATCTGAATGCATTTATCGATGACCTCTTCTGCAGCGAAAACAGGGGCACCAACCCTCAAAGACAGGGCGATGGCATCGCTTGGTCGGGCATCTATCGATATCTCTTTCCCCTTGTGGCTGAGGCAGATCAGGGCATAATAGGTCCCATTCTTAAGACCGCATATTTCAATCCTTATCACCTCAACATCGATCAACTCCAGAATATTCTTGATAAGGTCATGGGTCATGGGTCTTGAAAATTTGATGCCCTCCATTTCACTGGCAATGGCATTGGCCTCAAGCAATCCTATCCATATGGGTATGGTTCTTTCTCCATCAAGTTCTTTCAGGATGACAATGGGATCTTTGGTTGATGAATCGACCGCTAACGCCCATATGACCACTGGCCTTGACATGATTCAATCTCTTCCCGGGGTTCTTGTTGCTATCGACTCACGTCGTTGATTGAGTCGCCTTCACCCTATGACGGCAACGATCTTCTTACCATCCTCAAGCCACACAGACCATCCCATCTCCAGATGCCAAAATCCTAATCCGCGGTCCAAAAATTCCCAAAAGCCACGGGCCCGGATTCGGCAGGTCGCATGTATTGAAGATTGTCCTAAAAAACCTCTTATTGATAACTCCGACCCGTGCCTTGCCCTCTTCCTCCCCCGCGACCTCCTTCCGGCCGGGGTCGTGCCTTATTAACCTTAAGCGGCCGGCCTTGCAACGGCTTACCGTTGAGGCCATCGATAGCCGATTGAGCCTCGGTTTCATCAAGCATTTCCACAAACCCGAACCCTCTTGATCGGCCACTATACTTGTCGACGATTATGTTGACAGACACGACCTGCCCAAAGGCCTCAAAAGCCCTTCGCAAATCCTCTTCAGTGGCCCCGTACGATAGGTTCCCCACGTAGATATTCATGCCTTCCTCCTTCATCAGACGTTACCATAAAGATCAGCCGATATTCAAGACATCCTGCTTTTCTGGCAAGCCATCGATTGTCACCTCTCCTGAACACAAAAAAAATGCATCGGTGACAGATCTCGGGAAAATGATGACTCTAAATCGCAAGGGTGATTGCCAACAGGGACAATCTGATGCAACAAAAGAGTGTCCCCCGGGAAACTAATACGTCCTCTTGCTTTATTTATCAAGGCTGGTGGGCCTTACGCAAAGAAAGCAGGAGCTATAAGTGGATTTACCTTGAGGTCTTTCTTCATTGGGGCTACCTCTTTGTGACGGCCGCCTGACTGAAGGGAAAAACTCCTTCAAATGGAACGATAAAATACCTCTCAAGTCAAGCGAAATCGTCTCTCAGAAATGCCTCTTAGAGGCATGCGGATCCATAAATCTGAGAGTTCGCCAGCGTTGAGGCGCGTTAGTCTTCACTGTTCAATGCGACAATATCGGTCACGTTTATCTCCAACATCTTGATATTTGCCAGGATTCTGGCCGTATTTCTGGCCAGAAAAGGGAGGTGATCCGACATTTGATTCAATTCCCGGGCTGTCTTTTTTAGCGACCGGATCTTGGAATCAATCTTTTCTATCTTTATCTTCTCCGGCGTCTCTTTCATCACACTGTCACCTTATATAATAAAGCGGTTGGTATTCTGGTGGTTTATAATCGCCAATCTGCGATCGACCATTATAAACCCGTCAACAGTCAGTGGATCTGTCTCAAATCCCTGAATCGCCTTGCCTTGACATCATATCTGGGCAAGGTTCCATACTCGTGGAACTCTATATTGTAGCCCAGATTGGTCTTTAGCCTCAACTGATCCTTGAGCCGGGCCTCAATTGCCCCCTGTTGCGCCTGGGCACCGGGGAGCAGTTCCACCTTTAAGGCAATCCGATCAACATCACCCACTTTGTCAACGACAACCTCATATTCGTGGGCCAGCCCATCAACCCCTCTGACTACCTCCTCGATGGCAGAAGGCGCAAGGAGAACCCCCTTTACCTTGGTGATCTCGTCTGCCCTCCCGATCACGCCTCCTTTTATCAACCCAAAGGTCCGACCGCAGGGACATGGGTCCTCTGCCCACTCAATGATATCCTTCGAGTCAAACCGGATACAGGGCAGGGCGTGGCGGTCCAGGGCGGTGACAATCATCTTGCCCCTTTTTCCGGGTCCAGTGATGATCTCGCCGCTCTCTATATCTTCGATTTCCACCAGAAAGAGGGCCTCGTTCACATGCATCCCCTTTGGCTGGCAATCGCACTCATAAGACCAGGCTCCGATTTCAGTGGCCCCCGAGTGATCAAACACCTTTGCCCCCCAGGCCTCTTCCATCCGTCTCTTGGTACTTGGGATGCTGGCTCCGGGTTCACCGGCGCACGTAATCTTATCAATGGTCATCTCAGACGGTTCCAGGCCCATCTTATTCTTGGCCGTATCAGCCATCCCGAGGACGTAGGTGGGGGTGGCCATCATCGCCGTTGCCCTCAGTTCCTGGATCTTGAGGATCCGGGCCTTGGTATCCAGGACACCCCCCGGGACAACCTCACAACCGATCTTCTCCGCACCATAGTGACCCGCCCAGAATGCCACGAATATGTTGTAACCAAAAGGGATAAAGACACGGTCTCTGGGCCTGTAGCCTTGGGCCCAGAGAATAAAGGCCCAGGATTCGGACCACCACTCCCAGTCTTCCCAGGTATCAGGCTGGTATACCGGTTGCCCGGTCGTGCCGCTAGTCTGGCGAAACTCGGTCACTTCCTCAATAGGGACACAAAGGGCGTCTCCATAGGGGAAAGGATCCTTTCGCTGGATGTCCCGCATCATGCCCTTTTCCACGGTGGGCACATGCCTGATGTCCTCGAAAGAGCGGATGTCATCGGGGCTTATCCGGGCCTTTTCATAAAGCGCCCTGTGAAACCTGGAATGATCGTAAGCCCAGCGGAATATCCTCCTGAATTTTTTTAACTGGAGTCTCCTGATACCCTCTTGATTGAGAGTTTCAAGGAAGGGATTCCAATATCTTGATTCTTCGAACATAATGATCCCTCTTCAAATGTCCCGGCCCCTAAAGTGTCCCGGGCTTGGCCGTTGAACGAATCAGGGCGCAAAATCGCCTCGACTGCCTTTTCGCGCCTCTGCCGCCCCGTGGGACCACCCCATGATATCATTATCTTCTGATATAACAAATGGCATCAGAACACAACAAAAACCGGTATTTCCCCCTGACCCTTTCCCACAATTCATCCCGGCGCGGGGGATGGAAGAGGTTTTGCTTGACAGGATAGATCTTATTTGAGAATTAATCGATATTTAAACTCAATTTTGTGTATCAGTTTAGCTTTCTTCAAAATTAGAACTGAGACAGGGGAATGGGCGAGTTATACGCCCGAAAAACGGAATCCCCGTTGCCCGGGTTTCACAAAGCTAAACTGTTATAATTTTTTTGGATTAGAGGGCCAGGGGAAAAAGGAGCCACACTGAATGGATATCTTCCTTCAGTTGATTGTGAGTGGTATCGCAGTGGGTGGCGTCTACGCCCTCATTGCCCTCGGTTTTGTCTTGATATATAAGGCCACAAGCGTCATCAACTTCGCAACCGGCGAATTAATGATGGTTGGGGCCTACATCTGCCTCACCCTCCTGACCTACCTGAATATTCCCTTCGCCTTTGTCCTTGTCTTTACCCTGATCTTTGCGTTTATGATGGGGGTGGTCATCGAGCGCGTGATCCTTAGACCGCTCGTTGGAGAACCCGTCATCTCTGTGATCATGGTAACCATAGGTCTTTCGAGCATCCTCAAGGGTCTCGCCCACATCATCTGGACAGCTGATTTCCGCTCCTTTCCTGAGATCCTCCCTGCGGCGCCTTGGGATCTGGGTTTTGCCATCGTGCCGTCGGCACTCAAGTGGGGTTTTATTTTCGCCATCATCGGGGTCGTTGTATTTTCCCTTATCTTCAAATATACGAGGATGGGGATTGCCATGAGGGCCAACGCCTCAGACCAGCAGGTCGCTCAGTCCATGGGGATCAGTGCCAAGGTGATCTTTGCACTCTCCTGGAGCTTTGCTGCCTGTGCAGCGGCCATCGGTGGGATCGTCATCGGAAATATCAGTGGAATCCACCCCAATTTGGGTCACGTTGGTCTGATGGTCCTCCCCGTTGTGATCCTCGGTGGTCTCGACAGTATCGGGGGAGCCATTGTGGGTGGATTTATCATCGGTATCCTCGAAAACCTGGCAGGGGGGTATATCGACCCCATCCTTCCTGGATTCAAGGAAATCGCGCCCTTTATCGCGCTGGTATTTATCCTGATGATTCGGCCATACGGGCTCTTTGGAAAAGAGATCATCGAAAGGGTCTAAGAGATTGCGCAATAG
>CAZXCQ010000288.1:0-8026 GCA_964639275.1 uncultured Desulfobacteraceae bacterium | reverse complement strand
CAATAACTCGAATCTTGCTCTTACTCAAGGAAAAGGAGGGTTCGAGTTTTAATAATAACCTGCCCCAGAGGTTGAACAGGAAAGAATAGAGTTCATCCCGTTGGTGCGCGACAGACCCGTTATACCGTAAGATGCAGCCAATCTCTCCAGAAGTCCATCCAGCACCATCAATCCACGAAGAACCTTCAGGCACTCTCCGAGATCTGAGAGCCACTCAAAATCCTTATATTCTTCGTTTTGATCTGGACCGACATAACATCGGGGTCTTTTCGCCAGAAGACCCTTGAGAACCCCTCCCCGATGCTCTCCCCAGAAATCCGGGGCCAATCCGTGCCGCTTTCTTGCATGCCTCAACCAGCACCTCGAGCTCGTGGATCATGAGCCTATCCGCAGACAGGATCTGGTTAGCAAGACCTGCAAATTCCAGTCTCAACCTGTCGAGGAAGAGGAGATCCCTGATACCGGCCACAACGTTCATGAATAAGTCCTCTGTCCAAGGTTGGGCAAGAGGCGGAAGGGGGACTATGGTGCGAATCTCTTTGTCATGAATGATTTCGTGGAGGTCCTGCCTTTCTTCTTTTTCAAGAACCGCAAGATCCAGGGGGGAGTAAACCGCTAACGAACTCCCTGCAATCGGCCTGCTGCAATAGAGTCATCCAATGAGAAGTATGGGATATATCGAGACGGTCCTTTTCCCATATTTCCAGGTCAAGGAGATACTGCCACTGATCCACGGAGGTTAATTCAAGGAGAGCCAGAGAGCCCTCTTCTCCAACTTTTTTGACCAGCCAGAAAAAGTCTTCACAAGGAAGCTCCTGGATAAAATCGCCGGGGTGTTCAGCATCGAGAATTCGATTCACAATTTGACTGCCGGGAAGGGAGACGAGGTCTCTCAACCGCATCCCTCTTTGGTCCTCAATTTCAATAGATCCCCGGGCTGGGTTCCTTTGGGGATATGCAGCTTTTCTAATCCATCAAGCCTCGGAATCTCCAAGGTGGTTCCCAATGCTGCATCTACAAAAGCGACAGGCACACGACAGATTATGTCATCTTCTTGTCTTTCAAAGAACTCGTGTGGTTCAACATGGATCTGAATATAAAGGTCTCCAGGAGGCCCCCCGTTGGAACTTCTCTCTCCCTCGCCACTCAATCTCAGGCTCATGCCGCTATTCACGCCAGGTGGAATTTTCACAAGGCAGGACGGGGCCTGCTAAGGCACAGGTCAACAAGATCGGAGATTTTGCCCGTTCCCCCACACATCACCGTGTCGGTCCCGCCCCAATAGATCTTGACCGACCCGTCCTCTTCCGAAACCGCACCACAGGTGAAAACCCCGTTGTGCACATAGCCTGATACTTCCCATGGATCCTCCGGTTGAAGAATCCATTCATCAGCCACACCCAGCCTGTAGACCACGCCGTCCATGGTCTTAAACACACCGTGGTAAATATTGAGCCAGCCCTTATCCTTTTTTAGGGGTGTTGCTTCTGGAGCGATCTTCATCTCGTCCCAGTGATACGTCATGGGGCTAATCACCACTCTGGAATCACATAGTGAATATGATCAGGCGAATGATCCATTTATTGCATTCGGGGGGGCGGGTGGGCCGGGCAGGGCTTTGGATCTTCAGATAAGCTAACCAGGGTATAAGGCCATATTAATGAGACGGCAGTCGAAGATGACAATATCGAGTCGGAATTAATGTGTCCTCGACTACACTGGTTTACAGTCCACTAATTATTCAGTCATTCCCAAGACATCCTACCATAATGCAGACCGCCTGTCTCTGACTAAAAGGCCTTGCCGAATACCGATTCAAATCCTCTTGATCCGGGCTAAAAGGAATGGATGGACCGTCGATGAAAAAAAGCCGGCACAGTTACCTTGAAAGCCTGTCCCAGATTCTCAGGTAATGATCCACCCATTCTTCGAATGAGAGATATTTGCCTGTGCTGTAATCATAGCGAGGCGCAAGAGGTTTGGTATTCGCCTTATTTTTCATTTCATTGGCAAACTCCTCTAAGATGTGTTTCAGTTCCTCCTTGGAATAGCCGTATTGCAGCGCGGGATACTTTGTTCCATGGGCATTCCTGTAAATGGCGGACATCTGCCCCAACGCTTTAATGCGGAGATCCCTTATCTCCTCCTCGGGCAAACCCATTTGCTCTGCCATGAGAACGGCCCTGACAAAATGCCCGCGCTCGATTTCGCTCTTTACTGGATCAAGTTCTCTCTTTTGAGGCATTCAGATACTGAGCCCGGGCAGAAGAAGATCCTGCCCGGGCGAGCCTGCAGCTCCCCTTAATACATATCGTCAGGCGGCATATGCGGGGCAGCCGGCGCTTTCTTCTCCTCGGGCTTTTCTGCCACCATCGCTTCTGTGGTCATGAGGAGCCCTGCCACAGATGCGGCGTTCTGAAGCGCAAACCGGACCACTTTGGTGGGGTCAATAATTCCCTCCTTTACCAGGTCTTCATAGGCACCCGTTTCTGCATTGAACCCAAAATTGCCTTTGCCTTCCATCACTCGCTGCACCACGACTGAACCCTCAAACCCCGCGTTGTTGGCAATCTGCCTTACAGGCTCCTCAAGGGCCCGTTTAACGAGCTTGACTCCCAATTGCTCTTCGCCTTCAAGTGTGACATTTTCAAGGGCCTTCATGGCGCGGACAAGGGCGACACCGCCGCCGGCCACAATACCTTCCTCAACCGCCGCACGGGTGGCATTGAGGGCATCCTCTACCCTCGCCTTTTTTTCCTTCATTTCCGCCTCGGTTGCCGCGCCCACATTGATTACGGCTACACCACCGATCAGTTTGGCCAGACGTTCCTGGAGTTTTTCACGATCATAATCGCTGGTCGTCTCCTCGATCTGCACCCGGATCTGTTTGACACGGCCTTCCAGGGATTTCTTGGAACCACCGCCATCCACTAAGGTGGTATTGTCTTTGTCAATGGTGATCTTCTTGGCAGTGCCCAAATCCCTTATTGTTACATTCTCAAGCTTGACCCCAAGGTCCTCACTGACCACCTGGCCACCGGTCAGCACCGCAATATCCTCCAGCATAGCCTTGCGACGGTCACCAAAACCCGGGGCCTTTACAGCCGCACACTTGAGCGTTCCACGGATCTTATTCACAACCAGCGTGGCCAAGGCTTCACCTTCCACATCCTCTGCAATAAGCAACAGGGGCTTTCCTGATTTGGCGATTTGCTCCAGGAGGGGCATCAGGTCTTTCATGTTGCTGATCTTTTTTTCATGCAGCAAGATGTAAGGATCCTCGAGGTGGGCTTCCATCTTCTCGGGGTCGGTAACGAAATAGGGGCTCAGGTAACCCCGGTCAAACTGCATGCCCTCGACGATCTCAAGGGTCGTTTCCATGCTTTTGGCCTCTTCCACCGTGATTACCCCTTCCTTGCCAACCTTTTCCATGGCCTCGGCGATAATCTCACCGATGGCCCGATCATTGTTTGCAGAAACGGTTCCCACCTGTGCGATTTCCTTCTTGTCCTTCGTAGGCTTTGAGATATTCTTTAGCTCTGACACCACCGAGGCAACGGAGTTCTCAATGCCCCGCTTAATGGACATGGGGTTGGAGCCGGCGGCCACCAGCTTGGAACCCTCGCGATAGATGGCCTGGGCAAGGATCGTGGCCGTGGTTGTTCCATCTCCAGCCACGTCGGATGTCTTTGAGGCCACCTCCTTGACCATCTGGGCGCCCATGTTTTCAAACTTGTCTTCCAGTTCAATCTCCTTGGCCACGGTCACACCGTCCTTTGTCGTCGTGGGTGAACCCCAGGATTTTTCAAGGAGAACATTACGACCCTTGGGTCCCAGAGTGACCTTTACGGCATTGGCCAGGGTGTCCACCCCTTTCATGAGTTTTTCTCGCGCCTGTTGGCTGTACTTGATTTCTTTCTTAGCCATTCCTTATCCCTCCTTTGCTTACTTCTCAATGATCCCGAGGATGTCATCCTCGCGCATGATGAGATGCTCAACGCCATCAATCTTGATGTCGGTCCCCGAATACTTGCCGAATAGCACGCGGTCGTTCTTTTTGATCTCTAGAGGGATTCGCTTTCCGTCGTCGTCCAGTTTCCCGGGTCCGACAGCAACAACCTTGCCTTCCTGGGGTTTTTCTTTGGCGGTATCCGGGATGATGATTCCGCCCGATGTCTTCTCTTCCTCCTCAATCCTCAGGACCAGCACCCTGTCATTTAAAGGCCTAATCTTCATTTCTCAAATCCTCCTTTCAAAAAAATGAAAATCCAAAAAAGGTTTTTGATCATTGATTTACTACGATAGATGACGACATGCAAACGGTTAGAACTGTCTAACTACTTGATATTATGAAAGATATTTAGGCTTAGAAAAAATAATCATTCCAGAAAGTTTGTCAAGTCCTCCTGTGAACCTTCACCTTTGATTCCTTTGTAGATCGACTCCAATACTCATATCCTAACCAGCGCTTCCGGCACATAGGACATTCCAATTTTTTTCCACAATCGGTAACCTCCCTTTGACATCGAGAAAATAGTGATCAATTATTTTTTAATGATATCTAATACACTGAAATGACTAGATTTTATACCTTTTCTATCAAAGTGCACCGGACAGGGGAAATACAGATTGCTGTCAAGGCGTCTTAATTTTATAGGAAAGGAGAAAAATACCATGGCAGATACTGAAAGCAAAGCCCTTGAGGTAAAAGAGAAAGCGGAAGTGACTTGACCTGCCGAACAGACTAGCCGGGGCCGGTCTTTATGCCCGCCGTAGACATCTTTGAAACGGATAAGGAGATTACCTTGTTGGCAGACATGCCCGGCGTGAAAGCGGGAGAGCTCAACATCGACCTCCGTAGAAATGTCCTGACGCTGCATCGCGAGGTGCAATCACCTTATTCACCAAGCCGCTCTGAGGTTCAACCTCTCACAAAAAAGGGGGAATTACCTGAAATGTCTTGGTAGTGAATAACCCCGACCAGATGTCGGGGCTTCTTCCAAAGAAAGAGCCGATTCCACTTGGGGGCGCATGCCCCCAAACCCCCAGGGGCCAATCATCCTTAACCCATTGTCAAGAATGAAGACCATACAGCGATGCCTCTTTCCAAGGACTCTTATTGGCGAAATTGACATTTCTCGCTTGACATGGGGCGAGATGTACAATACGGTCATGCCGAATCGTTTTCAGCGAAATGTCGAAAACATCATCATGGAAAATCCCTTCAAATAAAGAATCCCTGATTATTGCCTTGAGCAAAGACCCCGACGCAAAACCCTTATCAAGGGACTTTCAATTCGCCCATGGCATCAGTCCCCCATACTCGATCAATGCCGCTCTCGATTCCCTTACCCTGACGTCCCACACCCTGAGGCATAGAGGGAAATGAATGGATAGACATGGGCAAGAAAAGTGGCCAGTGATCATCGGGGTAGGCCAACACGTTCATCACCCATGGGATCTGGAGAACACAAAAGGCCCCCTGGATCTCATTGAAACGGCGATTCATCGAGCGGAAAACGATGTGGGTATACCGGGTCTTGCCCAGAAGATCGATACCCTGTGTCTGGTCAACATCCTGTGTCGCTCTCCGGAAGGATTACCCTCTGAACTCTCCCACCGGATCAATGCACAGCCTCAATGGGAGGAATATACCTGGGTTGGCGCCTCAGCCCCTCAGTGGTTCGTAAACCGCACAGCCGAAAGGATCTTTAAGGGGCAAACCAGACTTGCCCTCATATGTGGGGGAGAGGCCTTTTATTCGCTCAGAATGGCGGCAAATGCAAAAGGCGGGGGTGGGTGGGACTGGAATTTTCCTTCTAAGATGCCGGATATGGTGGGTGACCTTCGTGATCCCGTAACACCATTAGAGATGAAATATGGCCTTGTGCTTCCCATACATTTCTATCCCCTCTTTGAAAACGCCCTGAGACATCATGAGGGACTATCCATGGAGGAGCATCGGAGAGAGCTGGGCGAATTTTGCGCCACATTGTCCGCCATAGCAGCCAAAAACCCTTATGCCTGGTTTCGAGAGGCTAGATCCAGCGATGAGATTATTGGGTTGTCCTCCGACAACCGCATGGTCTCTTTTCCTTATACGAAATTCATGTGCTCCATCATGGAGGTGGATCAAGCAGCCGCCCTCTTTATGACAGATTCACAGACTGCAAAAGGACTTGGTATTCCCGGGGAAAAATGGGTTTACTTATTGGGGTCAGGAGATGCCTCCGATATATGGCACGTCACCGAGCGGAAGAACTTCCATTCCTCTCCCTCTGTCCGGGAGGCCGCAGTCGCGGCCATGGATCAAGCCGGCCTGTCCATCAGTGAGATAGACTATCTGGATCTCTACAGTTGCTTTCCCTGTGCGCCACGGATTACCCGCAACATGTTGGGGCTACCCAGAGATGACCCGCGTCCACTTACCCTTACCGGTGGCATGCCTTATTTTGGTGGCGCGGGGAACAACTATTCCCTGCACGCTATCTGTAAGATGGTTGAAACGCTCAGACAAGACCCGTCTGCTACTGGCATGGTACAGGCCTTGAGTTGGTTCATCAGTAAGCATTCGGTTGGGATCTATTCGGGTCTGCCAGGGAAGAATCCTTTTAGACCGATGTCGGCCGAGGACCGCCCTCAAATGCCGGCCCCTCTTAAGGGGGCTGCGATTGTCGAAGAGGCCTCGGGAACAGGGCAATTGGAGACTTACATGCTATTCCATGACCGCCAGGGGCAGGCCGTTGGTGGCGTCGTTATTGGAAGGCTGGATGATGGATCCCGATTCTTGGCAAGACTACCCGAGGACGGAGACATCCTGAACGCCATGATAAATCAAGAATTTATCGGAGAGAAAGGGAAGGTTTTCAAAAGAGGTGGCTTCAACATCTTTGAACCTTGAGGATCTCGTAAAAAGCTATGTGATGCCACGCTATGGAATGTGGGAACCCTTTTTTGGCTGGATCACAGACACCCAAAGCCTAATGGAAGGGTTGTCCGGAGAGTAATGAGGACCGAGGGAATGGGGTCAAAATCAGCATGAAAGGAGGTGTATTTTTCTGTTTCAATCGCACAAGACGACCAGAACCATCCGGCCTGATCCATGGTTATAAAAGCCAAATGGAGTGAGGATTTTTTTAGACAAGAATAAGGAGAATTAAGATGGAAATATGGGATGTTAAGGTTCTTTATTATGGAAAAATAAATGTGCCGAAATCAGCACTAACGCCAGGCTTTGATTCGGGGTTGGTCATTGATTGGCCATATCTGGGATTTCTCCTCCAAAATGGAGACAGAAATATCCTGGTTGATAGTGGAATCAGCGAGAATTTTATTGTAGATGGCAGAGCGTGGGGCGGCTGGCCGGCAGTAGGAGGCCAGTCTTATGTGGAGAAGGCCCTCGCGGATGCAGGGATCGGACCTGAGGATGTAGAGGCCGTTTTATATACGCATCTTCACAATGACCATGCAGCAAGTGCCACGATATTCAAAAACGCCCGGTTAGTATTCCAAAAAGACGAGTGGGCAGCATTGGTTAACCCCATACCGGCCTATAACTTTCGTAGGGATTACGATTACGCGCTAATCGACGAATTAAGGACCATGCATTGTATCAGGATTGATGGGGATATGGAATGGACAGACGGAATCAACATCTATAAAACCCCTGGACATACGCCAGGAAGCCAGTCAATTGCTGTAAGGACCGAGACAGGAACCAAGTTTATTGTGGGGGATCACTGGCACGTCTATTGTATGGCTTTTGGTGGACAAGATGAACTTGTTGACATGGACGGCAAAAAATACAAAATCACACCAGCCCCTGCTGTTTATGAAGGGTTGATACCTTCCTCTCTAATTTATAACTATTATGATTATTATGATAGTTGTTATAAGTTGTATGCCCTAATGGAAAAACATAGCCCTGAGTTTCTTTTGCCCGGACACGAACCATCCCTGGTGGTCACCGGGGCTTAGGGCTTGCGCAGAAATAACTTCACATTTTCGCATCCCATCTTCGGGTCAT
>CAZXCQ010000287.1:0-8068 GCA_964639275.1 uncultured Desulfobacteraceae bacterium | reverse complement strand
ATACGGATATTCATGGTCTCGTGACAAGTTGGCTCCTTCTTAAAGCGTGTCCAGGTCTCGATCCGGTAAACGGGGCCCAGGTATTTTGTGGTGGTCACCGTAACTCGCCTGTTTCCATTCCTTTTTCCGTTTGCAGGCAGCAACTCCCTTTTATATAATGACCGCTGCCAGAGAAACTCCTACGGAATCAAGTAGCCGGCCTTGTATGGCCTTATGAAGGATAGGGAGCTTGGGTGGCATATGTCAATCCATGACAAACTCAAACCGAAATTCTGGGATTACCACGACGTAGCCGCGGGACCATACAGACCGTTATTCAATTTCCGCCGGATCTGGGGGATGGCCGTTCTTCTCACGTGCGGGGTCGTTCTTATACCCCTGATCTTTATAACTATTGTTGACTACCACGTGACACAGCATGACGTGGAGTCCGAAATTCTCCTCCGCACCGCCCGACTCGTCTCCAATACCCGTCGGGCCGTCTCTTACTTCCTGGCTGAACGTAAGGCCGCGCTTGATTTTATCGATAAGGACAATACGTTAGAAGCGCTGAAAGACGCGAGCCGGCTTGCCAACATTCTGGAAAACCTGAAGAAGGCGTTTGGTGGATTTGTGGACATCGGGGTGATCGACTCTTCAGGTAACCAGAAGAACTATGTGGGACCGTACGATCTTGCAGGGGAAAATTATAGTGACCAGGAGTGGTTTAAGCACGCTCTGGACCGAGGTGTGTATATCAGCGATGTGTTCCTGGGACACCGAAAGATCCCCCATCTTATCATTGCAGTCAAGCACAACCGGCCAGACGGCTCCTTTTATTTACTTCGGGCCACCCTGGATACCGAGAGGTTTAAGGATATTCTTTCGAATCTGGAATTGAGCGAACAGGGTGATGCCTTTGTTATCAACCACCAGGGCAGGCTCCAGACGCCATCCCTTTACTATGGCAAGGTTTTCGAAAAGATTTTATTGCCCATACCAGAATATGCACCGGAAACTCGCGTTGTGGAATGGAAAAACGTCAATGGGGTCCCCCTCATCATCGGATACAGGTATATTGAAGATACCCCTTTTATCCTTATGGTAGTCAAGCAGAAAGATGCGCTCATGACCCCCTGGTACAACACCCGGACAAAACTGATCGGGTTTCTTGTCGTCAGCGTCATCACGATCCTGATCGTGATCTTGGGCGGGGCCACCTATCTTGTGACCCAGATTTATAAAGCGGACCAAAGGCGGATCATAACCCTTCACCAGGTGGAATATTCCAACAAGTTGGCCTCCATCGGACGATTGGCGGCGGGCGTGGCCCACGAGATCAACAACCCTCTGGCCATCATTAATGAAAAGGCGGGGCTTATCAAGGATCTTTTCACGATCAAGGATGAGTTTGCCAGGGACCAGAAGCTGATAGGGCTGGTGAATTCGGTGTTGACGTCTGTGGAGCGGTGTGCGACCATCACCCGTAGACTTTTGACCTTTGCGCGGCACATGGAGTCGACCAGCACCCACCCCGTCAACCTGAAGGAGCTCATCCATGATGTGCTCGGTTTTTTGGCCAAGGAGGCAGAATACAAATCCATTTCGATCTCCGTAAATGTGGCCGATGATGTCCCTCAATTCGAAAGCAACCGGGGCAGACTGCAGCAGATATTCCTCAATATCATCAACAATGCCTTTGCAGCACTCGACGACGGGGGACACCTAGATATCAGCGCAAAGAGGGAAGATAAAGATCTTGTCTCCATCATCTTTACCGATGATGGCTGTGGTATTGCCAAGGATGAGCTCAATCGCATATTTGAGCCATTTTTTTCAACAAAGACAGGCCAGGGCGGGACAGGCCTTGGCCTGTCCATTACATACGGGCTCGTCCAGGAACTGGGGGGGAAGATTAGCGTCACAAGCGAATTGGGGAAGGGAACCAGATTTACAATAGTCCTACCACTTAAAATGGAGAAAGATCAAAAATGGGTCTAATGAGGGTATTATTGGTTGATGACGAGGAGGAATTTGTCTCCACCATGGCAGAGCGGTTGTCTATGAGAGGGATTGACGCGGATTGGACGACCAGTGCCGAAGAGGCACTAAAGAGACTGGATAAGGAAAACTACGATGTTGCCGTATTAGATGTGAAGATCCCCAAGATCAGCGGAATAAAACTGAAAAAGAAAATGGAGGAAAAATCTCCTGACATGAAATTCATCTTTTTGACGGGGCATGGGTCCGAAGAGGACTTTAGGGCGGGCTCAGCAGAAGCCGGCCCCGAATACTATCTGGTAAAACCGGTCAATATTGAAAATCTCATAGAAAAGATGAAAGATCTCCTCAGCAGGTAAGGAGGAAGGACGTGAGCTTCAATCGAGACATAGTCGGCGATGCCGGGCTTCAGTTTTTCGGGAAGATGACTGCTTCCATATCCCATGAGATTAGAAACGTATTGGCGGTTATCAATGAAAATTCCGGTCTAATCAAAGACCTGATCCTTATGACAGATAAGGGCAGACCCCTTGACCTGGAGCGGATCAAGGCGTTGGTCGGAAAGGTTACGGACCAGGTCCGTCGGGCTGATGAAATCGTCAATAATATGAATCAGTTTGCCCACAGTGTCGACGATCTATTAAGACGCGTTGATGTGGGCGAATACCTGGAGTTGGTGACGGCGCTTTCAAGGAGGTCGGCCGCCATGCGGGAAGTCATGCTGGAGACCGCGCGCCCCGCGGTTCCGGCGGAGATTACGACGGCCCCCTTTTATCTGGAGAACCTCATCTGGTTGTGCCTGGATTATGCCATGCAAGCAGCCGGAGATGGAAAGACGGTCCGCATGACGGTTGAGCAAAATCAAGGAGGTGCGCAGATTCAATTCAAGGGGCTCGAAGGCCTGGGAGAGATAGAAAAAGGGAAATTTCCCTCGGAAAGGGAAAAGGCCATGCTGGGGGCCCTCGAGGCCAAACTTGAAGTCGATGCCCGCGCCGGAAAATTTGTCTTAACATTTCCCAAAGAGATCCAACCCTAAGTGGAGGGATATAGATGAAAACAAGGGTTCTTATTGTCGATGATGAGGAGGAATTTGTCCAGGCCTTGTCCGAGCGCCTGACGATCCGCGATTACGATGTGACAACGTCTCTTGCTGGTGAAGATGCCATAGAAAAACTGGGACACTACAATTTTGATGTGGTCATCCTGGATGTCCGTATGCCCGGGATGGACGGGATCGATGTCCTGCGGGAGATCAAGCGGATAAAACCCTTGACCGAGGTCATCATGCTGACAGGGCATGCGACCGTGGAATCGGCCATTGAAGGGATGAAGCTCGGCGCCTTTGACTATCTCCTAAAACCATGCGAGAACGAAGATCTCATCAGCAAGATAAACAGGGCCCATTCCAAAAAGACCGAACATGAGGAGCGTATCCGGGAAGCCAGGGTCAGGGAGTTCATCTCTTCACCCAGGGCCGCTTTATGGGAGGATTAGTCTCGTCCACGCCGGGGCATGCCCTAAGCGACCCCGAAAGACTGAACTGGACTGACCTTTCTGTGGGTTTTGGGCGGCCGGAACGGCTGGATCAAGGATAGATCCCTCTGAGGGCATGGGCCTTGGCGACCCTTCCGACTCCAAGGACATAAGCAGCTGACCGCATCGGAATCTTTTTTTCCTGAGCGATCGCCACCACCTCATCAAAGCTCCTGTGGAGAATATTTTCGAGACGTTCTGATATTTCCTCCTCACTCCACAGCAGTTCCTGTAAGTTCTGGACCCATTCAAAATAGGAAACCACCACCCCCCCTGCATTGGCCAGGATGTCTGGAAGCACTGTGATTCCTTTGTCATTCAGGATCTCGTCTGCCTCCGGGGTGGTCGGACCATTGGCGCCCTCCACAACCATTTTGGCCCTTATCTCGCCAGCGTTCTCCTCTGTAATGACATTCTCTAAGGCGGCTGGGATCAGGATGTCACAATCCATTTCTAATAATTCTTTGTTGGTAATTGACTCGCTTCCTTTGATTTCCTCAGGCAACAGACACTTGTACAGTTTCTTACACTCTAAGACATCCTCTGTTTCGAGGCCGCTTTCCCTGTAGATGCCCCCTTTTGAATCGCTTATGGCAATCACTTTGGCACCCGCCTTATCAAAATAGCGGGCCGCGATACCCCCCACGTTTCCTGCCCCCTGAATAGCAATGCGAGCCCCCTCAATAGAAAGCCCCAGGTGTTGGCAGGCCTTGAGGGTGGTAATGACCACCCCTTTCCCGGTGGCCTCAAAGCGCCCCAACGACCCACCCAGCTCCAGTGGCTTGCCAGTCACTACACCTGTAACAGTGTATCCTTTCATGATGGAATAGGTGTCCATGATCCAGGCCATCACCTGGGGATTGGTATAGACATCCGGCGCGGGGATATCCACATCCGGTCCAATCAAGACCGATATCTCCCAGGCAAAACGTCTTGTCATCCCTTCGATTTCGCTGTCACTCATCTTTTTGGGATTGCACTCAATCCCACCCTTGGCACCTCCAAACGGGATATTCACCACGGCCGTCTTCCAGGTCATCCACATGGCCAAGGCCCTGATCTCATCCAGGTTCACATCAGGGTGATACCGGATCCCGCCCTTAAAAGGACCCCGGGTGTCGTTGTGTTGTACCCGGTAGCCGGTAAAGATCTTGACCGAGCCATCGTCCATTTTGGCGGGGAAATGGACAATCAATTCACGGCGTGTGCTCTTTATCTTTTCGAGTATGCCCTGCTCTACATCCAGATATCGGCCGGCAATATCCACCTGTCGCTGTGCGACCTGAAAGGGGTTGATTCGTTTTTGGGTCATGATAGCCCTCCTTTTGGTAAGAGAATCTTTTTCGACCATTTACAAAAGGAACCTGAATCGGTTGAATTGCGTTGAAAATTCCATTTTTCTTAAGTAGACTACAAGAGGTTACGTCAAAGCGCAAGAGGACCTCTTTGTCTGATGGGTATATACCTGTAAAACCGGCCCTCATTCCTGATGGATCAGAAAAGAGGATGCCCCACCTGATATGGAAAGAATAACCCAAAAGACCTATGATAGATATATAAAGGCGATCACAGATATCAGCCGGGCTATTACTTCCGAGCAATACCTGGAGGATATACTCAAGCTGATCGTAATGGTCACGGCAAAGGTGACGGGTGTTGAGATCTGCTCGCTGTGGTTGATCGATGACTCTACAGATCCCAGGGTGATCCGTTTGAAAGCGACCCAGGCCATTGACCCTGAATATATGAAGGACCGCTCCCTCAAGATGCATGAGGGGGTGGTGGGCTATGTTGCTAGCCATAACGAACCGTTGATCATCAAAAATGTCCTTGAAGAGCCCCGGTTCAAGGAAAAGGAGATGGCAAAGAAGCTTGGCCTCGTATCCATGCTCGGGGTGCCCTTGCAGGTCAAGGATAAAAAGGTGATCGGGGTGCTCAACTGCTTTACGGCCGAACCGCACAATTTCTCGGAAACAGAGGTAAACCTTGTAACCGCCGTGGCCAACCAGGCGGCCGTGGCCATCCTCAACACCGAACTGATGGTCAAGACCAACGTGATCCAGGAGGAACTGGAGACACGGAAACTAGTGGAGCGGGCCAAAGAGGTCCTGATGCGACGTCGGAAGATGGAAGGGGATGAGGCATACCGCTGGATACAGAGACGCAGCATGGATTCCCGGAAATCCATGCGCCACGTGGCCGAGGCCGTTCTCCTCTCGGATGAGATTTAATGTCATTTGCACTCCCACCCTGCGTTTTGACCCTTACCCACATTTGAACTCATCATTCAAGCAAAAATAAAAATCTCTTGACATAATGAAAAATTATGATACACAAATATGTATTAAATATAAAATAAGATTTCCTACAAAGGTGTAGGAAGCCTTCAATAATAAAAGACAAAGGCGTCTTCTTCCGTAATCGGAAAGACGCCTTTTTGTCTCTTAAATCACTCAAAAGAAGGAGGAGAAGGTCATGTCATTTAGCAAGCCCAACCGTAGTGCTGCAACCGTAACCACAACCCGTGTCGAACCGGCACCCGTATCGGGGATCTGCGTAACCTGCCTGGATGGGTGTGAGGGGCCGTGTGAGATTGGGCGTTCGGCCCTAAAGGGGCGCGAGATGATCTATCCGCAACCCTATGGCAAGATCACTGCCGGGGCTGACAAAGACTATCCGATCGATTTCTCGCATTTTAATATCCAGGGAACCTGTGTGGGGGCCGTGGGTGTTGATGCCGACCCCGATGTCGCCACATTCCCCGCCGTGGACTGCACTGGCGTTGTGGGTGCGGACGGAAGCCTCCATCTTGACTTCCCCGTTATTACGGGCGCAGTTGGATCAACCGATGTTGCAAGGATCAACTGGGAAGATATGGCAGCCGGGGCTGCAATATCGGGAATCGTCATGGTGGCCGGGGAGAACATCTGTGGTATGGATCCTCAGGCAGAGTTTGAAAACGGCAAGATCGTAAGATCACCCGAAATGGAACGACGGGTCAACATTTACAAACAGTGGTATGACGGCAAGGGCGGACTGGTGGTACAGGCCAACGTGGAAGACACCAAGCTGGGTGTCCCTGAGTACGTCATTGAAAAGCTGGGGGTTGAGATCTTTGAGCTCAAGTGGGGGCAGGGTGCCAAGGATATCGGCGGTGAGGTGAAGCTGCCCAGTATTGAAAGGGCCATGCAGCTGAAGGAACGCGGATACATCGTTCTGCCCGATCCCACCACCCCCGCGGCCCAGGAGGCCTTCAAGACCGGGGGCATTTCGGAATTTGAAAGACACTCGAGACTGGGCATGGTGGATGAGGAGGCCTTTCATAAGATGGTCGAACATCTCAGAGACGTGGGGGCAAAATATGTGACCCTCAAGACCGGCGCCTACCGCCCCGCAGACCTGGCCCGCGCTATCAAGTACTCCTCGGACGCAAAGATCGATCTGCTGACGATTGACGGGGCAGGCGGCGGGACAGGCATGAGCCCGTGGCGTATGATGAATGAATGGGGGATTCCGACTGTTGAACTGGAGTGTCTGATGTATGAGATGTGTGAACGTCTGAAGGCCAAGGGCGCCTATATCCCACCGATCGCCGTTGGTGGGGGGCTGTCACTGGAAGACCACATGTTTAAAGTCCTCGCGCTGGGTGCCCCCTATGTCAAGGCCGTTCTCTTCGGGAGGGCTATTATGACGGCTGCCATGGTGGGAAAGACCCACGGCAAGATGATGGCTGAAAAGATGGAGCTCGAAGGAGAGGATGTTGGTGACGGATATCTGAAACTCTTTGCCGTCGGTGCACAGCTAAAGGAGCGTTTTGGAAGTGATTTTGCAAAACTGCCCGCCGGGGCCATTGGCATGTATTCATACATCGATCGCCTCCGGCAGGGGCTTCAGCAGCTGATGGCTGGTGAACGGAAGTTCGCCTTGAAGTATATCGAAAGAAACGACCTGGTGGCACTCACCCGGGAAGCGGCTGATATATCCGGTATTCCCTATGTGATGGACTCGGACAAGGAAGAAATCGATAAGATTCTGGGATGATTCCGGGTTGAAAAGCCTCTGTAGCTAACTAAATTCATTCTATTATCACTTTTTATTAATAATATCAAGCCACTAGGTGCTTACATGAAAGGAGAAAAAGATGCTCAATGTTATCTGCAAACACAACTGCAAGGATTGCTATGCTCTCAGGGTGTGTGCCGTCCGCGCCATTAAGGACCAGCAGTCTTCCATCTATGTTGAAACCGATGACTGCATCGGATGCGGTTGCTGCAAGACCGCCTGTGTCGTATTTGGATACAAGGCACTTGAAGACAAGACCCCGGAGTGGTTAAAGGGGGCCGCTTGACGATTAAACATTGACGATTGATGATTGAGGCAATTTTCGTAACTTCTCAAAAACCAGGGGATAAATCGATTGTGGTGTGGCATGGGGGTCTTTTTTTCCTCCACATGCCTCTAATAGGGGGCCCGGCAGTGCCGTCTCAAAATGGCGTATCTTCACTCCACCCCTTAGGGCTATTGGGTTGGTTTCCGATACGCCATTTTGTGACGG
>CAZXCQ010000286.1:0-8071 GCA_964639275.1 uncultured Desulfobacteraceae bacterium | reverse complement strand
AAAATAGAGCAAAATGCCCTAAAAAAGCGGTTCGAAGCGGAAAGATGGGTTAACATCTGTCGAAGGCGTACCCACATCAGGAGAGGATATGGCCACATTGCTCCAAAAGGTCGGTTTTGTGGACACCATTATTGAACCCGTAATTCCAGAGTATACGGCCATGGTAGCAGCCAAAAAGCCTTAAAGATTAAGGCAGTTTGGATCCAATCTTCCTTCCCAGTCATGGCGCTTTCAGTCCCGATAATTCGGAACGATCGATATAAGGGACGAATTATGAATTGACACAAAATCATCTTTGCTGGAATATCTGAAAATACGATTACTAGCCCGAGTTTACCGACATTTTTTACTTTTGAGACTGCCAGTGGGGGGGACAGCTGATGAAACAAACGAAGATTCTTAAGGCGCTTAAGGAGCTTTGCACAGGATGCCATACATGTGAGATAATGTGCTCTCTGAAACATACGGGGATGGTTAAGCCGGCCCTGGCGCGCGTAAGTGTAAGTTATTCTAAAGAAGACCCTCTCCCTTTTCCCATAATCTGCGAGCATTGCAAAGACACCCCCTGTAAGGAAGCATGCCCTGTTCCCGATGCCATGTATACGGATGAAAACACGGGGGCAGTCATTATTGAGGATGATTATTGTATCCAATGTCTTGCCTGTGTGGATGCCTGTCCCTTTGGGGCCATTCGAGTAGGACCTAATCAAGAGATACTCAAATGCGACCTATGCGGGGGCGATCCGGTATGTGCCAGGTTCTGCCCTGAAGTGCCGGGGAATCGTTTCCCCCATCTGCCCTGGCCAACACAGTCCTGTCTTCAGTACGTGGAACCTTCTCAGGCAAAAGATAATCAGAGTTCAAGGTCTAGTGAGAAAGGGGACAAATGATGGACGGTCTGGGAGATCTTCTCAGGATTGATTTGAGCACTCAAGAGATTTTCAAAGAGCCTATACCCGTGGAGCTTCACCACAAGTTTCTGGGGGGTGAAGGAATCAATGCCTGGCTTCTCTGGGAACATTTTCTGAAAGTGGACCCTAAGATCGACCCTTTAAGCCCGGATAATGTCTTGATCATGGGTGTAGGGCCTCTGGCATCGACCGGTTTGGGGGCGGGGAGTAAGGCAAAGTCTACCTATAAATCACCGGTCTATAACATATATGGAGACACCAGCTTTGGCGGCGGCTTTAGCAGCCAACTTCGCTGGGCCGGATATGACCATGTCGTCATAACCGGCAAGGCGGAACACCCGGTCTACATATGGATCAAAGATGATTCGGTGGAAATCAGAGATGCCCGGAGCTTATGGGGAAAGGGTGTCTTGGAAACAGATGCCTTACTCAAAGCGCAGCTGGGCGAAGGGGTTGAAACAGTGTGCATTGGTCC
This sequence comes from uncultured Desulfobacteraceae bacterium, assembly GCA_964639275.1. Classification (GTDB taxonomy): domain Bacteria; phylum Desulfobacterota; class DSM-4660; order Desulfatiglandales; family Desulfatiglandaceae; genus CAZXCQ01. Next base: position 6,685 of record CAZXCQ010000286.1, on the reverse strand, counting down.
GGCTGGTGAGAACCTGGTTCGCTTTGCCTCAATCATGGCCAGTTGTCATAGAGCTGGCGGCAGAGGGGGTGCAGGCTGCGTTTTCGGTTCTAAGAACTTGAAAGCCATCGCTGCCCGTGGAACAAAGGGTTTGTCCATATATGATCCTGATGGTTTATTCGAAGTGGCTGAAGAGTTTCGGAAGTATAAAAACGGAGACTTGGGTTCGGCATATAATCATAGGGCCGGGACGATGAATCTAATAAGGGATACGCATTATTTAGGCCTCCTTGCATACCGAAATCATCAAGGCCGTATGGTCCCGGATAAAAAAATCGATAAACTTGACCACAACTGGTACAACAAAAACATAGGGGTGCAGTCAAAGGCATGCTCGCCCGGTTGCGGCTTTGCCTGTGGTGGATGGTATCATATCAAGGGAAATGAAAGCCTTGGAGCCAGAAGGCACGCCGGCGAGTGGGGCACAAAACCGGAATTTGGGGCAGTAAATCCCTTTGGCCCCGGCTGTGACCTTTCCGATCTGCCGGAGATTTGCCACATCAATAGGATGTGTAATGACTATGGTTTGGACGTCATGGAAATCAGCATGACGCTTTCCTTCCTCATGGAATTGTGGGAAAGAGGAATCATCAGCCGGGAAGATACCATGAAGTGGACGGGTGAATCCCTTTCTCTTGAGTGGGGAAACTACGAGGCTATGGAGAAAATCGTAGAATACGCAGCTAGGCGCAACAACGATCTGGGTGACATCGTGTCAGGCGGGCTTTATAGGGCGGCTCAAAGGGTAGGGGATGCCAAAAACGTATCCGTATTAAGGTATGCCATGTATGGAAAGGGCGGTGCTGCCCACGAAGGGGCGACCAGGATCCCCAGCTTTGGCATCGCCATGGCCGTAGCACCCATTGGTGCTCACCACTTGAAGGGCACGGGGATAAGTGTCGGCGTATCGGAAAAATTCCTCGGTAAGCCGGATGGCGCAAGCAGCTTTGGCTTAATCGCAAAAGGGGGAGGATTAAGCAAAGGAGAGGGAGCCGCTAGATATATGTTACAGGGGGCCGGCCATGCTCTCAGCGAGATCTTTATAGCCATCGCTAATTGCCTCGGAGTGTGCCACTTCCTTTGCAGCCATGGCAGCTTGAATGAGATTCCCTTGGACATACTTTCCAAAGGCGTGCGGGCTATCGCCGGAATAACGCTGACCCCTGAAGAGCTCATAACCGCAGCGGATAGGGTCACAAATATCCAGAAGGCCTTCAACAGCAGGCTAGGTCTGCGAAGAGAGGACGATGCCGTATGCTACCGGTGGATGAATGAACCCATACTGGAGGGATTTGCCGAGGGTATGAAGCTCGCCGATTGCCTCGAGCCCATGAAGGATGAATACTACGACTATAAAGGATGGGATAAGGAAACATCTTTACAGAAAAAGGAGAGATTGGAGAAGCTGGATCTGCAAGATGTTGCTCTCGTGCTGGCCGAAGAGGAGGGATTGGCTTGTGGTCACAGCTCCACTTAATTTCACAGGTGATTTCTGGAAGGGAGCTGGACCGTGGCGAAACCTGGCATACTAATTTCGCCCCTTTGGTTCTCCGCCCAGCATTCAATATCAACCAGCTTCTGGCCTTCTTTCTCGTATTTAGTACTGATCTTTCCCTTCAGCCACGTTGTGTCGCCGACCATGTTAAACCGGCGTAACTCAGCTCTTAATCTCCTGATGAAGCCGTCATCTCCCATCCAGTTGGTGAGCAGATTGCCCAACCAAGAGATACGTTGACATCCATAGTCATAGGCACCGGGAATCCCAATTTCCCTGGCGCGGCTCTCTTCCATGTGGACAAGCTCAGGCACGTCCATTTTTCCGCTCGCAGAATCCATCATATCTGTTCCTGGATGTCGCCTCAAAAATGAATAGGCGTAAACATGAGCCCGTATAAAGGGGGTTCCGGCCCCCATGAGCCAAGCAATTATGTCCCTCAGGCTCAATGGCCCCTTGACTACAGGACCGAGCTCATCGCCAGGCTCTACATCTTCCCAGTACCGAGGTGTGGCGGCGCGGACCTCCTCTTGTTCATAGGCACTGTAAATCCGTTTCATCTCCTCCCGGGTATAGGTTGTCTGTTCAATGTGCATATACTTTCCTTTTTCTGCTGAGGAATGCCTTCCTGCACGGACACACCAATCCAAAGATTTTGCGACAAGCTCTCCGCGTTGGTTCATATAGTTTATTTCGTGATATTGAATAAGTGTTTTTCCCGCCATCTTGCTTTCTTTTTCCTGGACATCGACCAACGTATTTGTGTAAGTGATTTCATCGCCTTCGAGAATTGGATGGTAGAATTCCCAGTCGTCTCCCGAGTGCCATGCGTGGATGCCAGGCATACCACGACCCTGGGCAGGCCAATAAACGCTGTATAGAAAGCAAGGTGGTGCTACCAAACGTCCGTACTTTGTCTTCCGTGCGTACTCTTGATCCGTGAAAAGCGGATTCGTATCCCCAATACCATGACAAAAATGTCTTATAGCATCCTTTGTCGCTACGGTATTGAAATAGGGCTGGCGGGGCCGCCACACTACCCCCAGTCTTTTCTTGAGCTCAGCTATCTTCTCTTCTGTGATTTCAATATCTTGTTCCTGCATAAATTGCCTTCTCCTTGCTGTGAGTTTTTTGGCCGGCGATTAAGGCCAGAAAAGTCTTCGAGCTTCCTTATTCAGCGCTTCGCGAAAATCGGGATGAGCAATAGCTATTAGCTCAAGAGCTCGTTTCCTATGACTTTTTCCATAGAGGTGAGCAATGCCAAACTCCGTCACAACAACATCAGCGAGAGTTCGGGGAATGGTAACAACGGTCCCGCTTTCCAATTGAGGCACGATACGGGAAATTGTCTTCCCCTTTGCGGTTGAGGGCAAAGTGGAAATAAATCGTCCACCCTTGGAGAGCTGCGCCCCCGTGGCGAAGGCAAGCTGACCGCCCGGTCCACTCACCATAGCTGCGCCAATGGACTCTGCAGCGACCTGCCCTGTCAGGTCTATGGAAATGGCGCTGTTGATTGCAACAACGTTATCGTTTGAGCTGATGACTGCCGGGTTGAGCACATATTCGGCATCATAGAGTTCGAATAACGGATTTTGATTCACAAAGTCCATATCCTCCTTGTCGCCGCCGCCTATAGCCACAGCGATAACCTTCCCTCGGTTAATATTTTTGTGTTTTCCGGTGATTACTCCCTCCCTGACCAATTTGATGATCCCTCTTGGGGTGGTTTCTGAATGCCAGCCAAGATCTGCTCTATTATCTAAGGCTCCCAGATAGGCAATCCACTCAGAGGTGCTCCCGACACCGATTTGCAGAGTATCACCGTCTTTAATAAGCGTGGAAACATGTTCGGCAATGCGCTTTTCCACCTCTCCAGGCTCCCAGGTTTTTCGCCCCAGTAAGTCCGTTCCTCCGGGACGAGCACCCCCCGAGACATGTTCAACGAAATAATCTATCTCGGATACGTGAACGTAATTCTCACCATACGTTCTGATGAGATGCTTGTTCACCTCGGCAAGTACAATTTTGGCGCATTCAATTGCCTTCTTTTTTCCCCAAACCGAGGTCCCGGAGCTGCAATAGCCGTGCTCATCGGGGGGAGACACTTCGATGAAAAGGACATCAACTTCCCCAACCGCCGGATGCCTCGGGGTCATTCCAAACAGTCCCCCTATAACGAAGTCACACCGTCTTTCAGCCATCATCTTCCGCGTGATAGGTAAGACATAGCTTATTTCAATCTTAAAACTCTCCTCCCACCCAGGGTCATACCACCCAAAATCCATTGCGGGGGTGCGGACAAATACCGTAACGTCCTTAAGCTCCCCAAATCGAGCGGCCAATGCCAACCCGAGGGCCCGGGGTTGCCTTCCATAGGTGAAACCAACTCTGTCGCCGTTCTTTACCACTGCCACCGCGTCTTCAGGGGAAGCCAACTTCCGTCTGTATTCATCTTGCCATTTTTGCCTCATATAGAAGCCCCCTTTTACTTATACTCGAAACGTCAGTATTCCTCCATCATGGACTTTTCTCTGACTATACCCTTTTAGCGAATGGATCCCCTCTATCAGGGTAACAGAAATCAATTCCCTTTAAAGTTATAGTATGCAATCAGCTTACTTACGGCCCTGATGGCTGCGTCCATACTGGCAAAACATGCTATGCCTTCCCTCTGGCATGCATGCTGAATCTTCAGGGTTGACTTGAAGACATCAATACTCGTTCCCTGAAATAACACCACAATAAAAGGTTTAGATACGTTTGTTCTGGCTTCCTTCAATGCCATAGTAATGTCTTCGGCCCATCCCTTGATGCTGTAATGGATATAGTCTTGTGGATTCAAAAAGGTGATTATGAAGTCTACATGTGGATCAGAGGCGACAATCTGGAGCCCTTCAACGTAGTGTTTGGAAACACCACCAATACCTAATCCAATCTCTACCGGATTACTTATCGCTGAACCGGCATCAAAAGGAGTGATTCTCTCCAGCTGCCTCATAGTCGCCCGTTCAAATTGAGGGACTTTGAGACCTTCCTTTTCACAAATTTCGGTAGCTATTACACCGATACCTCCTCCACGGCCAACTAGCCCAACCCTCCTCCCTTTTATGGGCGGAAGGGTCTGTAATGCAACCATCTGGTCAACCGCCTCCTCAAGGCTGTGCACAGGGATTGCACCAGTCTGCTTAAAGAATGCCTTCCAGATCTCCTTGCTACCGGCTAGTGAAGCGGTATGAGACGCTACGGCACGAGCTCCGCTCTCACTTAATCCAACCTTGACAATAACCACTGGCTTGGTCCGGGTACACTCTCTCACGAGACCGAAAAAACGACGTCCTTCCGTAAATCCTTCCAGATAGATGAGGATCAGCTTTGTTTCTGGACTGGATACTTCATACTCGAGAAAGTCTATGATATTAAGATCAACCGCATTCCCGTAGCTTATTGCGTGTTCAAAGCGAAGTCCCCTTCCTGTGGCTAAGTGGATAAGCCGCCGACCTCCGACCCCTGTTTGAGAGATAAAGGTTATTGAGCCTCTTTCTTTCGGAAACCGAATGTCAAAACTCAGGCCTCCTGCTGGGGAGTAAACACCCATGCAGTTCGGGCCGATCACTCTGGTGGAACCTCCTTTGATAATGCTTTCAATCTTAGCTTGAAGAGCTTTTCCTTCCTCTGTACCGGTCTCGCTAAAGCCGGCTGAATAGATATGAACAACCTTTACATCTCTGGAAACACACTCCTCTAACGAGGCCGGTACAAGGCTCCGAGGTACGACGATTATTGCATAATCAATTGGCTCCGGAATCCCTCCAATTGACGGATATGCCCTCAGGCCAAGAATCTGACTGGCATGAGGATTCACCGGATAGATTTTACCTTTGTAACCAAATTGGACCAGTCTTCCAACCCATCCCGAACTTATCTCTTTCTCGTAATTACTTGATGCTCCCACTACTGCTATAGAACGGGGAAAGAAAACATAATTCATCGTAGTAAGGTAATCAGCAACCATGTCTTTCTGAGATCGAATATAAGGCCCTTTCTATCGAGAACCTATGCTTCGTGGTGTGGGAAAAGGATATCCGAGCTTCTGAGGGCGTACCGGATAGAGAACTATAGCAATACCATTTGGGTGTCAATATAAAATCTTGCATCCGGTTACAAGAGCATTTTTATTTGTCAGGCGCATGTTTTTCACTACTCTTTTCATTTTCTCTTTTATAAACGTTATCCATCATCGTTTTGCACATAAACGCCTCTTGCCTGACTTTCGAGACCGCTCTGACCAATCCGAAATTTGGTGTTGACATATTGGTAATGACATAATAATTTTGCAGACAACTATCCTACAAGAATCAAGAAATTCCTTATCAGCCTACCAGCCTAGACAAAGGGTCCTGAAGATCATATTTAAGGAGTCGAACCATGTTAGGTGGCTATCTGGGTAAGATACTGGAGGTAGACCTCTCCACTGGCAGGATATCTGAGGAAAAACTGCCGTCGGAGGAGATCATAAGAAAGTTCCTTGGCGGCTATGGTCTCGGCCTATGGATGCTCTATCACAGGTGTCCACCGGGAGTCTCGGCCCTTGATGCAGAAAACCCAATGATTTTCATTACCGGTCCACTTGTTGGTACACACGCACCAGCACCAAATAACCTGACACTTACGTTCAAAAATGCTTCTACCGGCTTTACTGCAGGCCGTTCTCATACACATGGTTTCTTTGGGCCTAATCTTAGATGGGCTGGCTTCGATGGTATCATCGTAACCGGGAAATCAGAGAAACCAGTATACCTCTGGATAAATCAGAATAAGGCAGAAATCAGGGACGCTGCAAAGATCTGGGGTAAGGACACTCATGAGTCTGAAGACCTGGTTAAAGAAGAGATAGGAGAACCAAAGGCCAGTGTGGCTGCCATAGGGCCCGCTGGAGAGAACCTATGCGCCGGAGCCCTAATTGAAAATGATAAGAACCACTCAATGTCCCATGGTGGTACCGGAACTGTTATGGGATCCAAAAGACTAAAAGCCATTGCAGTCTACGGGAAACGCAGGCACCTTCCCGTAGCTAACAGGGAGCAGGAGAAGGCAACAGGAAAGCGCTGGCGGGATTCGGTTGACTTCGGGCCGACATCTTGCGCTGCTATC
>CAZXCQ010000285.1:0-8139 GCA_964639275.1 uncultured Desulfobacteraceae bacterium | reverse complement strand
CGGTTCCCTTTACATTTAAAAAAGTGTCCGAAATTCGTCAGGGTAATCGTCTGATTATTGATACAACATTGATGGGGGGTCTGTAAACAAATATTTTACCTCATCCCCAACTTCTTCATTTCATATACCTCGTGAGGTTCGAGCTGGCGATATTGACCCACCCTTAGATCCCCTAGCCGGAGCGTCCCAAAGCCTGTTCTGATCAGGTGAACAACCCGGTGACCGGCTGCCTCAAACATCCGTCTAACCTGTCGCGATCTCCCCTGGGTTATGGTCATCCTGACCTGGCTCTGTCTCTGGGTACGCGTTATGATAGTAGCGACGGAAGGCCCGCTGGGGCCGTCATCCAAAACGACTCCCCGCCTCAAGACCTCCAGTGCCTCATCGGATATCCAACCCTCAACCCTTACCTTATAGGTGCGGGGGACCTGAAAACGGGGATGCGTGAGGCGATAGGCCCAATCCCCGTCGTTTGTAAGGAGCAATAACCCCAGGCTGTCAAAATCCAGACGGCCCACAGGGTAGACCCTCTGAGGGATCTCCTTTAACAGATCGGTCACCACGGGCCTCCCCTCGGGGTCATTCAGAGAGGAGATATAACCAAATGGCTTGTTGAGCATAATGTAGAGTGGCTCTGAAAAGGCCGGGATCTCCTTTCCGTCAACGCAGATGCGATCCCTGCCCCGGGTGACCCGGAAGCCAAGTTCCGTGATAACCCTGTCATTTACGCTCACCCGTCCCGCCTTGATCCATTCGTCGGCCTTGCGTCTGGATGTCAGGCCTGCCGAGGACAGCGTCTGGTTGAGCCTCTGGGTTTTGTGGCTATTCCGGGTCCCCTGGAGAGGCTGGTGGGGTCTCGTCTGTGGTATTTCCATCAAATCCAAAATCTTTTATCTCTTTGAGTTTTGGTAATGATTCCAAATCCTTGAGATCAAATACCTCGAGGAATCGCTTGGCTGTCCCATAGATCAACGGTCTGCCGGGCAGGTTTTTCCGGCCCATGACCCGGATCAAACCTTTTTCCAGGAGGGTTTTTAGAATCCCTCCCACATCGACCCCCCTGAGCCTTTCGATTTCCTGGCGCAGGATCGGCTGCTTATAGGCGACAATCGCCAGGGTCTCCAGGGCCGGACGGGAGAGCCGGGTGGGGGAGGCCTTGAGCATCCGCAGGACATAGGGTGAATAACCGGATCTCGTCCTGAACTGGTAGCCTTCAGCGACCTCTTTGAGGGAAAAGCTCCTTTCCAGTTGATCGTACTCTGTCTGGAGCTCCTGGAGCGCCTGTCTGATATTCGCCACGGGCTCCTCTGATAGCCAGCCATTGATTTCACGGGCATTCAAGGGTTTGTCTGCCGCAAACAGAAGCGCCTCAATGATCAATTTGAGCGGTTTGTCCATTGCCATCCATGTCTTCATCTTCTTCATTTTCTTCAAATGAAGGGGTCAGTCGAATATCACTTTCGGCGTCGGGCTGAAATACCTTTACAAGACCCATGTGAACCAGTTCCAGGAGCGCCAGAAAGGAGACAATAAGTTCCCCTAGAGACCGGTCTTCAGAAAAAAGCTCATAAAAGAAAATAGACCCCTTTTGCCTGAGATATGCAATGATCACCTGGGTCTTTTCCTTTACAGACCATCTTTCGTGTCGAAAGCTCAGCTGGACACCGGGCAGCCTCTGGTCCATGACCCGCCTGAAGGCGTCAATCAGCTGAAAGAGGTTGACGTCCAGTTGAAGCCCATTGTCCCTCAACTGCCCTTGTAAATAGGGGGGTATGCGCCGGGCAAAGACATCCCTATCCAGGAGTTCCCGATCAGACAGGTCTTGTGCAGCCTCTCTCAGACGGATGTATTCCAAAAGGGGTCGCGTGATCTCGTTAAATATCTCTTCCTCTTGCTCCTCCTTTGAATCCGGCAGCAACATCCTTGACTTTATGTGGATCAGCGTAGAGGCCATCACCAGGAAATCGCCGGCCACATTGATGTTTAAGGCCTTCATCATGTCCAGATATTCCAGGTATTGGTCGGTGATTGTTGCTATCGGGATATCAAAGATATCCACCTCATTCTTATGAATGAGGTGAAGCAACAGGTCAAGAGGACCCTCAAATATCTCCAGTCTAACCTCGTAGCCCAACGGCCTCCCTCACCTCTCGCATGGTCTCCCTGCATATGGCCCTGGCGCGGCGATTGCCCTCTGCCACGATTTCCTTGACCTTTTCTATATCGGCCTCCAGCTCGCTTCTCTTTGCCCTGAGCGGTTCAAGACCCCTTTTCAGGCTGGCGGCCATCATCTTTTTGCACTCCACACAGCCGATCCTGGCAGATCGGCATTCCGCGTTGATTTGCTGGACCACTTCAGGATCGGTATATATCTCGTGATAGGAGAAGACATTGCAGACATCCGGATCACCGGGATCCGTTTTCCTGGCCCTTTGCGGATCGGTAATCATCTCACCCACCTTTTTGTCGATCTCTTTGTCCGGGTCTGTGAGGTATATGGCATTGTCATAGCTCTTGCTCATCTTCCGCCGGTCAATCCCGAGAAGCTTTGATGTGGGGGTGAGAAGCACATCGGGGATCGGGAATACCTCGCCGTAAAAGTGGTTGAAACGACGCGCTATTTCTCTCGTGAGCTCAACGTGGGGGGCCTGGTCTTCGCCAACCGGAACCCCGTTTGCCTTGTACATGAGAATGTCGGCGGCCTGGAGTACCGGATACCCCAAAAACCCGTAGGTGTACAGATTCTTCTGGCTCAGCTCACGGAGCTGTTCCTTGTATGTCGGGTTTCTCTCCAACCAGGGGAGCGGGGTGATCATGGAAAAGATCAGGTGGAGCTCTGCGTGCTCCTTGAGCTGCGATTGGACAAAAAAGGTTGATATCTCCGGATCAAGCCCCATGGAAATCCAGTCGATTATGATATCATATAGCGTTTTTCCAATAATATCGGGCTGGGCATATTCGCTGGTCAGGGCGTGCCAGTCCGCAATAAAATAGAAACATTCGTATTCGTGCTGAAGTCGCTCCCAGTTTAGAAGGGCCCCATGTAAGTGGCCCAGGTGGATTCTTCCTGTGGGCCGCATTCCGCTAACAATTCTCTTTTTTGTCATGTGTCTAGATTCCTCTCCTCCTCTTTTGGTTTTTATGTGACACCTGCCAGCTTTTTTCTACGAATCTAACCTCGTCCTCCCTGGTTCTTACGAGATTGTTTAGACGGGCCTCCAGCAGGCTGTCAAAGATCTTCCTGAAGACGGGACCCGGCTCAAAACCCATATGGACCAGATCTCTTCCCCTGAGCTGAATCTTTGTCCCCTTAAGCCTCGTAAAATAGCTGGAGATAAGCCGCCTTGTCTTTTCGCTGGCGGTCTTTGCCATGAGATAGAGCAGGGTCTCTGTATCATATGGGACGAGCAAAGTATAGAGCCGATAGTTATCACCCTCAAATCTATAAAGAGAATCCAGGAGCTTCTCTTCGCCCTCCCGCTGGAGGACCATCCTTCCATCTCTGAGGCCAACGATCCCCATCTTCTGGGCCAGGGCATTCAGGGCCTCGGTGTCGAGGGGAGAAGTAAGGCCATGCCAGTAAACCTTCCATGGTTCAAAGGGCTCCTCCAGATAAAGGAGGTTATACCAGACGATTACTTTTCTGATCTCTTCCATGAGTTCCCGGTGATCTTTGGTCAACCGGATTTCGGGGGAGATAAACTGAAGGAGATCAAATTCATCCATCCTCTCTATGGCCTTATTGGGGTCTTGTTCCTTTAGTATGAGTTTGAGTTCCAGAAAGAACCGGCGGCCTGAGAGGTCTTTGAAGCAATTGATCTTGACGGCATTCCTGATCAGGGCAAGGGTAAGCTTTCCTATCTTGAACCCGAATCTCTGTTCAAACCTGATGGCCCGCAGCACCCGTGTCGGGTCTTCAACAAAGCTTAGATTATGCAGGACCCTCAGGACCTTTTCCTTGATATCCTCCTGGGCCCCAAAATAATCGATGAGGGTTCCATAACTGCTCTTATTCAGCTTTATGGCGAGGGTGTTGATCGTGAAATCGCGTCTGTAAAGATCCATTTTCAAGGAACTGGTCTCAACAACAGGGGGGGCCCCGGGCGATTCATAATATTCCATGCGGGCAGTGGCTACATCAACCTTAAAACCGTCCGGAAAGACAAGTACGGCGGTTCCGAACTTGGGGTGACTCCTGACCCTGGCATCGTGGTGTTCCGCAAATTCGTGGGCAAACTTGATGCCGTCCCCTTCAATAACAATGTCCACATCCAGGTTTTCACGCCTCAGAAACACATCTCTCACAAGCCCGCCTACCAGGTAGATATTATATCCGAGCATATCAGCGGTCTGACCAAAATTTTTGAGAAGTCTGATCACTTTTCTCGGAAGCCTTTCCTTGAGAACGGCGGCGAGATTCTTCTTTCTCATAAAATGAGAGGCGTTTTTTGAATCATAGAGGAACTGGGGGATCAACGGATCCCCCAGGAGGATGTTCAGCAGGTCGGTCCGGGTAATGACCCCCAGTACCTTACTGTCTTCCAGAACGGGGAGTATCCTCAGCTTTTTTCTGATGATCAATTCCTGAACCTCCCTGAGGGGAGCGTCGGGACGGACTTTTGAGAACTCAATATTCATGTAATCATTTACCCGGACGTCCTGGAGGCCAAAAAATATTGCCTTTTCAACAACTTGCCTTGTAACATAGCCTCTCAGGATATCCTCTTCATCCATAACCAGAAGCACATTGATATTGTAGCGGGTCATCAGGCCGGCGGCCTTCTTGATGGTGTCCTTGGGGGAAATATGGATGACCGGTGAGGACATCATATCCCTGGCCCTTTTCGTGGGATTGACCCTGCTTCTCAACAGGGCCTGCAAGGATCTCTCTACCTGGGGAAGGGTCTTGTTCTTGATGGTGGCTGATGCAGCCTGGGGATGCCCTCCGCCACCCAGGGCCAGTGCGATCTCTGCCGCGTTGACCTCTTCGATGCGGCTTCGGGCTACCAGATAGACCCGATCCTCCATTTGGGCCAGGGCAAATACCACATTGAGGTTCTCCATTTCCATAAACTTATGGACAAGTATCGCAAAGTCCCCCACATATTCTTCCCTGGCAACCTTGGTTATGACTATCTCTACGCCATCGATGACCGTGGTCGTGGCCGCCTGAGTCAGATCATTCAGGAGCCACACCTGCTCTGCGGTAAGCTCCCTCGTGAGCATGTCGGCAATGAGATTATGGTTTGCCCCTTGATCGGTCAGCCACGCGGCCGCCTGATAGTCTTCAGCCTTTGTGGAGGAAAAGGTAAATGACCCGGTATCTTCATGGATCCCCAGGCACATGACAGTCGCCTCATCAGGAGATACACAAATGCCCCTCTCCCGGATAATGCTGGTCAAAATGGCCGTGGTGGAGCCGATCTTGCGGATGACCTCTATCTGACCACGGGCATCGTCATCAGAGTCGGGGTGGTGGTCGTAGACGTGGACCTCAACCCCCTCCTTGTCCAGAAGTTCGGCAAATTTGCCGATTCGATTCCTCTGTCGCGTATCAACGAGGATCAGAAGCTTTATCTGATCAAGATCAATCTTTTTTATCTTGGTAAAATTAAAGATATACGATGTCGAATGAAGAAAGAAGTTTCTGAGATTCTTTTCCTGCGATCCCGGAAAAACAAGGGCAGCCTCTGGGTAAAGCTTGCTGGCAGCTATCATGGATGCCAGGGCATCGAAATCGGCATTGATATGGGTGGTGATGACCTCCTCAGGTGCCTGTTCCGGGGGCCTCCCCTTTCTGTGTTTTGAATTCTCACTCTTCCCCATAGCCAGACTCATCCCCTATTCCTGTTCAATCCAACAGGGGCATTACCGATCGCCTGTCAGTTACTAATGACCGTTTGAGGGGCACAATCATATCATATCAGCAAAAAGTGTTCAGGGCCTAGTCGTTTCATTCCAAAGGAAACAAAAAAAGCCGGACATAAAATCTGAGCCGGCTTGTTAGGTGATGACAGGAAATTGGTGTTACTGGCCCTTGAGCCTTTCTTCGTTTTCCTGTTTCTTCTTGCATTCAATACAAAGTGTGGTCACGGGCCGGGCCATTAGTCTCTCCTCGGAGATCTCTTCTTCGCATTCCTCACAGATCCCGAAGGTTCCATTGTCAAGCCTCTCCAGGGCATCCTTGATCTTTCCGATCAATCTTCTCTCCCTATCCCTGATCCTGAGCGTGAAGTTCCTATCCGATTCCAGGGTCGCCCTGTCTGCAGGGTCGGGAAAATTCTCCCGATGGTCGGTCATGCCGCTTACGGTCTTATTTGCCTCATCCAGAAGATCAGCCAGTCTCTGGGTAAGTAATTCTTTGAAATATTGTTGCTTTTTCTTGCTTAGCATGATTTCTGGGCTCCAGTTTACTAACAGCAGCTAAAATTTTATTTTGTTATCATTCATTCAAGACAATGTAAAGCAATTTCCGTCTATACTTTCATCTCTGAAGACCCCGCGCATCTACCGGCGGGGACCTGCGATTTCTGCCCTACTGTGTCATCTTTCTCAAAAAATCCTTTACCTTTCTCCTTTTGCCCGACGGGGCCAGTTCCTCGGTCCTGGCAAAGGCCTCCAGTAGTTCCCTTTGTCGCTGGCTCAGCCTCTCCGGGACTTTGACAATGACCTTTACGTAAAGATCACCCCTTCGACGGTGTCCCCTGATGCTCGACATCCCTTTCCCCGGAACCCTGATGACTTCACCTGGCTGTGTCCCCGGGGGGATCTCCAATTCATATTCGCCATCCTCACCCAGCACGGGGATTACCAGCGTATCCCCTAACGCCGCCTGGACAAATGAGACAGGGATCTGGCATATGAGACTGTCCTCTTCTCTTGCAAAAAACTCGTGCTCTTTGACGTGGATGACCACAAAAAGATCACCGGCGGGTCCTCCGTACTCCCCTGGCTCCCCTTCACCCCTTAATCTGAGCTGCGACCCCGTATCCACACCCGGCGGGATCTTGACATTGATGCGTTTTTCAACCCTAGCCCTGCCACCACCCCTGCACGCTTTGCAGGGCTCGCTGATGGTCTGCCCTTGACCATGACAGGCCGGGCAGGTCGTACTTATCTGAAAAAACCCCTGGGATCGAACGACCTGGCCCCTCCCCTGACATGTGGGACATATCTGCGGTTCGCTACCGGGGCTTGCACCCGTTCCGTTGCATATCTGGCAGGCCTCCAGCTTGTTAAAGACGATCTCTTCTTCTTTTCCAACAAAGGCCTCCTCCAGGGTCAGCTCTAGATCGTAGCGAAGGCTCTTTCCTTCTCTGGCCCTGGTTCTTCTGCCCCTGCCGGTGCCAAATCCAAAAAAATCTTCAAAGATATCTCCAAAACTGGAAAAGATGTCCTCAAAGCCGCTGAAACCCCTGAACCCCCTTCCCTCAAGACCTTCATGACCAAAGCGATCGTAGATCTCTCGCTTTTCCCTCTCTCTCAAGACCTCATAGGCCTCGGCGGCCTCCTTAAATCGCTCTTCGGCCTCTTTGTCCCCGGGGTTCCTGTCGGGGTGGTACTTCATGGCCAGTTTTCTGTATGACCTCTTGACCTCTTCCCCGTCTGCATCACGAGAGATGCCCAAAACCTCGTAGTAATCTCTCTTATACATGGTTGATTCCTTGGGGCATCCCTATTCGGACGCCTCTTCTTGAACCTCCTTTTCTGCCCTTTGCAAACCCTCATTGGCTTGCTCGAGAAGTCCCATTGGAATCGATTTGGGATTGTTCTCGATCGAGTGAGCCCTTTCTGGCCTCTCAACCGGAAAAATCTTCCCCGCAGCAATCTCCCTGAGGGATACCACAACATCTTTGTTCTTGCAGACAAATAGAGGTTCGGCCCCTTTTCTCAGTTGACGGACCCGTTTGGCAGCCAGATGGATCAATCGGAATCGATTGTCCACCTTCTTGAGGCAGTCTTCAACTGTTATCCGTGCCATAACTATCTCCTATCTGGACGATTTGGTTGTGTCAGAAACCGGCCTCTTCCTCTCCAAAGCGAACCCTGAGGCCGAGGCCTTAGGAGGAATCGGGTCGATTCAGAATCAAATAAACTTTACTTTATACAATTCCATATGCTAAGTGTAAAGAACAAATT
>CAZXCQ010000284.1:0-8152 GCA_964639275.1 uncultured Desulfobacteraceae bacterium | reverse complement strand
CACTGCCGGGCCCCCTATTAGAGGCATGTGGAAGAAAAAAAGACCCCCATGCCACGCCTTTCCCCCTGTTCTTTGAGATGTTACAAAAGGCCAAATTGATACGAAATTACAAAATCTCCCAGATGGGGTGTGAGAGGATGGAAAGTGGCGCTGCCATAAACAGGCTCAAATCAGAGGTTCACAGCCTGACCGGTGAGAGGCTTTTTGAGATGTTCGATTTGCTGTTGAATCGTTTTGGCGGCCAGGACTGGTGGCCGGCTGACACAGAACTGGAGATGATGGTGGGGGCTGTTTTGACCCAGAACACAAACTGGAAGAATGTGGAAAAGGCCATTGATAACCTAAAAAAGAGGCGCATGCTTTCGGTCAAGCGCCTTTCCTCCGTGCGGACCTCCGAGCTGGCCCAGGAGATCCGGCCGGCCGGGTATTTTAATATAAAGAGCAAGCGGCTCAAGAATCTGATCCAATTTATCACGGAACAGTATGATAGCGATCTTTCACTCTTTCTAGGAGAGGGGACTCAAACCCTTCGGCAAGGCCTCCTTTCTGTCAAGGGGGTCGGACCTGAGACCGCGGACAGCATCCTGCTCTACGCCGCTCACCGTTCCGTCTTTGTTATTGATGCCTACACCCACCGGATTCTGAGTCGACACGGTATGATCGAAGAGGGGGCGGGCTACTATGAATTGCAGGAACTGTTTATGGACCACCTTCCAGAGGATGCAGACCTCTTTGGTGAGTTTCACGCGTTAATTGTAAGGGCGGGCAAGGGCTACTGCCGAAGGAACCCGCTTTGTGGTCAGTGTCCCCTTGAGAGGTGGGGGCCAAATCATCCCTAAGACAGTCAACTTTTTTTGTGCGGGGCTTTTAGGCGTAGCGATAAGAGAGACCCCATGAGTATCAGTGCCCCCACCAGGCCGATACCCAGGGGAAATAAACCTGCATCACCCATAAAACCTATTCCCATGGGGATGGCGCCGCCTCCCAGGATAAGGGCAGCGGCAACACTGAGCGAGACAGCCACATTTGTTGTCCTGGAAGGGCCTATGGAAGAGAGGGTGGCGAAGGCAGGCGGGAAAAAACAGGCTGCCATTACGGGTTGCAGGAACACGATGATCACGACCCAGGTGGCTGAGGCCGACCCCAGGAGAACGGTAACCGTTCCCGTCAGCAGGAGTACGGCACTCATGGTTCGCTTTGGGCCAAAATGATCCGTGGCCCATCCAGAAAAAAACACCACCAAAAGCCCCGAGATCCGTGATAATGCCACCAGGGTATTGGCCCAGTGGCGATCGATACCATGAGCGGCGACCAGATAGAGCGGCAGCATGGCGTATACGCCCAAGGTGCCGCCGATACCCAGGCTGAATATGACGACCATAATCCAAAAATCGGGCAGTGAAAAGAGCTCTCGCGATGCCCCGAGGCCGGGGGCTTCCCCCCGAAATTCCCCCCCCTTACCCAGCCGGGAAAATGCGATTCCGACGACCATGGAACCGCACCCCAGAAGAACCAGTACACCCCGCCAGGAGAACCACAACATGAGTGCCTCGGAGACCAGGGGGGCAGCCACAAAGCCCATATTGGGGGCCAGTTCGTGGATGGCCAGCGCCTTGCCCCAGTGCCTGGTCTGGATCAGAGAGGTAAGTGTTGCAATACCTGAGGGGAGATACATCCCTGCCGATAGCCCGAGCAAGAAGAGGGCCGCGCGCATTGCCCACAGGCTGTTGCAGAAAGAGATGGCCAAGAGTGCAACACCGACTGCGACGGCCGAGATCGTAATGACGCTTTTGTGGTTGAGCCGGGAGGAAAGGAAGCTGGATCCCAAGAGGGAGATAAAACAGCCTATGGAGATCAAGAGAAAAAGCGATCCTGCCTCGGCGTGGTCCAGACCCAGATCAGTCTCAATGGCGGGCATCAAGGGGGCGAGAACGATTCGAGCAATAAAGTTGAGGAAGAAGATCGCCGTCAAAAAAAGGACAGGTCCCAATTGTGAAACAAAGGTCTCGTCCCCGGTGTCACGCAACGGTATTTCTTGTCTTTGAACCTTTTGTAAATCCATAGCCTTTGGCACTGGGCCTTTTTTGCATCAGGGATAGTGGTATTTTGGATCTCAGTATACTTTAATGGGTTGAAACCGCGTGGCTACTCTGGTAAGTGAAAGCCCCCGCCTTCCAGAGTAAGGAAATGGCCCTCTCTGGCCAGGGGAAATAAACTATATAATCCGGAACTTTGCAACCATGAATATTTACCTGAAAGCCCTCAGGGCGCCTTTTCTTGCGGGCTCCCTGGTGCCGGTGGCTATTGGGTCTGCATTCGCCTTTAAGGAAGAGGTCTTAGGGCACTGGGCCCTTGAAGCCAGGAAGGGAGTCATGAGATGATCGAGCGTTACACTCGCCCTGAAATGGGCCGGATATGGCAGGCGGAGAATCGTTATGCAAAGTGGCTCGAGGTTGAAATTGCGGCCTGCGAAGCCATGGCAGAGGTAGGGTTGATTCCACTCGAAGCCCTCCAGAAGATCAAGGAGAAGGCCGGATTTTCGGTGGAACGGATCCTAGAGATAGAGGAGGAGACAAAGCACGATGTCATTGCTTTTCTGACAAACGTGGCTGAAAACGTAGGCCCTGATTCGCTCTATATCCACCTGGGTCTGACCTCGTCGGACATCCTGGATACGAGTCTTGCGCTTCTCATGAAGGAGGCCATGGATGTGATTATCCGGGATGTTGAGCAGTTTATGGCTGTCTTGAAGGATCGGGCGGTTGAACACAAGTATACCGTTATGATTGGTCGATCCCACGGGATACATGCGGAACCGATAACCTTTGGTCTCAAGCTGGCTGTATGGTACGCCGAAATGCGCCGGAACCTGAGACGGCTGGAAGTGGCCTTGGAGGTAATCAGCTACGGGAAGCTTTCGGGTGCGGTGGGGACCTTTGCCAACGTCTCACCCAGTATAGAATATCTGACCTGTGAAAAACTGGGGCTCACGGCCGCGGAGATATCGACACAGATTATTCAGCGCGATCGTCACGCCCACTACTTTACCACCCTTGCGATCCTGGCAGGGACCCTGGAGAAGATTGCGGTTGAAATACGGCATCTGCAAAGGACAGAGGTCCTGGAGGCAGAGGAGGCCTTTTCGAAGGGGCAAAAGGGCTCTTCTGCCATGCCCCACAAGAAGAATCCAATCGGGTGCGAAAACATATCGGGTCTGGCCCGTCTGGTCCGCTCCAATTCCCTGGCGGCCATGGAAAATATGGCCCTATGGCATGAAAGGGACATCAGCCATTCCTCTGTGGAACGGGTGATTGCTCCAGACAGCACCATCCTTATTGATTTTATGCTTCATCGTCTGACCCGGATAATCAGAGACCTGGTGGTCCATCCTGAGAGGATGATTGAGAATCTGCAAAAAACAAAGGGGTTGATCTTTTCCCAGCAGGTCCTGGTGAAACTGGCGGAAAAGGGTGTCGAAAGACAGCAGGCCTACGTTATGGTCCAGAGAAATGCCATGAGGGTGTGGGAGAGCGATCAGGAATTCAAACGGCTGATCCTCGAAGATGACGAGATCGGAGAGTACCTGAGCGAAAAAGAGATCGATGATATCTTTGACCTTGACTACCACCTAAAGTATGTGGATGAGATCTACAAAAGGGTATTTGGACGAGAATAGTCCATCGAGCCATCAGCATATGCGAGCTCAAGCAGATCTTCCCACGGATCACTCTTCTTTACCTCCACCAGGATCTCCTGGCCCGGGGCAAGGATAACCCCATTTTGCCGTTTCAATTCAGCCAGTAGGAGAAAATCCTCCAGCACGATCCGGTATTTGTTCTTGAGCTCATCCAGGACAATGGCCTTGTATCCTTCTCCCAGATGCTGACCGAAAAATTTTAGGGTCCAATAGCGGATGCGATTTCGCTTTACCATGGCAAGCGCCTTTACTATGGGCCCAACAGAGGTCCTGATCTCTTCCAGCTTTTCCTCATTATAGATCGGTCCCTTTCCCATGAGAAAGCTGCTTATCTGACGCTGGACCACAAGATCAAGGTATCTCCTGATGGGAGAGGTTGCCTGGGTATAGACGTCGAGGCCGAGTCCGCTGTGGGAACTCGGAGCGGTGTCTATGTAAAGGGGGTTGAGCTTTCTGCGTTGTTGAAAGACGTAGTAAATGAGTGTCTTTTCCTGTGGATCCAGTCTTTCAGTGGGATCTTGCTGGGTCCTGAACAGGATCGGCAGTTTATTCTCTCTGCAAAAGGTGGCCATTAACCAGTTGTATAGGATCATAAACTCCGACACGATCATCCTTGATGGGGTGTTTTGGTCAACCAATTCCAGTGAGAGCGATGAGTCGGGATTGAACTTTACCTCTATTTCGGGAAGTGAAAGGCTGAGTGCGCCTTGGTCAACCCTTTTTTGACGCAGGTGTCGGCAGAGTTGATACATGTCTTTGAAAAGGTCTTCCTCAATCAGGCTTTGATTCACTTCATCATAGATCAGCTGTTGCTTGACCCTAATCACACTTCGCGCAAAGCGGTAGTCGAGGAGCCTACCGCTCTTGTCAAACCGGGTCAAAAGTGAGACGGCGTGCCTGTCGCATCCTTTTATGAGGCTCATACTGCCCTGTGAGAGGTCCGGTGGGATCATGGGTATTTGTCTTCGCGGCAGATAGAGAGAAGAGCCCCTTTCCGCTGCCCCCTGGTCAAGGATGCTAGCCTGTGGAATGGTACCGGCCACGTCTGCGATGTGGATTCCGAGTTCGAGGGTGTCGCCGACCTTTTCAAGGCTTAAGGCATCGTCATAGTCACGGGTCAGCGGCCCATCAATGGTCATGACAGGCAAGTCCCTCAGGTCCTCACGGTCTTCAAGAGACGTCTTCTGTTTGGCCAGGCGGGACGACTCCTCCAGTTGTCCCCTGGTAAATGAGGTTTCAATGCCTAATCGAAGGATCTCAAGGTTCTCGTCCTCATCCCATATGCCGAGTCTGACGAGCAGATCCCTGGACTTCCGTATATCGGTTACTCCGGCCCTTGAGAGCAACTCCTTCCCGTATTTCAGCTCGGGCGCCTCGTTTCCGTAAAGGGCCAGTTTGATAAGGGTATCGATTATATCTTTCCGGCAGGAAGGCTCCCCAGCCTCTCTGCCCTGCCGGACGGCATTCAACCAGAGGCTTCCATCCCTCAGCCTCTCTTCTTTCAGCGCCTCTTCCTCTCTTTGTCTTAGGATCTGTTCAACCCTTTTCTCAGAATTTGGCAGGAAAAGCCCGTCTTTCATCTTGAAATATACGCGATCTTCGAAGAGTGCCCGGACCAGTGCGGAGAAGTGGTCATCGGTTGCGGTCTCACCGAAAACCAATTGGGCAAGATATTTGTGGTCGAAGATTTCCTTTTCGTCCTTGGTAAGCTCCCAAAGCTCCTGTACGTCAATCTGACCCTTCAGTCTGTTTCTCTTCTCTTCTGCCTGTCTCAACCCTTGCAGGAGGTCTTCCCTCGATCTTGAGACATCAACAGTAGAGCCCGTGATGAGAACGGCTCTTTTTGGGGCGAGGTTGATCTGGCGGCTTGTTGGGGTCAGCAAAAGCAGCCTATTGCCCTTGTCCTGCAGGCAAAGGGTGCAGACAAACTTGCCGTGGTCAATATATTCTATTATCTTTCCCTGGCTCATATGGAATTTCGATGATACTTTCTTGGGCTGTGTCTTACGGGTGTAATACGACGGAGAGCCAAAAAGGAAGGATACCCCTTTCGGTCTTTTCAAACGATTTCTTGCCCCCCTTAGTAACAGCTCGTAGAGGTCCTGTCAATAAACATAGAAAATGCCCCTGTTTTTCCAATATTTCGAACAAAATGTGTTACTTACAAAACATAGCGGGTCGTTTTTTACACAATTTCTTTTTTTGGTCTTGATATTTCAAATTGCATAACACACTGAAATTTCAAGCAAATAGTGACATTGCAACAAGCCCAACGGGTTTCGCATGATTTTTGCATGCTAGACAAAAAACGCGATTTGGAATGTTGGGAGGGCATATGGTGGAAGAAGCGCTTAATATTCATGACGCCCAGGATATCATGCAAGAGGATCAGCGATTGTTTGACGAGACCATTGCTGAACTAAAAAAAAGGGTGGCTCTAAGCCTGTTAGATCTGCTGGATCCCGACCAAGACGAATAGGCGTGCGATGGCCCGGAGCGTAAGCGGCATCATGCCCTACATCCATTCCATTACCCCCAATAGCCACTCTTCCTTTTAAAGCGACTCCATTACTCCAGTACTCTCTCCGAGCCGGAGGCCACCACTCCATTACTCCGGAAAGCGATTTATTGAGGGAAGCTTACCTCCCTCCAGGGGTTAACCCAATACCACCCGCTTTGCGGGTGGATTCTTTATGTGGACTCTCCACCCTCCGGTAGTGCAACTGGGTGGCTTGACAAAACCCGTCTTGACATTAAGGCCATATATGTCCATAAATGGGGAACTTCTTTGCCACGGCGGAATCTGGCTAGACATATGGAGCCTCAAGGAGAACGAAGAGGGACATCATGAAACCGGGGTCAAAACGAAGAAGTCTCCCGCGATCCCCCATCACTGTGTTTGCCCTATTGCTGGTGGTGACGATCTCCTTGTGGCTCGTAAATTTCCTGTTGCTCTATGATCACCCTGAACGAGGTGTGATCGGGGATATGTTTGGAGCGGTAAATGCCTTTTTTGGGGGACTGGCCCTGGCCGGCATTATTTACACCATCATTATCCAACAGAAAGAACTGGCCGAGGCACGTGATCGGGATGAAGAACAGAGGTACAATCTGAGGATACAGACCTTTGAGAACACCTTTTTCCAGATGCTCCGATTGAATTCAGATATTGTCAATTCGATTCAGTTGCCCGGCCAACGAGAGACCGTTCAAGGGAGAGGTTGTTTTGAGGAGATATATGATACCTGGCTTGGTATGCATTATGAAAGCCAGGAGAAAAACAATGACTCGGCGTCTGAAATCGACAAAATAAATGAGGCCTATCTCAATTTTTTCAAGTTTGCGCAGGCCGTAATCGGGCATTATTTTCGTCACCTCTATAATTCCCTGATGTTTATCAAGAACAGTGACATCGAAAACAAACAATTATATGCAAATCTGTTGAAGGCGCATGTATCGAGTTATGAAATTGCCATTCTGTTCTATCACTGCCTGAGTGACATAGGGAAAAAGGAATTCAAACCCCTGGTTGAGGAGTTCGCCTTCCTGCAGGATGTGAATGAGGTACTGCTGTTTAAGCCTACCCATGTCTCACTGTACAACAAGACTGCCTATGGTGGAGAATAAAGGGGTTACAGCATTGCCTTAGACCTGGACGTGTTGGATGCCATTTATTGATGTCAGGGATATCCGGATATATTATGAGATTCGTGGTTCAGGCCCACGGTTGTTCTTTATCAGTGGCACAGGAGGAGACCTCCGGCGCAAACCAAGTATTTTCGATTCACCCCTTGCGGGGAGCTTCAAGATTTTGGCCTATGACCAACGGGGTCTTGGTCGGACCGAAAAACCCGATATTCCATATACCATGGCGGAATATGCCGCAGACGCAGATGGTCTGCTGGACGCGGTGGGGTGGGACTGCTGCCTCGTATTCGGCATATCGTTCGGTGGCATGGTGGCGCAGGAATTTGCACTCCGCTACCCTCAACGCGTAGAAAGACTGGTGCTGGCGTGCACGAGCAGTGGAGGCGCAGGAGGACATTCCTATCCCCTCCACGAACTGACTGACCTGTCTGCGAGGGAAAAGGCCCTGTGCCTTGTGCCGCTGAGTGATACACGTCACGACGCCACATGGCAGACGGCCAACCCACAACAATTTCAGGAACTCGTAGACCAGATCGAAGCGGGCCTCATAGTTGGGGCAGATGAGCCAGGCCGGGAGGATGGCGCGCGCCGACAACTTGAGGCACGCATGCGGCATGATACTTACGACCGCCTGCTAAACCTGCAGATGCCTGTTTTTGTCTGTGGCGGTCGGTATGATGGTGTTGCGCCCATCTCCAATCTCGAGGCAATTCACAGGCAGATTCCGGGTGCATGTTTGGAACTGTTTGAGGGTGGGCACCTCTTTTTCATGCAGGATCCCTGTGCATTTGGGCGGATCGCGGCGTT
>CAZXCQ010000283.1:0-8220 GCA_964639275.1 uncultured Desulfobacteraceae bacterium | reverse complement strand
CCCGGGAACTGCATATGCATTCGGTCGCGGATCAGGCCCTTCCCGCGTTTAAAGAAATCAGGGTCGGTAGAGGTCCACGTCCCGAAAAATGGAACCTCGTAGTTGACACGATCGGCAGACTGCAGGGCCATCAGGATGGCGGAGGGAAGACACTGCATAAAGATATATTCGGCACCCTTGTCCTTGAGCCTGAGCAGTTCGGTGTTGAGATCCAGCGACTTGGGCGGGAACATCTCTATGGCAACAATATCTATACCGTGGTTGGCCGCATACTCTTTGCTCGGGTCGTGTATGGACTTCCCGTAGGCATTGTTGTAAGTCAAAAGCCCCACCTTTGGCGCTCCCGGACCTTTGTGGATGGCCTTGATGAATTCCAGGACCGCGTAGCAGTCCATGTTGTAAGCACCAAAGGGGAGGAAGGCATAATCCACAGGTGGCTTGAGTATCCCCTGATAGGTGGAGTAATTGAGATTGGGGGTCTTGTATTTCTGGATGATTGGTTTTGCCATGATGCCCGACCCGGCATCCCACGTTGCAATCATGTCCATTTTATCTGAGGTACAGAACTTCTTGACATATTTGAGTGCCTCGGGGACCTTATAGGCATGGTCCACAACGGTCAGATCGATCTTGTTTCCGGCAATCCCACCCTTTTCCTCGTTGATGTAACGGGTGTAATCTTGCTGTCCCTTGGCGTGGAACTGCCCCCATGTAGAGGCCGGACCCGTCAGGTTGATCACCGCCCCGACCTTTATGTCCTTGGCCACGGCCCCGCCTGGAAAACCCAGGGCAATTATCCCCGCCACAACCACCAAAACAGTCGCCAAAATCGATAATCTACGCATGATCTGTCCTCCTTAATAAATTTGGATGTGAATTCATACCCCCTCAAGCCTTATCCTCACCGGTGTTGATCACCCCCCTTTCCACCTTAACCTCATTTTTTCTTTATCTAATGCAATCCATTGTTTTTTGTCAAGAGGTATCGAGACGGCAAAGGCCCTGAAAAATCCTTGACACCCTCCAAAACCAAATGGTAGTAAATTTGTGAATGAATAGCCATTCATCAAATCAAGCGGTTAAGATCTCAAGAACCTGCGGCAATCTGACCCCCTCCCTACCCCTCCTCCTTGACGGGGGAGGGTATGGGTGGGGTGGCTTGTTTTGGCCGTTTGTTTTTGGGTAGTAATTAACCGTCTCATAATTGTCCGATACTCCGTCATTCCGGCGGAAGCCATTCGGCTCCGAGACATGTGACGAGCTCATGTCGAGTCGCTCATGGCCGAGGGGCCGGAATCCAGGGATTCTTTCTGGATGCCCCCGTATCGAGTACAGGGCAGGCTTATCAAGTCCGGCATGACGAATGACAAGATTACTATGAGACGGTGAATACGCAAGGAGTGAGGCACGGTGAGCAGGAGAAAAAGCAGCGATAAATACCACAGGATCATAAAGGCGGCCACAAAGATATTTGCCAGAAAGGGCTTTTACCCCGCAAAGATATCCGAAATCGCCCGGGAGGCACAGGTCGCTGATGGGACTATCTATATCTACTTTGAGAACAAGGATGATATCCTGATTTCACTCTTTGAGGAACAGATAAAGGCCGTGCTCGAAAACATGGTGGCCAAGGTTTCGGAACTGGATGATCCTGCCAAAAAGCTTGAGAGGTTTGCCCTGGCCCATCTTCAATTGATAGAACAGGATAAGGATATGGCAGAGATCATTCAGGTCGAACTCCGGCAGAGCAGTCGGTTTATGAAGGAGTACAAGAATGAAAAATTTATCCAATACCTGGACCTGATTGGAGATATCGTTAAGGAAGGCCAGGAAAAAGGGGTTTTTAAGAAGGATATTATCCCGGGTGTGGCCAAGAGGGCCTTTTTTGGGGCCCTGGATGAGATGTCCAGGTTCTGGGTATTGTCAACCCGCAGGCGGTATGATATTGAAACCGCTGCCAAGCAGATCAGCGGGTATTTCTTAAAGGGGATACAGGTCTGAGGGAAAGTGAAGGGTTATGGGGAATAAGAAGCTCAGGGAAGTTTAGAGACGTTAGATTAACAGGTATAGGACGAATGGTTGAAAGGAGGCAAAAGTGAATATTATTGTATGTATTAAACAGGTCCCTGACACGGAGACCCAGATCAAGATTGCTCCCGGCGGGAGATCAATTGTGAAAGATGATATCAAGTGGGTAATGAACCCTTATGATGAATTTGGCGTCGAGGAGGCCTTGAGATTAAAAGAGAAATTTGGCGGTGAGGTTACCGTTGTGGGTCTCGGTCCCAAGAGGGTGACTGAATCGCTCCGCACTGCCCTGGCCATGGGAGCGGACAAGGGAATCCTTATCAGTGATGATGCCCTGGAAGGGAGTGATTCCCTGGCAACGGCAAAGGCCGTAGCCGCCGCCATAAAGGACCTCGACTATGACCTCATTTTTACCGGGCAGCGAGGTGTGGATGACGATATGGGCGTGGTGGGGGCCTCCTTGGCCGAGCTTTTGGGTATCCCACAGCTGTCGCTGATCGTGAAGGTCGAGGTGAGAGAGGATGGCAAATCCGTAAAGGTTAACAGACCGGTTGAGGGTGAAGTCCTTGTGATCGAGTCCAGCCTGCCCGCACTCATCACGGCGCAGAAGGGTCTCAACGAGCCCAGATACGCCTCATTGCCAGGGATCATGAAGGCAAAGAAGAAACCCCTTGATGAGAAGAGCCTTGCCGATCTCGGTCTGGACGCTTCAGAGGTCGGGGAAGGCGGAAGAAAGGTGAAGATTGTGGAACTCACCCCTCCCCCGCAAAGAGCGGAGGGAAAGATCATTGAGGGTGACACACCCCAGGAAAAGGCGGCTGAACTGGCCCGGTTGCTCCACGAAGAGGCAAAGCTTATCTGAGGCCATCGACCCTGACCGTTGGGAACAGGCGATAATCATAGAGGATTGACTTTTATATAAGGAGATATTGCAAATGGCACAGGGAGTTTGGGTAATTGCTGAGCAAAGGGATGGAGAGATCCGAAAAATTACCTATGAACTTACGAGCGAAGGAAGACGTCTGGCGGACGCATCGGGTCAAAAATTGACGGTTGTGTTGCTGGGCTCAGGTATCAAGGACAAGGGCGCCGGGTTGGGGCATTATGGTGCTGACAAGGTCTTGGTGGCAGATGATCCCAGGCTGGGGACCTATACGACGGATGCCTATGTGGGGGTTATTTCCCAGCTGATCAAGGCCGATGATCCTGCGATACTCTTGATCGGGGCCTCTGTTCAGGGAAAGGACCTGTCGGCCCGACTGTCGGCCAATCTGGGTGTGGGCATGGCCCAGGACTGCACTGTCCTCTCTGTTGAGAATGGGGATCTTGTTGCAACCCGGCCAATCTATGCGGGCAAGGCCTATGCCAAGGTGACCTTTGAAGACAGCTGGCCACAAATGGCCACAACCCGGCCAAACGTAATGAGCATCAATGAGCCCGATACCTCCAGGTCGGCGGAGGTCGTTGATGGATCTTTCAGCCTTGACGATGGCTCACTAAAGACCAGGGTGGTTGATATTGTCAAGGATGAGAGCGGCAAGGTTGACCTGACAGAGGCGGACAAGATTGTCTCCGGTGGTCGGGGGATGAAGGGACCTGAGAACTACAAAATCCTCGAGGAGCTTGCAGACCTTATCGGTGCCACCGTGGGTGCCTCGCGTTCGGCCGTAGACGCTGGATGGCGACCCCACTCCGATCAGGTCGGTCAAACAGGGAAGGTGGTTTCCCCCAACCTCTACGTCGCCTGTGGCATATCCGGGGCGATTCAGCACCTGGCTGGCATGAGCACCTCCAAGGTGATCGTGGCGATAAACAAGGATGAGGATGCCCCGATATTTCAAAAGGCCGACTATGGTGTGGTTGCCGACCTATTTGATGTTGTTCCGGCCCTGACCGAAGAAATCAAGAAGTATCTTTAAGACCCCCTTGATCTTGGATTTTACGGGTTACGGGTTTGGGGTTTGAAGGATGGATCGCGACCCCGAACCCGCCACTGCCAAAGATATCATATCCAAGCCCCCCCAAATCCAACCATAGGGGACCCCGGGATGCCTGTGTCTTGATGCCAGAAAGAAAATACGTTCCTTATTCTCATCCAGTATCTCTCCGTTTACCCCATTTGGGTATGTTAAGAAACCCCATCCAGATCTTCAAATCTTGGGCCATACGGACGGTCTACAGGGTTCTCATGAGCACAGTAGCCCCAGGAATTCCTCCAAAGAGAGTTGGTCGAGATCTTTCTCTATTTCCTCTTCGCTTATGGGGGTGGCTTCAAGATCATCCTTTGTCACGGGCGCGATCAGATTGGCGAAACGCTCCTCGTTTGGACTCTCAAGCCAGGACTTCATCAGTTCAACGGGCCGCCTGATCTCCTCCAGCTCCTGCCACATGTTAAGGGCGATCTGTTTTGGGCTGCCCGAGGCCAGATGAGGCCCGGTGAAAAACTGATCCAGTATTACGGCAACGGGAATATCTACCTCCCTTTCGATAAGCCTTCGCAGCTTTTCGAGATAGGCCGCCTCAAAGAGCTTCCCGTCTATTCGCCCCGCTGATAAATCCGCCGGCAGGATCACACCATATTTTTGCCTCAGGGATCTGTTCCCCCTTACAGGCGCAGGGACCCAGGGTCTGACGCGGGATTCCTTTTTGCTTACCCGAGGGGATACGCCGACGGGCAGATCAGGTCCCTCTCCCCTGGGTGTCTCAGGAGGACCACCCTCCAGGATCTGTACCCAGGTGCCGGGTCTCAAAGGATGGAACGTGTTATCCTTGGAGATGATACCCACTTCGTGGTGCCCGCAGGTCGGACATCTTCGGGATGTAACAACCCCTTTCATGGGGTCATCTTTCTTTATTACCACAGATATCCACCTCCTTGGAGTAAAGGAAATCACATTATGAGACGTCTTGGCCGATTTTAGCGCATAAGACTTGGCAAGTACAGGGCAATCTCTGGAAAGAACCGGAGGATAGGGTTGCAGATAAGCAGGGCAACGAGCATGGGGAAGAGCGCTGAAGATCGCCTCCAAAGGAAAATCCTTGGGAACGCCCTAAAGAACATAGACATTCACACCCACAATTGGCATGATAATACCCATCTCGGTAAATCAGGACCATAACCACACCCAACCGGATCGGATCAAAAGAATAATATTTCTCTTAATCTTTAGTACATGGTTTTACAAATACGGTAGCGCATCTTGAGGAACTGGATTCCGGCGAAAGCCGGAATCCAGAAATACGAGCACGTGAACACGGTTCAACTGAGAAATATGTCACCGAATTTATGAGACGAAGCACTTAGAACAAGGGGGAGGTTTATGAAGACGAAAAGAGGATTTTTGGTCTTTTTTCTTGTTGTGGCCGTACGGGTATTTTTTCTGTCCGGTTCCAACGCCGCGGTGGCAAAATCTATTGAACTCTGCTACGCCAACTTTTTTCCCCCGACCCATGTCCAGGCCAAATTGGGCGAGTCCTGGGCAAAGGAGGTTGAAAAGCGAACCAACGGAAAGGTCAAGATTACCTACTATCCCGGTGGTTCGTTACTCAAAGGACCCAAGATGTATGACGGAATTCGCATGGGGATCACCGATATTGGGATGTCGGTCTTTGCATACAGCCGTGGCGTCTTCCCTACCATGGAGGCCTTTGACCTTCCTCTCGGCTATGTCAGCGGCAGGTCAAATACCTTTATCATCAACGATTTTTACAACAAATTCAAACCCAAAGAGCTTTCAAAGGTTAAGGTCCTCTATCTCCACGCCCACGGCCCCGGCCTCCTTCTCACCAAAAAGCCGGTGAGCACACTGGAAGAACTCAAGGGGCTCAAGGTCCGGGTGATGGGGAGCGGGGCCAAGGAAGCCGAGGCACTGGGTGCTGTTCCGGTTTCTATGGGTATGGGCGCCGTGTATGAGGCACTTCAGAAAGGCGTTGTGGATGCCAGCTTCTCACCGGTGGAGGTCTTAAAGGGGTGGAAACAGGCCGAGGTTATCAAATATATCGTTGACTGCTTTAGTGTCAGTTACTCCCACGGCTTCTATGTGTGCATGAACCTTGACAAATGGAACGCCCTGCCAAAGGATGTCCAGGAGGTAATGGAACTGGTCAGTCTCGAGTGGATCGGAAGACATGGCATGGCATGGGATATGAGCGATGCCGAAGGGCGATCCTATGGCCTTAGCCTGGGCAATAAGGTCATCACCCTCTCTGACAACGAGAGCGCTCGGTGGGCAGAGGCCGTCAAACCCGTTATCGCGGGTTATGTAGAGATGGCCAAAGAAAAAGGGCTCCCCGCTCAATACTACGTCGAGACCATAGAGTCCCTGATTAAGAAGTATGAATAAGGATTGATCTCCACACAAAAGGGGTTGCCGTCCTCTGCGACGACAACCCTTTTCTCCAGACACCGCTTACCACTTACTTCCTCTGTATCTGGCCCTGTCCAATACCTGTTTCCTCAGTTCCCTTTTGAGGATCTTGCCCGTATTGCTCTTCGGCAGTTCAGATACCTTTACGAATTCCTTTGGGACCTTAAAAGGGGACAGGCGTTCCTTCAGAAAGGCCTTTAATGCGGCAGGGTCCAGATCCCTGCCCTCTTTGGGAATGATAAAGGCCGTTACCCTTTCCCCATACTCCTTGTCTGGCAGACCGATGACCGTACATTCCTGCACCTCGGGTCTGGCAAAGAGGATCTCTTCAATTTCCCTCGGATAGACGTTTTCTCCACCGCTGATGATCATGTCCTTCAGGCGATCCACAATAAAGAGATAGCCGTCCTTGTCCGTCACACCGATGTCACCACTTCGAAGCCAGCTCCCCCAGAAGGCCGCACGGGTCTCCTCCGGCTTGTTGAGGTACCCTTTCATGATATTGGGGCCACACATACAGATCTCTCCTTCGGCTCCAGGCTCCAGAATATTTCCCAGTTGATCCCTTATCTGGACCTCAACGGTACTTACCGGTGTCCCAACAGAGCCGATCACGTGACGATAGTAATGGTTATAGGTGACCATGGAGGCACTCTCGGTCATGCCATAGGCCTCATAGATATCAAGTCCCGTGCGTGTCTTCCACTCACGTACCAGTTCGGCTGCCATGCTGGCGGCGGCAGAAAAACAGTATCTGATCGATCCCAATCGTTCTTTCAGGTTGTCGAGTTCTAGAAACCGAATATAAATGGTCGGCACCGCATAAAACTTGGTCACGCCATGGTTCTCTATGGCATAGAGAACCCTTTCCAGATCAAAGGATGGGAGGATAACCAGAGAGCCCCCGCTATAAAAGGTGGCATTCATAATATGGATCTGGGCAAAGACGTGGTTGAGGGGAAGAAAACAGAGTGAGCAGTCACTGCGGGTGGATCTCTCGTTGTGGGAGACGTTACAGATGGAGGTCATCAGATTTTCATGAGTCAACATCACCCCTTTCGGGGTGCCTGTGGTTCCCCCTGTATATACGATGGCCGCGGTGTCCATACGGCTTCTGTCAATGACCCTGAAATGGCGGTCCCCTTCTTCAATGAGTCTTTGGTAAGGGATATCGCCCTCCTTGCACACGATCTTTTCCAGGTAGGGATGCTCTCCCCTTTCACCAAGATCATTCAGTTTCTCGGCCACCGTAAACAGGATCTTTGGCTGTGCATCACCGAGGACCTGGGTCAGTTCATTGCGGGTCAGGACGTTTGAGAGGGCCACGGCTGCCGCCCCTGCCGCCAGAGCGCCATAATAAAAGGCCAGCCAGCGAAACGAGTTGGGGGCACACAGGGCCACGCGATCCCCGGGCCGGACCCCCATCCGAAGGAGCGCCGTCGCTACCCGGTTGGCCTCCTGAGAGAATTCCAAAAAACTGATCCTTCGACCCTCCTCAATGACGGAGGGCCGGTCAGGAAAATAAAAAGCCGCTGTTTGAAGGTTTTTGGCTATGTTCATTGCGAAAACCTCCTGGCGCCTCCCATCTCACCCATCTCAAGGCCACTTGGTTACTTACCATAATATACCTTATTGCAACAGACTTTTTTTCCAGACTGTGCAAGGGGTTTTGGTGATTCAACGGAAAAACGTAACATCTCAAAGAACAGGGCGGAAAGGTGTGGCATGGGGGTCTTTTTTTCTTCCACATGCCTCTAATAAGGGGCCCGCCAGTGCCGTCTCAAAATGGCGTATCCTCACTCCACCCCTTAGGGCTATAGGGTTG